>PGXO01000006.1:4763-115612 GCA_002839185.1 Synergistetes bacterium HGW-Synergistetes-1 | reverse complement strand
ACCCATCGGCGAAGATGGTGTAATGGGGTAGATCGATATTACTTCATTGACTGCGTGAGCAACGTAAGCTGCCGCTTCGTTGCCGTCAAGTGTTACCATCTTCCTCTTTGTCATTGCAGTTACCTCCTCATATTTTTACTGAAACACGGACTGGAACCGTATCTATTTCCAGTTATTTCAGCCGCCAATTTATTAATTATCACATAAAAGGAGTGAAAAACATATCAGTAATTTGCATCATAAGAAGATATCAGTTGAAACATCACTATTCTCAAGCTAAAAATGCAAAACACATAGACGTCGATATCCTCTTATCGGATTTGTACACAGAGGACAGCTTCAGGAAGAAAATCTCCGTACTGCAAAGAAACAAAGGACCCCTCCTGTCCGTGATCGGTCTCCCGGAACAAGAAGGGTCTGTTCTTCTGGTTGTTTAATATCGGATCTTACATCGGACAGGTCATAAGTGATCAGATCACAGTTTCAGCATTGTCCCGGCATTTTGGGCTGCTGCCTTTTCGAGGATCAGCTTCGCTGTCATGACGTCATGGCTGGCGATCCCCATAAAGAGACACGTCCTGCGGCCTTCCCTGACCGGCGCAGCCTTTCCTGAGACCACTTCTCCCATGTCCGCATATATTTCTTCTGAAAGCGGGTATCCGTTCTGGAAATAGACACCGTGCTCCTGCGTCCACAGATACTGGTTCCGGTCGTCGCACACAAAGACCCTTCCCTTATTTACGACATCTGCCGCAAATGTCGAGTCGTAGTCGCTCGTCATGCAGAAGACATCCTTTTTCAGCATATCTGCCGTTATGATCCTGTTCGGTTTCTCGAGTATCGGCGCACAGGTCGTTACTACGTCAGCGTCTTCGCAGGCCTTTTTTATGTCGGGGCATACCACGAATTCAACGTTGGGACAAACGCCCTTCATTGCTTCGATATATCTGTCAGCCTGTTCAGGCATTGGATCATAGAGTTTTACTGTCTTCATTTTGGGAAGCACTTCTTTGAATGCCCGCAGGGTTATCTTACCTATAGTTCCAAGACCTGCCACTGCGACTACTTCCGCATCAGGGTCAGCAAAATACCTGGCTCCAAGCCCTGCCGCCGCACCTGTTCTCCATGTAGTCATCCAGTTGCAGTCCATAATAGCTTTGACTACCCCAGTCTCAACATCATTGAGGATAAAAACGCCATTGTTGTAGGGCAGTTTTTTCTGGAGATTGCTCGGAAAGCCTGCGACCCATTTTATTCCTGCCATATCGACTTCCCCGCCGATCCAGCATGGCATCGCGTGCATATAGCAGTCGTGCCTGGGGTGTACTCCGATCTTTGCAGGAAGTTCTGTCTTCTTTTCGCCGTTCATTTTCCAGCCCGTTTCCACATGATCCATTACTTCCTTCATTGTGATACCGAGGGACTCAACATCTGCCTGAGAAATAAAACGAACATCGTACGCCATAACAAAAACGCCTCCCCTATAAGTTTTCCCGGTATGCCGGGTCATGTACTGCTAAGAACTCAGGGTAAAAGATCCGGAAGATAGACATTGTCTGATACAAATATTTTTTCACCCTTAAAAAGACGGTTCCTTGATTCAATACGTTTTCTGCAGCCCTCTTTGTCAGCGAGCCAGACACCGTACAGTATCGAATGGATGACAGACATCACTCCCGCACAGGGATCAATGAATGAAATAAACTTCTGCGGCACTATGAAGAACGGATCACAGTACTCAGCAATGGGTGAAGCAATGGAATCCGAGATACCGATCATTCCCATGCCTCTTTCTTTCATAACTTTTACTATCGACTGAGTCTTTATCGGATACCTTGGAAAACTGAAAACAAAGGCAGCAGTCCCTTCAGGAGCATCAAGCAACAGGTCCATATCATAAATATCTGTTCCTTTGATGACAGCGACATTCTTCTTCATGGTCCCAAGGAAATAACCCGCATACTCCGCAAGGAATGAATTGCTCCCTGTTCCTGAAATGATAACGGCAGGCGCATCTGATATCATCCTCACCGCTTCGTTGAAGTCATCTCTCTTTATCAGACGATATGTGTCGTCCATGAGAGTCCTTTCCATTTCAAAGACAGTATCGAAGGGCGACGTGCCCTCTTCTCTTACGCTCTTCGATGAATAGATCTCCAATGTTTTTGGAGCGCTCTTTTCAATTTCTTCCCTCAGTGCGGCCTGAAGTTTTGAGAAAGATCCATACCCGAGCGCCTGTGCAAACCTGACTACTGTCCCCTGTCCTGTTGAAGTCAGCCTTGCAAGCTCAGCCAAAGTAACGTAAGCCAGAGATTTATATGAAGAGAGTATGTAACTGCCTACGACTCTCTGCGCAGGAGAGAAAAGTTCGTATTTTGACCTTATCCGTTCAAGAAGCTGCATGCTTTCATCGCTGTCCATGGAGTATTTTCTCCTAAGTTTGCAAAATATGGAGCATTTATTCCGACTAAATATTAGTTCGGTAGTTCTGATTTGTCAATCAAAATATTTTTTATTATGACCAAAGATTGCAGAGACTAATTTATTGTGTTAGCATCTGAACCAATTAAATCCAAAAATGAAAAGAGTGGATGTCATATGAAAGTCACAAAAATGGTAGCTGCGATAGATTCCCACACCTGCGGAGAACCGACAAGGATAATAATTGGAGGTGCTCCGATATTTAAAGGGAAGACCATGTCCGAGAAGTGGAAAGACTTCTGTGATAATCACAACGACTTCCGCCGTTTCATAATGACAGAGCCTCGAGGCCATGCGGACATGTTTGGAGCGATAATGGTCCCGCCGGTAAACCAGGACGCACATACAGGGGTCATATTCTGCGATTCGGGCGGCAGCGTATCGATGTGCGGGCATGGTTCGATAGGGCTTTCTTCGGCAATGGTAAATCTTGGCATGGTAACGGTCACCGAACCGGTGACCGAGGTAAAACTCGACACTCCTGCCGGTATAGTCACAATGTCGGTCAATGTGAAAGACGGAGAAGCAGTCTCGGCGACACTCAAGAACGTTCCGGCCTTTGTTTTCGCAAGAGATCTTGACCTCTACCTGCCATCGATCGATAAAACAGTTAAGTTCGATATAAGCTTCGGAGGAAGTTTTTTCGCGATCCTGAAAGCTGAGGATTTCGGTTTTGAGATCGTTCCTTCAGAAGCCGCTGCTATCACAAAGATGGGTCTCGAAGTTATGGAAGAGGCAAACAAACAGCACAAGGTACAGCACCCCCTCATCCCTGAAAACAATAAGGTACTGCTCGCAGAGTTCGGTATCCATAAAAAAGGGGAAAACGCCAGGAACTGCGTAATATTCGGGGCTAAAAACGTAGACAGGTCCCCCTGCGGGACCGGAACGTGCGCGAAAATGGCACTGCTCGCTGCAAAAGGAGAGCTCAGACCCGGTGAAAAGTTCCTGCACGAGAGTATCCTGGGAACCGTCTTCGAAGGCCACTATGAACCTGGGCTCAAGGTAGGAGATTTTGACGCCGTCCAGCCATACATTAAGGGCGCTGCGAACATCACAGGTTTCAACTGGCTTGTTCAGCAGGACAGCGATTCTCTGCTCCCGGGCTTCCTTCTCGGATAAGCCTTTTAAGGATACTGAAAAACACAGAAAGGGACAGCCTGATGATTATCTGTGTCTGTCCCTTTCTGTTTTGGATAATTAATGTAAAATAGCAATGTATGTGGTACCCAAAAGCTGTAACCGCGGGGGGAACTTTCGTGAGAAAGACGGCCATAAAATCAATAATTTTCTTTTCATGTTTTTTTCTTGCATTTTTATTGCTTCTCATCTTTTCGCCAATATCGCATGCTGAGTCCCTTGCGGATGTTAAAAGAGAGATCGTAGATTACCAGTCACAGCCTTTGGAAAGAACAAAAACTCTCAAGTCCGAAGTCCTTAAAATACAGGGACTGGAAGAGGGCCTTGCCAGACAGTACAGCATTCCCGTCTCGCAGGTCATAAACTACGAGATGATGCTTGAAAACAACATACATGTATACCACAGCATCTATTTCCTTCAGAAACAGGGTACTGCAACTTCACAGTTTATCCTTGAAGAGGGCAGACTCGAAGAACTGGCCGAAAAAACACCTCCATACTCATTCCTCCTCTACCTCGACTTCCTCGAAGACGTAGAAAACTACCTCAACGAAGCAGACAGATACAAGCGCCTGATAGAAAAAACCAAAACCGCGATCCTGAGAAACAATGGAGAGAGGGATGAGGCAGAAAAAAAGTTCCGCCTTGTAAACGACCAGCTCTCAAGAGTCAGCGGAAACAACCTGACCAACAGCTGGCGCATGAGGGAGATAATGGCGAAGTTAGAAGAATGTACTGCAATAAATACACTTAATACCGCTACTTTGTCGCTCGCCGAAAAAGAACTGAACGACACAGAGGGCAAGATAGCCATTATCGGACCAATGCTTGAAAACATAAGGAAAAATATCAAGTTCAACAGTGAAGATTTCGTCTTCCTTAACTCCATGGTGATAGAAAAAACCAGATCTCTTTACGACACTATCTCCGTGCTTGAAAAAAAGATAGATCCTGCGGGTGAGTTCAGTGATGATTCAACTGAAATGACTCAGTTTACAAGATTTTGGATCGCTAATGAGAAACAGCTGGTCAGGGACGAGATACTGATGATCCTGGAAGTCATCGAAAAATTGACCTCACTCAGGTCAGTATGGAGAGGTATGCAGGATCTCCTAGAAGGAAACCTTGATCTTTCGAGACAACAATTTATCATCTCTAAAACAAATGACTACATTGATGACATCAATGCGAATATCACCCTCTGCGTGGATGCAATACAGACGATCAGGGAGACAGAACAGGCAGTCAAGAGAAGGTTCAGCGGCGAGAGCCGGTTGATCACCGAAGGTGACGCCGTGAATAGGGACAAGTTCCTTGATAACCTTGCTGTCAGAAAAAAAAGATACCTCTCATACCTTGTGGACCTGGGAATGATAAGGAGCCAGTACATGGATCTACGAAAAGAATCGCTGCGCATAACCGGGACACAGGGCAATGAAGACAAGATGAACTTCTTCTGGGGAAACAATTTTTCAAGGATCAAGGAGACCGAGCTCTGGCATGTGGGTGAATACCCTGTAACAGTTGGCAAGTTTTCTTTTGGACTGATGATATTCCTTCTCGGCATAGCCATAACCAGGTATTTTGCTTATGTCTTCAGGAAAAGGACATCTGACGGACTGAGCATGAGCAGGCACAGCAGCCTTATCATTCAAAAATTCATCTACTATACAGGCGTGATCATTTCAACTTTCTTCGGCCTCTGGAGCCTTCACATCCCCCTCACCGCCTTCGCCTTCCTCGGAGGCGCTGTTGCAATCGCAGTCGGTTTTGGCACACAGAAATACACCGGCGACATATTCAGCGGCATGATACTCCTTTTCCAGAAAAAAGTCCGTATCGGGGATGAAGTCATAATCGCCGAAAGAAGAGGAATAGTCGAGGAGATAACGCTCCAGAACACCGTTGTAAGGTGCGACCAGAGCAACCACCTCATAATCCCCAACAGCAAGGTCCTTGAGGGGGCAATAGTTAACCTGACGCTCAACAACTCCTTCACAAGGACAGAGGTAAAGATATCCGTGGCATATGACACTGACATAGAACAGGCGATGTCGATCATGAGGGAGATACTGAGCAAAGATAAAAATGTCCTGAAATCGCCTCCATACAAGATCCTTTTCGAGAATTTCGGCGAAAGCGCACTAGACCTGACTGCCCAGTTCTTTGTGGACATAAAGGAAAATATCGAAAGGGACGTCAAGAGCTCTATCCGGCATAAGATGCTAACTGCATTCAACAGCGCAAAGATTGAAATACCTTTCCCGCAAAGGGATGTTCACATCAAAAACGAAACAAAGGATCCCAACGATAAATGAGGACACGTATGTTAATTGTATTTTATCCTTTTAGTTTTCAGTTCCGGCCTCTTCTGATTCAGGGCTGACGGATTTAGTAAGCATATAAAGCCTGTACGAAGCTGAGACCATGTCTATTATCGAAGATGTGTATTTGAACATCTTCGAGTTTTTTGTGTAGACGCCTTCCGCGATGAAGTTGACCCGTCCGTCGCGCAGGAGCCTGAGGGCGTAATCCCGGCTCTCCTCCCTCTCCTCGCAGTACACAGCTATCGAATGTCCTCCCTGGTTTTTCACAAGTTTCATGCAGGGCACGTCAGTGCTCCCGTCACCTATGAAGAGCATCCTTGAAAAGGGGATCCTGCGGTCTTCTTCAGCGACAAATTCGTTGATGGACTGGTTATCTGTTATGCTTTCGATCCCTTTGTTTATCCTGTAGAGATACTGGGTCTTGGTCGTATAGTTGACTGCATTTGCCGGCCAGATCGCGACATCATGCTGATCATATATAAATGAGCTCGCGTATATCGCCTTGACATGTCTGCTTATCGGAGTACCCTCTATCATCTCTCTGAGACCTGAGGATATTATGTAATGTTCAAGCCTGACCCCCTTATTTTGTGCATATTCGTTTATCTCGCTAAACCAGCTTTTTACTCCTCTGAAAAGGTCTACGGACTTTCCATATTTTCTGAAGGCGCTTTTTGAGATCTGAACCTTTCCTGAGAGCCTTGCTTTGTCGAGCATCAATTTCATGTATGCCAGTATCGGATCTGCCTCATGCTCTCTCGCCAGGTCGTTGGATTCCTTCCAAAAATCCATGGGGGCAATTTTCAGGTCGGGGAAAAAATCGTGTTCCTGCATATTTCCCGGGGCAAGTGTGCCGTCAAAATCGTAGCATATTGCCATTACGGGATCCGGATAAGTCATTTTTATACCCCCTGGTGATTTATTTGATCGGACAGCCGCCATACATTGGGCGCAATGTGATCAGATATAATTATACTATCTGCTTTCGCAGTAAAAACACTTAAATAACATGGTCCAGCCTTCAAATATTCAGAATATTGCGATATAATTTAAATGCCACTAATACATGGCTGCGAAGGGAGGAACCGGAAATGGCAATTGACATGCAGACCCAATACATAAACGTGCCCGGAGGTTTTGTAGGCTTGGAAGTATTAGGCGACAACGATTCCACTATCCCTATTCTTTTCCTTCATGGAGGCCCGGGGGGCAATTATGAATCTTTCACTCCTATGGCTGAAATGCTTGCCAAAGACTGCAAAGTGTATATGTACAACCAGCTAGGAAGCGATGAGAAGAACGACGTCGGAGACGAATCTATCTGGATCCCCGAACGCTACATAGAGACCCTTGATACAGTTATAAGCGAGATGAAAGTCGAAAAGCTCCATCTGATAGGGCATTCCTGGGGAGCAATGCTGGCAGCGGAACACGTGCTGAGGAACCCTCGCTCTCCTGTCAAATCGATAACGATGGTAAGCCCCTACCTCAGTACGGAGATCTGGATAAAGGACGCCAAGTCCAGACTTGCGGAACTGGGCGAGGACTACGTAAGGATCGTGGAGGAAGCTGAAAAGGATCTGCACTTTGGGGGCAAAATCTATCAGGATATTATTGAAGAATACAACCGGAATTTCCAGTGCCGTGAGCTTCAGAAGCACAAACGCCAGTTCAGACAGTATGCCCTTAAACCAAAAACATCCACAGGTATGAAGGTCTACAGGCATATGTGGGGACCCAGTGAGTTCACCTGCATCGGCGTAATGAAAGACATAGATATTACAGCCAGGCTTCCGCAGATAAAGCAGAGGGTACTGATCATATGCGGGGTATATGACCAGGTAAGAAAAGAGACCGCTGAGTACTACCGTTCTCTTATACCGGGATCTGTCCGGGTCAGCATACCTCAGGCCTCCCAGACATCATTCCTTGAGAACCCTGACAGTTTCTACGACTCCCTTACAGCTTTCCTGGTAAGATTTATTCAATGATGACCTCGTTAAAAGAGGCGCCGCTCATTCAGCGGCGCCTCTTTTTTCTTCGTACTCTTACTGCAGAAGTTCTTTGAGGAAGCTCTTTACAAGATTTGAAGTCATCCTTTTCCGCCACTCTGGGCTCTTCCTCGGGTTAATTTCGTCGTATGCGGCCTTCGCGGCCTCTTCTATAAGTTCGTCAGTCAGACGCTTCATCCTCAGGGCTGACTCCAGCTCCTTCAGGCGTATAGGTATCGGGGACATGCTGCCCGCTGCAGCGCGTATCTCCCAGATGATCCCTTTTTCAACCTCAGCATAAAAGCCCAGAGATATCCTCGAGAGGGTGAGGGCTTTCCTCGAACCTCTCTTGTAAAATTTCTGGAAGCTCTTTTCCTTTGGCAGGGGAATGATGATATCTCTCATTATTTCGTTGGGCTTCAGATCAGGCTGTCTGTACCCGATGATGAACTTTTCAAGCTTCATCTCGCGCGCCCCATCGGATCCCTCCGTTACTATGCCTGCATCAAGGGGGAGTAGAATGGTCGGAAGGTCAGCCGCTCCGGATGCGGTCGAAAGATTACCTCCGATAGTCGCCCTGTTCTGCACAGCCGGCGCTCCGCTTCTGAACGCAGCTTCCCAGAGTGCGGGCAGATACTTTTTAATGATGCTGCTCCTGATAATGTCGCCGTTGGTGACGCAGCTTCCAATCCTTATCGCATCTCCGACCTTGTTTATCCCCTTAAGCTCTTTAACCCTGCTGAGGTCCATTATCTTTTCAAATGAATATTTCCCGTTTTTTATGTCGGGTATTATGTCTGTGCTTCCTGCAAGGATCGAAACATGACTGTTGTTATCCAGTATTTCAAAGACTTCTTTCAGGTCTTCCGGGGTAAAGCAGTTCCTGTCACTTTCGGAAGAGCGGGTCGGAGCCTGTCCGCTGCAAAGGTTCTCACGCGTCCTGAAGGTATCGCAGTATCCTTCTCCGACAGCCTTTTCAACTGCGTTGTAGATCTTTTCATATCCGGTGCAGCGGCAGATATTGCCGGAAAGGGCGACCTTTATCTCATCACGGGTCGGCGTCGGGTTTTCTTCGAGGAGAGCCCTGGCCGCTATGACCATACCTGGGGTGCAGAAACCGCACTGGACTGCACCTTCCGACACTAATGCCTTCTGAAGAAGGTCCATCTCATCATGGCTGCCAAGCCCCTCTATGGTCAGTATCTCACATCCGGAAGCCTGCACCGCAGGCACAAGGCATGCGTTGACCAGCCTGCCGTTTATTATGACCGAACATGCGCCGCACTCTCCCTCTCCGCAGCCTTCCTTGGATCCCTTAAAACCCAGATCTTCCCTGAGGACAGAGAGAAGAGGCTTCATTGGAGGAACGTCTGAGAAATAAAGGGCTCCGTTTATCGTCATTTCTATCCTCATCTTTAGTTTCCTCCCTCTGCTGTTTTCTTTTCTTCATTCAGTACCAGACGGAAAAGTTTTTCACCTGTGCATGGGATCGAATCGCAGAATACACCAGCAGCGTTGTCGACCGCCGAGACAAAGGCCGGCCCGGCAGCGTTCATCGGCAGCTCCCCTATGCCCTTGGCGCCGAAGCATCCCTGGGCGCATGGGTCTTCCAGCAGCTCTATCTCCCACTCCGGAGTGTCAAGAGTGGTCGGGACCAGATAGGCGTTCATGTGGGATGCGGTGTACCTTCCCTTTTCATCCACCCTCATGTCTTCCAGATGTGACCAGCCGATCGCCTGCAGAAGACCTCCTGTTATCTGGCCTCTCAGCTGCATGGGATTTATCGCACGGCCCACCTCCGCGGCAACGCAGACCTTTTCAGCAGAAACTTCATAGGTATCAGTATCCACTTCTACTTCTATGACGTTTGCTATCCAGGCGTATCCCCTGTAGGCGTCGCCTTCGAATTTTTCCTCATCCCAGCAGCTGTCGTCATCAAATATGTTGTAGCCGAACTCATCAAGCTTTGAATATTCCTTAAAATATTCCTCTGCAAGAGATAAAGTCGGCATGCCTTCGGGAAGTCCCTTCAAAGGTCTCCACTCGGCAAGCTTTCTTTTGATGTTGGCACATGCGTCGCGCACTGCCTTCGATGCGTACATCGTCGTCCTGGAAGCTACCGTGGGACCCGTGTTGGGCGACTTGGAGGTATCGGGCGTCATATAGAGGACCTCTTCAATGCCCACTCCCAGCTCCTCGGCTGCGACCATCCGCAGTATCGTGGACGAGCCCTGCCCTATCTCGGTGCTGCTCACGTAGAGGCAGAACCTTCTGCCGTCGAAGCATACCCTTGCGGTAGTGCCCATCTTGTCCTCCCCGGCCCCGGTAAAGCCTCCCCCGTGGAGCGCCGCGGCAATGCCTATCCCCTTTTTGTACCTGCCTCCCGGCTGGGACGCGTAAAGCTGCCTCTTTGCCCTGTAATCTGACATCTCTGCCGCCTTTTCAAGAACGGCAACAGCGTTGTTCTTTTCCTTAAGCACCTGCCCGTATGGGAAACTGTCTCCCGTCCTCAGCGCATTTTTCAGCCTGATGTCGAGGGGGTCCATCCCCAGTTCTTTTGCCGCAAGGTCCATCTGGCGTTCCATTGCAAATATCGCCTGCGGAGCGCCGAAACCTCTGTAAGCTCCGTTGGGGGGCGTGTTCGTGGCTACCGCCCTGCTCCTTATCCTTACGTTTGGCACGTAATATATGCCGCAGGCGTGGAGCTGCGAGCGCTGCAGCACTACCCTGCTCAGAGTCGTGTAAGCTCCGCTGTCAAGGAGGATGTCGGCGTCAAGCGCCGTTATCTTTCCGTCATTCTTCAGCCCCATCCTGTAATGGCTCTTTGACGGGTGTCTTTTTGGCGTTACCAGGAGATCCTCTTCCCTGTCGAAAACTATCCTCACCGGGTGACCCGATTTCAGGGCAAGCAGTGCCGCGTATGCGCCGAGTATCGAAGGATAGTCTTCCTTTCCCCCGAATCCCCCTCCTGTTGCGGCCTGTTTTATGATCACCTTTTCAGGAGGAAGTCCCATCACCTTCTGGATCGCACCATGGACGTAGAAAGGGCACTGCAGCGAGCCTGTGATCTCGACCGCGCCGTCCTCCCTCATCACTGCCGCCATGCCCTGGGTCTCAAGGTAGAGCTGTTCATGGAAACCTGTCGCCCAGTCGCCCTCAACTATTATGTCGGCCTCAGCGAAGCCCCTTTCGATGTCGCCTGCTCCGTTGAAATACTCGTCAATAATATTGTCGCTGCCCCAGATGATCTCTTTTCCTTCCAGCGCCTCTTCCATCGTCAGCACAGGCTTCAGCGGCTCTACCTCCGGTTCCAGGGAGGCCATGGCTTCTTTGAGGAGTTTTGCATCGGGAGCTGCCACAAGTGCGATCGCCTGCGACATGTAATTTATCTCTTCTTCGGCAAGCGCGGGATAATCGTTCCTTACCATTGAAATGTAGTTTTCACCCGGAATGTCTTCATGTGTGACCACGGTCACCTTTGACCAGTCGAAAGAGGCGGATTTTTTGATCCCCTTCAGCCTTCCCCTGGCAGTCCCAGACCTCACGATGCCTCCGACCCAACACCCCGGCATCTCAATGTCAGCAATATACTCCGTCCTGCCTGAGACCTTTCCCGGTCCGTCGTCCCTCAATGGTGAACTGCCAATTATATTGAATTCGGCCATCTGAAAACCTCCTGTCGTACTGATGGTGAAACTGCCGTAAGAACATCGGCGTGAAATTGCGGCTTCAGAAGCCGCGGAGAATTTACGGCGAAAATTCCGCCGTGGGGAATTCGCAAACTAAGAATCATCTTCGCTGGAGAATTTGCCGGGAGTCCCACCCGGCGGTGAATTGGCCCTCAAATCATAAATCTTGAATTCTCCGCCTGACGGAGTCAGGCAATTCTCCGCGATGCGGAGCGAGCAAATTCTCCGGCGGATGCACTCCCCGCCTGCCTTAACGACCGCTTCGCGACTGCTCAGCCACTGCTCAGCGATTGCTTAGCAAGGTTTAGTTATAAAAATTAATGTCAGCAACTATTATACATTTTTTGCGCTTACAACACACTATCCGGGAGAAAATGACCTACCGGCCCTGTTCTATTTTCTTATCCTCTGCCACATATCTTTTATAAAGTTCTCAGAACCCTCAACGGTACCTTTCGAAAGAAGCTCCCCATCTTTCATTACGGCTTTGCCGCCTACGAAGAGGGCATCGGGCTTTCCATCCCTGCAGACTTTTATGTCGGCAACGGAGCCCGCTTCAAGCTCTCCGACCCTTACGCCTGCCATCTCAAATGGCATCTGAAGCTTCTTCTTTTCCTCTTTGCTCAGCTTGTGCTTTTCTGACTGCCACTTTCTTTCGTTATCTATGGAGAGGTCTTCGTTGCTTGCCTCCCCGTCAGTCCCCACATAAACAGGCACTCCCAGTTCCATGTATTCAAGCACTGCCGCTGTTCCGGCCTTTACACGCTCGTTCATCCTGCCGTTGAAGACTACGGACATCCCATGCTCCTTTATCAGTTCCTTTTCCCTTCGGCTCGTCCATACGCAGTCAGAGAGCATAAGGTGGTCGAGATATGGCACCTTTCCCGTCTCTTTGAGATTTGCAAGCACCTCGACCGGTCTCATCCCGTAATTTTCAAGGCAGATCTTCACATCGCCCTCGTCCTCCGAGAGGTGGAACTGCACCTTCCGTCCATATTCGGCACCCAGGTTTATCCCCCTTATGGCCGCATCAAGCGTGTTTGCATGGAAGCTGTGCAGTGCCGGAGCGACTTTCACGGTCTCCGTCTCGTATTTGAGCAGATCGATAAAGTTCTTCTCCGCCTCTTCGGGGCTCTCATAGTAGCTGATCTGAGATTCCCTCTTTTCGGGATAAGCTTCCTGGTTCACCAAGTCATAGTTCATCCTCCCGAAGAAGAGCCTTATCCCAACAGCCTGCGCCGCTTTTATCACCGCAAGGTCCAGCTCGTTTCCCTTTTTGTTGTGACAGTAAAAAGAGACCATTACGGAAGTTTCACCAAAGGCCAGCATGCGGCCGAAGGCTCTCACACATCCGTGGTATATCATTTCAGCCGTCATTTCGACGCTGTATTTATATATAGTCTCACGGCACCACCTTGCCAGGTCCCAGCTTTTGTCAGCTATCTCCACATATATGGACTGTTCCGGATGTGAGTGCGCGTTAAAGTCCCCCGCACTGAGCGCAAACCCCTCGCCGAATGAATAATCAGGTCTCCGGGGAGGCCTGCCCTTCCCCAGCGACTTTATCTTTCCGGAAAGGCTGTCCACAGTAAGATAGTCAAATTCATTGTACTTGCCCTCGATCACGATATCCATAAAAATCACCCGCCTATCTTGTGAAAAGAATAGCCTATTTCTGGTCCATTATAAAGGGGGAGGTGGGCGACTGGCGTGGTAACGGCCGCCGGGGAATTTGCAGCCTCTGGCTGCGGAGAATTCGCGAAGTTCATCGCTGGAGAATTTGCTCGCTTCGCATCGCGGAGAATTGCCTGACTCCGTCAGGCGGAGAATTCAAGATTTATGATTTAAGGACCAATTCATCGTCGGGAGGGACTCCCGGCAAATTCTCCAGCGAAGATGATTCTTAGTTCGCGAATTCTCCACGGCGGAATTTTCGCCGTAAATTCTCCGCGGCTTCTGAAGCCGCACTTCCCCGCCTTACCCCACTGATTTGCAATCGACTCCCCAACTGATCCCCAACTGACTCCCCGCAGCCGGTCTCCCCCGACAGCGAAAATGCTGTAAAATAGACAACAGGTATTGTTGGGCAAGAAACCATCAGAAAGAGGGGTTTAATAATGAAAGAGATAATCAGCACAGACAAGGCTCCGGCGGCTATCGGACCTTATTCGCAGGGTGTGAAGGCGGGGGGGTTCCTCTTCCTTTCGGGGCAGATCGCGCTCGATCCACAGACAATGTCCGTCGTTCCCGGTGATGCCGCGGCGCAGACAGAGCAGGCCATGAAAAACATGAAGGCGGCTCTGGGAAGCCAGGGACTGGATTTTTCTGACGTTGTAAAGACAACTGTTTTCATTAAGGACATGAATGAGTTTAAAAGGATCAACGAGGTCTACGGAAGGTTCTTTGAAAAAGACGCTCCCGCAAGATCATGCGTTGAAGTGGCAAGACTTCCCAAAGACGTGCTTGTAGAGATAGAAGCCATAGCCCTTCTGAAGTAAGAGAGAGAGACATCGGGCTCTCCCGTATCAGGGAGAGCCTTTTTACACCATAAACACACGCATCTCTTTGTGAGGGAGTGAAAAAAAATGCTTCTCGTCGGAAACGGAAAACTTATCACAAGGGATCCAGATCTGCCTTTTATTCCCGATGGCTGCGCCGCAGTCAGGGGTTCTGCTATATTCATGGTGGGAACGACATCCGAACTGCGTGCCAGGTATCCCGAAGCTGAATTCATCGATGCCAAGGGCGGACTTATCATGCCGGGCTTCATCAATTCCCACATGCACTTCTACAGCACTTTCTCCAGGGGCATGACTCCCCCAGGGGAACCGGCAAAGGACTTTTCTCAGGTACTTGAAAGGCTCTGGTGGAAGCTGGACAAGGCGCTCACCCTTAAGGACACCTACTACAGCACCATGACTGCCCTTGTCGACTGCATCAAGTGCGGCTGCACGACAGTGATCGACCACCACGCAAGCCCCTCTGCCATAACCGGAAGCCTCTGCGAGATAGCCAAGGCGACCCAGGAGGCAGGCATACGGGCCTCGCTGTGCTACGAGGTCTCGGACAGGGACGGACAGAAGACGGCTTACGAGGGAATACGTGAAAACATATCCTTCATCGACTGGGCCGAAGAGCAGAACGACCCGATGATCTCCGGTAAATTTGGCCTCCACGCCTCCTTGACCCTCTCAGACCTCACGCTTGAAAAATGCGTCGGAGCCATGGAGGGAAGGGACGCCGGTTTCCATGTACACGTAGCTGAGGGTCCCGAAGATGAAAAGGACTCCCTGGCCAAATACGGCAAAAGGATCGTAGAACGCTTCAGGGATCACGGCATCACAGGCGAAAAATCCATATTCGTTCACTGCATCCATGTGGACGAAAAGGAAAGAAATATAATCATGGAGACAAATACAGCCGTAGTCCACAATCCCGAATCCAACATGGGCAACGCCGTCGGTTCGGCAAACATCAGGGAAATGCTCAGTGAGGGCCTCCTTGCCGGTCTTGGCACTGACGGCTATCTCTGCGACATGATCCAGTCCTACAGACTTGGAAACGCACTCTGCAAGCATTCCTTGGGAGACCCTAACGCCGGCTGGGGGGAACTTCCGCAGATGCTCTTCGTGAACAATGCGGAGATCGCAGAGAGGTGCTTCCCCGTTAAGCTGGGAATGATCAGGGAGGAATATGCAGCGGACATAATAATCATGGACTACATGCCCCCGACCTCGATAAGCGAAAAGAATATTAACGGACATTTGCTCTTCGGAACTTCCGGAAGGAACGTCGTAACGACCATAGCCAACGGCAAGGTGCTCATGAAAGACAGGAAGCTCATCGAGCTCGACAGGGAGCGGATCTTCGCCAAGGCAAGGGAGTGCTCCAAAGAGGTCTGGAAGAGACTTTAAAACGCAGATACACATAAAAACCGCATCCCATCGATGATCTGATGGGATGCGGTTTTTATGCTCTATGACCAGCCTGTCACAAAAACCTCTTTACAAATTTTCCGGATGGCACTTCAGCTATAAAGACTCCCTCAGCAAGCACCGGCATGCCCCTTAGCCAGACATGTGAGGGAAATCCCTTCACCTTCATTCCGTCGAACGGGGTGTAATCGACCTTCTGATGCAGCGTATCATTTGAGAGTACCTTTTCTGCCTTAGGGTCGATGATAACGATATCAGCATCAGCCCCCGGCTCTATCCTTCCCTTTTCCTGCAGGCCAAGAATCGTCGCGGGGTTAGTAGAAGTTACAGCCACAAACCGCTCAAGCGAAATGCGCCCCTTCATGACTCCCTCGGAGAAGAGTATCGGCATCCTCGTCTCTATCCCAGGTACCCCCCCGGGTGACCTGAATACGTTTTCCCCGCCGTATTTCACTTTGTCCGCCCTGCTGAAAGAACAGTGATCAGTCCCTATCGTGTCGATATCACCTGAAGCAATAGCTTTCCAGAGCGCTTCACAGTCCTTTTTCCTGCGAAGCGGAGGTGCCATTATGAAGTCTATACCGTTCTCAGTCCTGTACAGTTCATCGGTCAGACAGAGATACTGCGGGCATGTCTCCGCATAGACCTTCTGTCCATGCGCCCTGGCTTCCATGATACTTTTTAGTCCCAGTGAAGTGGAAAGGTGGACGATATAGGTCGGCACCCCCGTGCTCTTCGCAAGTTCCAGAATGAGCTCCACGGTCTCTGCCTCGCAGTGATCGGGGCGGCTCAGCGGCCAGTATTTGCTGCCCGTCATTCTCTTTTTTTCATAGTAAGAGGTAATACGCCTTATCTCCGTGTCGTTCTCCGCATGATAGAAAAGCAGGCCACCCGACCTCTCCATCATTTTCATCAAAGGAACGATCTGCCCGTCAGTCATCCGGGCGTCGTATGCAGTGTAGACCTTCCCTGTCGGGTGGCCGAACAAAACAAGCCCCCACAACTCTTCTTCATCTATTACGTTGGTCCCCTGAAAGACCAAATGCACCCCGAAGTCCGTGTACGATGAACCGCTTCCTTTATTCACCGCATCATCAACAGCAAAAGCAAGATCTGATCCTACCGGCGCAAATCCGGGATGCTCGACAATCGTCGTGGTGCCTCCCCAGATCGCGGCCTTAGTCGCAGCCTCAAAACCGTCCGAAACACTTCTTCCGTTTGATGCCAGGCTCACATGAGTATGCGGATCCACCCCGCCCGGGACCACATAAGACCCTTCAGCGTCAACGACATCTGCGTCAACACACTCTATGACCTCTTTGACCTCAATGATCTTTTCGCCCTCTATAAGCACATCGCCGCGGAAAGCTCCGTCTGCCTTCCCGACTGTCCCGTTCTTTATAAGTATCAAAGACATAAACAAAGCCCTCCATTCTTGATTCATGATCGCATACATACCAAGTATATCCCTAAAAGTGCCGAACTCACATAAAATTTGCATACCGGTAGTCTCCGAACACCTGAAAACCCGTTACAGCATGAACTGAAACCGATCAGCCGCACTCACTTTTGCAATTATCGAAATCGCCAAAGGTGGTTGTCAAAACGAAAATCGGTGCTATAATACTCTGCGTCGAGTTTTCTGTTCTCGGCAAGCTATTCCTCGATGGCGCAATCGGCAGCGCGGGTGGCTGTTAACCACTAGGTTCGAGGTTCGAGTCCTCGTCGAGGAGCCAGACAGTAAAAAGGCAATCTGCGGTTTATCTGCAGGTTGCCTTTTTTGTTTTGGAATTGGGGCATGCCGCCTGGCGAGCAATTGGCAAGCATTCGCGAGCGGTCGTAAAGGCAGGCAGAGACTGCGTCCGCCGTGAGTCGATCGGAATTTGAGTGCAAACATGTTGGAAGTCAATTATCAAGTTACTTGGTCCTGAATTACTTCCGTGGCGTGTCCACCTTAAATGGAATTATGCTCCTTAATTTTCCATATAGCCATGGGGTGATGTCGTACTCTTTCCAGGATAGCGTCGTCATTGAATAATAGTTCCGGCCTATATTCTTTCGCTGTAAATAATCGGATAAATTCACGTTCTCTGTTTGTCAAAATCATTAATTCTGATATGAAGGATCGAACAGTCTTTTGAATTTTTTCCAGCATCACCACCTCTCCATTTTGTATAACAGGGAGAAGATCTGTCTTTATCTGATGATGGGTGATACGGTCCAGATGGTCTAAGGATAATTCTTCATTAATTTCTTTCTGTGAAATTGCACGATAGAATACAACGGCTTTGCGGAGCATATCTCGTTCGTTCTTTTCCTGAAAAAACCCGGCCTTGATAATGTTGTAAACATCGTAGAGGTCTCTTGGTGCGGTACGGCTTAGGAGAGCGTTTATCTTTCCTGCAAAGATTTCACGAACGGAAAGAGAATTCACACTAAAACCGGGAATAATAGTTCTCGCAATTATTGGTCGTATCTCAATATCGAAAATATGTGCGCGGAGAGAATAGTTTATTTCTATTTTTATGTTGTCACTCGATCCGCTGAGTGTTCTGTAGGCAAAGACAAACGAGTCAAGACTATGGCGTGATTTACTTCTGGGAGTAAGAGTATAGTTTTCAGTCGACAGGTATTTCTTGATATCCTCCGTTATCATTTCCCGTCTTTTCATCATTTCTTCTCTTGAATCATTTACCGCATAATCCAAGTCAATATCTACCGATAGCCTCGGCAAGTCAAATATTGTGAGGTTGATCGCGGTTCCGCCTTTAAGGGCCAGAATTGTTCGTGTCATTATGTTTGAATTGATAAATTTCAGGATATCTGCCAGGCGGAGTACTTTTTCCAGTGTATTGGCAACAAAATTCAGTTCTGCGGCTCTTTCGTCCAAATCCTTCTTCGTGTAGTTAAACAATTTCATCTCCGCCTTCGTCAATGACTCTTAACAAATCGGACGGAACGCAAAGTCCCCATTCACTGCTATAAGATCCGGACTTGTCTTCTTTGAGTTCCGGATACAAATATCGTTTGCTTTGCCCAATGTTTTTTCGGCATTCCTCAAAAAACTCAGAGCTTAATTTAATTTCTTCCCGGTAATGAGAGAGGATATATCCGGTTTTTTGATAAAGGAACTGATTTTTGTACTCCGGAAGATAATCAAGCAGCTTAACTTCATCCACAAAAGTAACCATAAGGAGACAGCGCAACAATTCCTCAAGTCCGCCAATCTTGGTAAAATCCTTTATGCTGTCCAAAATAGTTCGTTCCAGGTCTGTTATACGTACACGGGCCGTTGGAGAGACAATTCCGGAATTGATGTTCTGATGCACGTAAACATAAGCAGTACCATTGAATTCAAAGTTGTTAAAACGGGCTGGAGAGGATACGTATAGCTTCGTAGAGACCTGATTCGCCATGCCATAATAAGTAAAGGCTGAATGGTGTGAAACGTATGAATGCTCATTGATACAGGAAGCTATCTCAAACGATGTAGCGGCAGCTGCCATTGTTTCGGGGTTTATAGCAGCGTAGAGATTTTTTTTCACGGATACGATCAAACCCTTAGATTTATAGCGAAGCAAAAAAGAATCGGCAGTTTTTTTATTCCCTGTCAGTTTAACAACGTCATTGTATGAAAAACAACCGGCCCGAAGCAGTTTCAGAAATAACTCCATTACGACACCCCACCTTCGGTTTAATTATAACATGCAAACCTTTATATATAAGGTGTTATAAACAAAAATTAAACCAATCTCACTTGTCGCAATTTTTGCGACAACTTGAATCTCGGGGTCTTATTTGCCCGGTGTTTTTTTTTACCAGCCTGTTCAGTTTGGAGCGGTCAGGGTGTTCAGTTTGGAGCGGTCAGGGTATTCAATCTAAAACGGTCGAGGTGTTAATTTTGAGCGGAATATGCACAATAGCCCGGCAGTGCTAAATCATCAACATTTTGTCAATTGTGTAGGTCTGACCCCAATGGCTGTTCCTATCAAATAGCATGCATATCGAGTAAGCATATAATCCTGGATTTCTCGTTTTCCACCTTTGCCATGGACTATCAATTTCGTGCCCTCACGAAAATGATACAAAGGCTCTATTCCAGTGCTTTTGCAAGATTCTATCGCTCTATTTATAGCTACAATAAAATTTTCCCATCTTGCATAACCTAAGCATTCCTGCAAATCCCTGGCATACCAAAATTCAATATTGTTTTCAGTATCAACGTTCAATATTTCGTCAAAGCTTTTATACAGTTTTTCTAAATTTGAACTAAGCATTTAATCTCTCCTCAAAAATAATTATTTCTTATACGCCATCATAGATGACCAGGTCTTTTAAGATCGCCGCAACAGTTGCTTCTTTTTCCCAATGGCTCATATTGCCGATGTGTTCAAAGCTTGCGATGTATCCCAGGAACTCAATAATGATCTTGCGGCCATTCCCATCATAAGTGGGGACTTCGTTTTTCAACCAGTTTTTCCCTGGAAAAACACAGAGGGGTCAGACCTACACAATTGACAAAATGCACAACTCTCGGAATACCTCTGTTTATAGCAGGAGTCATAGAAAAAACTTCAGATGGTTCCGCCCCCATAATTCACAAATCAGGAATTCTCTAAATCTTTTCAACCCTTTTTTTCAGTTGAACTTCGACTTTCATAACCGCTTCAAATCTTATGCTTCGCTCTGCTGTGCCGATGTCAGGAGTAGATACCTTTATGTCAAATGTATAGGTCAGACCATATTGGTGTTCTCCATATTTTCCCAAGGTTAGCCTTACTGTCAGTTATCCACATTTTGTCAATTGTGTAGGTCTGCCCCATCTGTGTTTACAAACAGCTACTGTTGGAGGGGGAATATGGACCACGAAAATAAATAGCTTTAAGTCAATTGTGTAGATCTGCTGCTGCGACATAGAGCGGGCTTTTCCCACGGCAGCCCATTCTCCTGTACCCTTGCCAGCGTAAGTGTCACTGTATTCCGACCGCAGGTGCAGGTGGCTGCAATATCCGTGTTTGTGAGTCCCAGACTTTTGAGCCTTAGTGTCTCTTTGTGATTGGTCATAATCCAACCTCCTGTATTGAATTTGCATCATATGATGCTAAAATTGATTATATAAAGGTTGGAAGTCCATGCACCACAAGTGCAGAAACCGTGCACCGTTTTAGGCGGCATATTCATTCACGGGCGTTTTTGTATTAATTTAGCGTCTTGAACAGCTTGTCTTATAAGTCGTTATGATATCAAGCTATAAATCAGAATCTCCAAAGTATTTTGTCTTGATTGATGCTGCTAGCGTTGCATCCTCTTTCAAAACACCTAAAGCTATTGTTGCGTAGTCTGTTACAAATTGTTTTCCAACTCCGACTATTACTTCTGTGTGTTCTAAACAGCAGTATTTGAGTGCCATATCATAATCTCGCTGCGCTATGATATCGGTTATCTTTTTATCGCAAATCTCCCATAGTTTATCAACATCAAACCCACCGAAAATAGTTAAAAGGTTTGCTTTTAATTCCGCTTGAGTTTTATTTGTTTTATCGTCGATAACTGAACTTTTGAGTTTTTCGTCAATTTGTGTTTTTACAAGACGTTTTATTATGTATTGCTTCCGCTCTGTAAGCTTTGTAAAAAATGCAGTTTGGAAAGCATCAAACTCAATTTCTGGTTTGAACATCCGCACTAACACCTTTTTAAAAACCGCCTCATCAAGCAACAACATTTCAATTTCGTTGCATTTCAAGGCATAAACCTTCTTAGCTTTTAAACGATTTATTTCTACATCACTTTTAAGGTCAGAGTCAATTATTCCAACCGCTGACTGTATACTATATGTAGTCGCGTGAGTATTACAGGCATCAACACTATTCTCGACTGAAGCACAGTTACCGGTTGGAATAACCGTATATTTATCGCCAAACAAATTCTCATATACCTTAAAATCGCAATCAGTTTTATAACCTTCACAAAATAAAATCGGTTTACGGCTTCCCACGACTTCAACGATGAAGTCAGAACTTAAGTCTTCTAATGTGCTACCCAAAAACTCAAAATCAAACTTGTTCGGATAAGTAAAGCTCTTTATCTTAACGAGTTCAAAATCTGACCTCGCGTTTATAAATTCCATAGTGTGTGAAATGAAAATAAACTGGCAATCGCTCCGAACTTCCATTAGCCTGTCCCAAATTTTGTTATATATTGCAGGATTCAAATGGTTTTCAGGTTCATCCACGACAATGAATGATTGTGGCGGTGCAACTATCACTGTCGCTATGTAAAAAAACGCTACGCGTTCTCCATCACTCATATTATTAAATGGAAATGCTTTTAGCCCTAGTTTCTTTCCTTGAAGCTGTTTGTTTCCAAAATTTGAATTGTCCAGTTTTACATCAAAGAAATTGTCAAATATTCCCTTAACTTTTTCAAAGGTTGTATCGTTTCTTATTCCTGTATCATAGTATTCTCGAGCAACATTATCATGTTCAGTGCATAAACCGATTATCAGCTTTTGCAATAAGTCATGATTTAAATCGCCGCCTTTAAAGATTTCAGTGTTATATCGTTCAATCGTTGAGTCATATATATTTTGAACGTATCCCATAGCCTTTATTGGTTTAGAGGCTGGTATTACTTTAACATGTGTCTCGACACTTTTTAGGTAATTGGCAAACAAAGTCTTTCCGCTCCCATTTGGTCCCAGTATTATGAGCGTTTTATTGTGCCCGCTTAAATATTTTAGGGCTTCAAATGCTTCGAGTAAATTGTTAGCAAAAAGCTTTTTCAGTTCATTGTTAAGCAAATTAAAACTATTTTGGTTATATTGAATTTCAGGCCTTATACGCTGCCCCATTGCATTATCTGTCGGTTGGTTTTCTGGGCGCAAAAAGTCAAAAACACTGGAAATAAGCAAAGGTTCAACTGCCATCAGTTTGGCAAAGAGGTCTTTGCAAAGGATATCGAGAGGACAATTATTTTTATTAGCATCGGGCTTTTTGTCATACTCACTTAATGCTTTTACATTTTGGGCATTGTCAAAAAAGTCAGACAGTTTTGTTATCGAAACAATAAAATCTTCGAGCGTTGTTTTATGCTGCTGATTTGTTACCGTCTCGACGAGCATTTCTGTTTCGGTTTTCATCGTCGTCACATTTGTTGCGAATGTATGTAGTTCCATCATTTTCTCTCCTTTGCAGTATGCTCTATAAAGTGCCCCCCAATCTCAAGACACGAATTTGCAGATGATCCGAATAGCTCCTTTCACTAGGTTCGTGCGTTTTCTGCTGTTGGCAGAAAGCATTGGATGTATAAGCCCCCATATAGGGAGGGATTGTTGGGAAATTTACTTAAACCAGCTCTAAGATAATTCATAGAAACATTTTTATCTTTTTCTTGTTCAGCATAAAGAGAATATGATTCAGACATTGGAAAATTACTTTCAATATTTTTCAATAGCATCAACTTTGCAACATTTTTTTGTTTATATTCATTTCTCCAACAAGTATTAATATATTCAATTAGGAAATAGGCATAATTAATTGATTCTTCTCAGCATTTTTTTGTCAAAAATAATTAAATTTAATTCATTTTCTGCTTTAGCATACTCTTCTTTGTCAATCAGTAACATAATATTACTAAAAAATGTTTTTTCTTCTGTCTTCATAAAATCACCATCATTTCATAAAATGCACTCCCATCATTCTTTTAGCTTGACCAACACTGTATCTCCTAGAATCTATAATAGATTATTAATTTTTGTTGAAATCTTCCAAGCTTAAAATTTTTAGATTATCATTTTTTCTTGCGATTATTTCATGTGTTCTCTCTTCTTTTATTCCAAAAATACGCAACATTTCCATTTTATAAATAACCTCAAGTAGATATGCGATATTAATCTGAAAGCTAGCTTCAAGTAAATATGGTTCTATTTCTTCTTCTGATCCAGACGCATGTGAAATAGTATTTCTTAAATCCTTGACATATTTTGCAATTCTCTTTTTTTGACTCGGTTCAACGCTAGTTGGACAATTCCTATCCAACAACTCTAAGATTCTTTCATTCAAAGATGGTGTATTTTTTATCTCCAATTTTTTACAAATAAGATTTGCTTTGGAAGTTTCGTATAAAGAATAAATATGTTCTTTAAGTTCTTTGACTATACTTTTCAATTCCCCTGGCTCAAAAGAAGCAATATTATTAACGTAGGTTCGATGTAAAGCCTCTATAGCTTGAATAAGGGGTTCTATATCAAGAGTTTTTTTAAAGTTCAATTGAGTCCAATAACTAAGATAATGCCAAATAGACACTGGCATTTTACTGTAAGCATCGAACCATGCTTTAACGCACCCTTCCGGGATATCTTTGTAATGCAAAAAGTTAGCATTTATGTATTTGGGAGTATCAGAATTGGGAAAGCTTCTATCTCTATAATATAATTTAACGATTTCATTTGAATTAGATTTTTTATTAGGTAGTAATAGAACTGGTAATTCCATATTAATTTCTGTGTCTAGCGAGAACAAAAAGTATGAGTTGATTTTTGTTATATTGGATATAACATCCCTTAAATCCAATTCTCTTTTGAAATTTAACTTCAATTTGGCATATATTTCTTTAATCACCGAGGTAAATTGAGTATGTGTTTCTTTCGATTTAATTAAAAATTGGAGTGATAAATCTTCTCCGTCATATAAATCTAGTGGTTTAATTTTTATTCTTTTTTTACTATTGCATAATGTATGAATTTCTTCATTGTATCCATGCCACTCAAGCAAACCATCAAGAGCTATTATCGCATTCGAATATGTTAATGTGCTGCTCAATAATTTTTCACCTAGCAGGAGTAAATTCACCTGAAACTTGCATGATGCGATTTCTAATCCTCTTATATTCGTACAAAAGCAGTCAAGAGCAATAATTTCATCTCCAGTTAACAAAAGTGTTCCATGTACTTCGTTTACTAATGAGAAACTGTCGTCGCCAATTAAGCATGGTAAGTCATATAATTCAATTGAAACGTTTCCTTGTCTGTCCACTGACAAAAAACCGGGAATTTTATCAATATGATCACATGGTTCGCCTAAGGTGAAGTAACCAAATTCTTTTATCTCTTTTTCAAGTCTCATCTTGTTTCTCCTTAAATATCCGATAAACGATTAATATTTTTATATTTTTTGTTTCTTTATTGTAATCCCTCACAAAATGGCAAAATTCCTTCTAAACAAGCTACTATTCTCTTTTGCTCAGCAAGAGGAGGGAGAGGAATAAATAAGAGTTTAGCTTTGTCTGTTCCTAATCGTGGCATATCCATACCGTGTGTTATTTGATTAATATTGCTATCTATCGATGGTGCGACCATGCAATATTTGAGATACGAAGAATTAATATTCCCGTACCCATTAAACGGTATTATTTCTGTAGAACAATACCCTGATTCATCTGCTATGATTACTTTCTTCAAATATGGTCGAAGTTTTCCATATAATACACAGCCTTTAGAAAATGCGTTCTTTGAGCTTCCAGGTTCTCGATCAAACCTCTTACAGGTCAGTTTAAATGTTTCTTTTTCAATATCTTCTAATTCGAGTATCCAAGAATTCGGTTGGATTTTCTCTGCGCTTACTTGCTTTCCGACGCCATAATCAGTTATCTCACCCAACCTGACCCAGCACCAATTCTCCGGGATTTCAAAGGGGATCTCGTCTTCGGTAATTTCGGGGAGGGGTTTTTCTTTTTTGATTTTTCCCTCTTTGATGAGTCGGGCTTTTTCTTTCTGGATATCTTTTAACAGGTCCCTTGCATCGCCGTCTTCCGGCAGCTGCTGTGTGAGCTTGCCCTGGATGGCATATTGGAGGATGGCATCTTTCATCTTTTTGGGGAAAGACTTTTGCAGTTCTTCAAGCCTGGCTTCATCGTTCTTTAGGCTTTCGATTTCAATGATAAAGTTGTTTATTCGTTCGACAACCCTAATTTGTTCGTCATGAGGTTGCAATGGGACGATGAGGGTTTCAATTTTTTTTATGGCTAATTTGGGTTGCCCGACTTTTGTCGTAGCGTCTGAAATTTGAGATTGAATAAGAGGCGACTGTAAAGCAAACATTAACCAATTAATATCTACGTGATTAAATACTAGTTTATCTGCGTTTTCAGTTAAATTCGCACCATCAAATTCATCTGGAATTTTACCTATTCTTCCGATTGATCCCGCAACTGTTATGTATATATCATTAGATGAAATAGTATAATTTTTTATTGATGGATATATATTTTCAGGAACATAATGAACATCATGGCTTAAAACTGTGTCATTGTGCATATCTGCAACCCGTATATACTTATGACCTGTGTCTTTTTTAGTTAACTTACTCCCGACTGGTATTCGTTTTCCTCCTTTTACTTCGACAATCTCACCTAACCTAACCCAACACCAATTCTCCGGGATCTCAAAGGGAATTTCATCCTCGGTGATTATGGGCAAGGGCTTTTCTTTTTTGATTTTTCCCTCTTTGATGAGTCGGGCTTTTTCTTTCTGAATCTCTTTTAGGAGGTCCCTTGCATCGCCGTCTTCGGGAAGCTGCTGGGTGAGCTTACCCTGAATGGCTGCCTGCAGGATGGATTTTTTCAGTTGTTCGGCGATCATTTAATTATCCCCAGCAGTTCTTCGATCTGGGCAAGTCTCTTGTCTATCTTTGCATTAAGTGAATCTCTCTTTTCATGGAAGAGGCGTATGGTATCTTCCGGAGATAGGACTTCCTCTTCTGCAGTCGGATACCCGCATAGATCCATGTCATATGCCCGGTTCGAGATTTCCTGAACTGAGTATGCTTTTGCTTTGAAAGTGTCTGTCTCCGTGTCTTTTATTTCTTTCCTGTCGTTCCACCATGCAGCACAGCCATCGAAGTGCTCGACTTTCATCGGCTTGGTTTTTGAGAAATGCTTGTATCCATCGGGCATGTCCACGCGGTAAAACCAGACCTCTTTCGTTTTTTGGGACCTGTCGAAAAAGAGAATGTTCGTTGTTATGGAGGTATATGGGGAGAAAACGCTTGAAGGCATACGGACTATGGTGTGAAGATTGAATTCTTCAATCAGTTTTTTCTTTATGGCAGACTTCGCATTGTCTGTTCCAAAGAGGAATCCATCGGGGATTATCACAGCTGCCTTTCCTCTTTCTTTGAGCCTGTACATTATGACCGACATGAAAAGGTCTGCTGTTTCACTGCTTCTGAGGTCTGCGGGAAAATTGATCTTTACTCCTTCGCTTTCGGTTCCCCCATAGGGAGGATTCATGAGAACTATATCAAATTTGTCGCTTTCTTTGTATTCCCTGACGTTTCTCTCCAGCGAGTTGCCGTGGTATATCCTCGGGCTGTCGATATCGTGGAGCAGCATGTTTGTGATAGAGAGAAGGTATGGAAGAGGTTTCTTTTCTATGCCAAAGATGCTGTTATTGTATAGTTCACGGTCTTCGATAGTATTTATCTGTGGCTCAAGGAGCTTCAATGTAGAGGTCAAAAATCCTCCCGTTCCGCAGGCAAAATCGGCAACATGCTCACCCAGTTTCGGATCGAGCATCCTGACCATGAAATCAGTGACGGCCCTGGGGGTATAGAACTCGCCTGCATTTCCTGCACTTTGCAGGCTCTTCAGTATCGTCTCGTAGATATCACCAAAAGCATGGCGCTCGTTGTATTCATCAAATTCAATGCCATCGATGACATTGATGACCTTTCTGAGCAGTACGCCGTCTTTCATATATTGGTTGCTGTCTTCAAAGACAGCTTTAACTATTGATTTCTTCATCGGTGTTTTTTCTGTAATTTTGAGTTCCTTTAACGCAGGGAAGAGTTTGTTGTTTACAAAGTCAAGAAGTCCCTGGCCTGTAAGTGCTTCTCCGTCTTTATTATCTACCGCCCAGTTTCTCCACCGAAGTTCCTCGGGGAGGATCGATTCGTAGTTGTCGTCATGGAATTCCCAGTCTTCTTCTTTTGCGTCATATACTTTCAGGAAGAGGATCCACGTCATCTGTTCGATCCTCTGGGCATCGCCGTTGATGCCGCTGTCGCCCCTCATTATGTTCTGGATGGTTTTGACAAAGTTACCTATGGTCATATATTTATCTCCTCACTCTTTATGCAGCTTCGTATATTGCTCTTTCAAGTTCCTTGACAGCTTTAAGGTATCCCTCTTTGCCTCCGAACAAGTCTGCAATTTTTTTTGGGCTTCCTATACGGTCAAAGGGTGAATTATCCAATATTCTTGTGTCTTCAAGCTCACTTATTCCCTCATCCAGGTACTTTTCCAACAGGGCTGAGAGCACTTCCTGGCAAAGACCGGAATATTTGTACAGGTAGCCCTTCTTCTTAACGTGCTCAACACGCTCTCTTTTGGTTAGCGGTTTTTTGTCATAAGCTATGTGTAGGATGAGGTCAAAATCGTCAAGGTCTTTTCCGGACTCTTCTTTCAGGGCATCAAGCAATACGCCCCGGCTCTCTAGTTCTTCAATGATGGCTTTTTTCTTTTCTGAGTTTGTCCAGGCATTCAAAAATTCGTCAAGGGTGACAAACTTATCCAGAATGTTCCTCTTGCTGTAATCCTTTATGCTCTCTGTTATAAGTTTCCCATTAATATCACAGTACTGGACCCGTTCATTGATGATGGTAACAACTATGCCATTTACTCTAATTTTAGTATCAGGCTTATCTCGGAGGGATGTCCCTACTCTTGAAAGATCCTCCAAGGTTTCCTGGTCATCCTCTATTTCCTGATCATCAAACAGAAGCTGGTCTGTCTGATCTTCTTTGGGGTCCCAGTTGTCCCCCCCGTCACCCGCGTCTATTACGATCACAGGCTCGCCGTCAAAATCAGGATCGGCAAATAGTCTGCAGACGTTGCGAAAGTCCATTATTGTGAAGTATTCTTTGCCGTATTCCGGATAGAGCCTTGTCCCCCGTCCAATGGTCTGCTTAAATTCGGTCATTGAATTTATATTGCTGTCAAGGACAATAAGCTTGCATGTCTTCACATCAACTCCTGTTGTAAGAAGTTTTGATGTTGTCACTACAGCAGGGTATTGTTCGTCCACATTTATAAAGTAATCCAGCTGTGCTTTTCCTTCGGGATCGTCTCCCGTGATGCGCATGATATATTTCGGATTCTCTGCAGCGAGATCTTTGTTTTCATTTACAAGGGCTCGCCTCATCCTATCGGCATGGTCAACATCCACGCAGAAGACTATGGTTTTGCAGAAGCGTCCGTTAGCAATAAGCCATTTTGTTATGCGGTTTGCAACTGCCTGAGTTCGCTCATCGATTATGAGGTTACGGTCATAATCTGTAATGCTGTATTCGCGGTCTTCAATTTCATTGCCATTAACATCAAGCTGTCCTTTGTACGGTCTCCAGCCCTCCAGATCTTTGTCCAGGCCGATCCTGATCACCTTGTACGGCGCCAGAAATCCGTCATTGATACCCTGTTTTAAGCTGTACGTGTAAACAGGATCTCCAAAATATGTAATGTTGCTGACATACTTGGTTTCTTTGGGAGTGGCAGTCATTCCTATGTGGATGGCTGAGCTGAAATAGTCCAGGATCCTCCTCCACTGTGATTCTTCCTTGGCACTTCCCCGATGACACTCGTCAACAATTATGAGATCGAAGAACTCAGGCTGGAATTCCCTGAATGGTTCGCTGCCGTTGTCTCCGGACAATTGGTGGTACAGGCTCATATATACCTCATACGAACTGTCGAGGGTCCTGTCATGTATCTTAGTCATGATTTTTTCTAAGGGACTGAAATCCTGCTGCATTGTCTGGTCGATAAGGATGTTGCGATCCGCAAGGTACAATACCCGCCTGACTGTTTTAGTTTTCAGCAGTTTCCAGATGATTTGAAATGCAGTGAAAGTTTTTCCGGTTCCCGTTGCCATAACAAGAAGGATCCTATGTTGGCCTTTTGCGATGGCCTCAATAGTTTTGTCTATTGCTATCCGCTGATAGTAACGGGGTTTTTTCTGAGAAAAGACATCGAAATGGTCCGGCTCTTCGATCATTCTTTCCTGTTTTTGATCAAATCCCTTTCCGGTTAGGTAACGGGCCCATAATTCATTTTCGGAAGGAAATTGATCGATAGGAAGCTCAGCCTCTGCTCCTGTAAAGTAGTCATGTTCTATAAAACCGCAGCCATTGGAAGAATATGCAAAAGGAATATTTAAGGTCTCTGCATATTCCATTGCCTGCTGGATTCCCTCTCCGACAGAGTGATCCGCATCTTTGGCTTCAACTATCGCGAGGGGTCGATGTCCGTCTTTGTGGGTAAGCAGATAGTCAGCTTTCTTGCGTTTGCCTCTCTTGACCTTGTTCCCCCTGACCAAAACCTGACCGTTTGTAAAAAAGTACTCCATAAAGACCTGTTCTTTGGTCCATCCTGCTTTTTCGATCGCAGGGGTTATATATCTATTTTTTATGTCTTCCTCTGTCAGTTTTTTCATTGGTTCCTCCTCTTTAACGGTCTTGAAACAAGCAGCATTAAAGTTTGGTGCCAATAAATTTATCAGGAGACCTGGACCTTTATTTTCTCTATGAATTATGAATATTAATATTCTAAATTGAAAGTAAGACCTATCGAAGCATTGCACATAACGATCCAAATGTGCATTTAGATATTATCACCAATGTCCATAAGTATCCACAAGATAGCAACTAATTAAACAGGTATTTTGAATAAATGTTGGGGATTAGTTGGCAAAGGAAGTTTGTGCTAACGTAAATGATAGTCTGTGAGTGAATTTAAGGTATTCTTAGAAGGGCTGTTTTATTTGTCAGATGTGCAGATTGTGACAATTAAGCGGTTCGATCTGATCATTGCAGAACTGTTTAATTTCCGCAAAACCAGACCGAACCTATTCTTTATGTTATACGTTGAAAATTAAAATTAATTAGCAGGTTTGATGTTCTTCTTTAGCTGGACATCAGGTTCAGAAGGCAGTTTGAACATTGGTATAAACCGGTCAAACCCGGTTATAGTAAGGAACAACATTGAAAAAACAGCTATTATTGAGAGATAGTTATGAGCAATGATACCCATCGGAGTAAATTCATATAATGGATAGACCGCCATCGCCAAACCTGTGTAGAAGATCATATATCCGTGCCAGGGAATCAACTGCGACCCTAGAACTCCGAACGCATCAGACATTGTCGCATTTCTAAGACGCAGAGTATAGAGATCTTTTTCGCTTCCGACAACATTCTCTTCAACAATTTCCTTGATTACAGGCCCAACGGTAACGATTTGTCCGGTGCAATCTCCGAGCGCTGCGTTAGTTATCAGACAGAGGATACCGTTGTTGAATATTAGGGTACGTACATTTCTTGCAGTTGAAAGAACAAACTTCGCGATAGGATCAAATGCATTCATCAATTTCATTATTCCACCAAATGCACCGGTCCACATTGACATCGCAACAGACCACGAACCGGCATCGGCAAACCCTTTTAGCACTAAGTCAAGATAAGATGAGATCGACTCTATTGTGCCTGCGATAAGTCCAAAAACCAGTGCTGAAAATAACCCTATAATTAGGCAGGGCATTGTAGAAACACCATATACAGCCATCCCTAACACCAAAACAAGAGGAATTACCATATATATTGGGACTCCTGATTGAACCTGGTTCAACAATGCGATTGCCGACGGCCTCTTTACTTTGAGCGTTTCCCATATTTCAGCAGGGATTGCAGCTACAGCTTTCGTTGCATCAGAAGCAGTGCTTTCAAGCCCCATTGATGCAGACACCAGATAGAACAGTACTGCAGAAACTACCAGACAGATCAAGGACCAAACACCCTGATGACGAACCCTATCCATGACCTCAACATTTTGGATTCCTGAGCTTAGAACTGTTGTATCGGAAATCAAACCGATGTTGTCACCGAAACAGGATCCGCCCGCAATTGCTGCAACTGTCAATACCGGACTTCCTCCTGTGATATGACTCAGCCATAGAAAAACCGGCACACAGGCAGCAAACGTTCCCCAGGATGTTCCCGTGGCTGTGGAAAGGACCGCGGTCAATATAAGGGCAACAGTTGCAACAGACTTGCCAGTAATCCCCAATTTCATTGATAAACCAATGATTGAAGCCCCTACTCCGGTTGCCATAAAGACTTCACCCATTGCGTATGCGACCATTAACAGAAAAAAGATGAGCATTAATCCCTTGGCATTCTCAATTGCCGCATCAATAACCTCATTTACTTTTTTTCGATCAAGAGCTACAGCAAGAAGACCAGCAAATACTGTCGCTATTGGAGATGCTATAAGTATGTCCATCCCCCTGAGAAGCATAGCCACAAGCGCAACTATCGGTAATAATTTGATTAGAGCAACCATATCAATTCCTCCTTCTTGTTCTTAAAGTGTTCAGAATGTTAATTGCTAATAAGTTTTTTATTGATTTCATCACCTAATGCAAATAGAGTGGGCAGCCCCCCAGTATGGATGAAACAAGATACTTCATCTTTTATAGTCTTGTCGTTTTGTAATAAATCAACCATGCCGGCAAATGTTTTGCTTGTATAAGTGTTTTCAAGAAAAAATCCTTCTAAAGAGGCGGCTAATGATATCGCTTCCAATGATTTCTCCGTGGGAATGTCATATCCCCCGCCAAGATACTGGTCATAGATGTGGACATTTTTATTCCAGGAAAGGGGGTTGAAATTAAAACCCCAATGTTTTGAGGTATTAGTGCATATTTCTTCTATTCTGTTACCAAGCTCTGATATTGAATATTCCACACTTATCAAATGGATCTCGAACGGGTATCCGAGCATTTTATTTCCCAAGATAAAACCTGCTTCGGTTGTTCCCATTGATCCAGGGAGAAACACATGCTTTATACCTGCGTTTTTCAATTTGGCTTGTTCATGCAGTTCTAATGCACAAGAAAGGTAGCCCATTGCTCCAACAATTGGATCTCCTATCAAATAAGGAGTATGGCCCGCTGCCTTTAATTTAAAAATTTCTTCAAGAGCTATCTCTTTTCTGCGGACTTCATCAACAGCGCCAATAAATCGAACCTCTGCGCCAAGAAGGTAATTTAGCAATAAGTTTCCCTCAATTTTTGCTCCCGGTTCAGAGCTATGCAAAACCAGACACTTGATCCCTAGTTTTGCAGCAGCGGCAGCTGCAAGTCTGCACTGATTCGAAACCGGCGCTCCGGCAACTACTATCACATCGGCATTGATTCGCTGAGCCTCTCCCATCCAGTATTCGAGGCTTCGAACTTTGTTACCGCCCATTCCCAGCGTCATACAGTCATCGCGTTTCACATACACCGAAGCGCAACCTAAGTGTTTCTGCAGCCTCTCCATTGTTTCGAGAGCTGTGGGCTCTTCAATAAGCTTTACTTTAGTAATTTCTGAAAAGAGCATAATTCTGACCTCCAATTATTCCTTAACTGCTATCGCCTCAATTTCGACCAAACAGCCTTTAGGAAGTTTTGAGACTTCAACGCATGAACGTGCAGGAGCTCCTGCCACAAAAAAATTAGCATAAACTTCGTTGACAACAGCAAATTGGGCCATATCTGTAATGAAAACTGTTGTTTTGACAACATCTTTCATTTGAAACCCTGCTTCTTCTAGAACTGCTTCAAGATTCTTGAGAACCTGTGCAGATTGGGTCGCTATGTCGCTTCCCACAACATTACCGGTCTTTGGGTCGAGAGGTATCTGTCCTGAAGTAAAAATTATCCTGTCATCGGTAATTATTGCCTGAGAATATGGGCCAACAGCAGCTGGAGCCTTTTCTGTCGATACAATTTCTTTCACTATACCCACCACCTAATTTAATGTTATCTGGATATTATCACTGAAATATTTTTTAGTCAATGTATTTTTTTATTGTCGTTATGGGAGTGATTATGATAAAATCTAACAATAATGGGAGGGATGTAAATGAGTCCGAAGTACATCTCGTTGACAGCTACTGACAAGCAGATCCTCGAATCATACAAAATTATGATAGATGGCATGGCAGAATACATGGGAGAAGGGTATGAAATCATCCTCCACAGTCTGCAAAATTTGGATAGGTCAGTAATTAAGATAATTAACGGTCATTACACCGGAAGAGAAGAAGGTGCTCCAATAACAGACCTGGCTCTTTCTATGCTTTCAAAGATTGCGGAATCAAAAGAGATAAAATCCTTATGTTACTTCACTAAAGACAAAGCTGGTGTGACACTTAAATCTACAACGATACCCATTGTTGGGGAGAACGACAGGATCATCGGACTTTTGTGCATCAACTTCCATACGGAAATATCATTTGCAAAAATGCTGTCTGCCTTCATGCCAACTTCTGATAACTCGACCCAAATCATGGAAAATTTCACTGATAATGTTGACAACTTAATTTCTACTGCGCTAGAAGAAGCCAGAAATAAAGTTTTACCGAATCCCAAAATTTCTGCTGCAAATAAAAACAAAGAAATCATTAACAATCTTTATCAAAAAGGGATATTCAATATTAAAGATTCTGTATTAAAAATTTCTCAAATCTTAAACATATCCAAGAATACAGTTTACCTGCACATTCGCAACTTAGAGGAAAAGGAATTGAAGCAAAGGTATTAGATCTCGGAACTCAGAACACACTCGGGATCAAGTGCTAATTGTGGTATATACGTTTTTATGACGGAGTTGGATTCTGGAGCAATTGCGATTAATACAATGCACTTGAATATATCAACAACCGCAACTTCAAAAAAGTCATTGAAAAAGCAAGCCAGGCTTACATAAACAGTCACCAAAAGATTTACGCCGGTCTTATGATGTCGAGTACCTAAAATAATCACGATCCTGAAAAGAGGCGCAACTCTTTCCAAATTGGAAACAGTTGCTGGCAAGGCATAACATTTCGGATTGCGGCAGAGAGCTATAACTTCAAACTGTATAACTCAAAGCATAGAAAAGCCCCACTGCTTACTGCCGGTAGTGGGGCTTTTTAAACTTCACTCCGTCACTTTTATTTAGTCGGATAGATTCATCAGCAAAGGTCTCCGCTGTGGCTCGTTTCCGATACTGATCGCTTCGTTAAGATAAACATCTTCTTTCATTCTGTGATTATGATGAAATTTTTCCTGTGCAACTGACATAATGGATCTAATCGATCTTTAGCAATCTGGCATTGACTGCACAAATGATCGTACTGAGAGACATAACGGCAGCTCCTATAGCCGGTGTAATGACAAAGCCCCGGCTTACCAGAATACCTGCGGCCAATGGAATCGCGATGATGTTATATCCGGCAGCCCAGATCAGGTTCTCGATGGTTTTACGATAAGTTGCTTTGGAAAGCTTGATGATGTTCAATACATCCTTGGGGTCACTGTTCACCAGAATAACATCGGCAGTTTCCATGGCTACGTCGGTTCCGGCTCCGATGGCAATGCCAAGGTCAGCTGTGGCCAGCGCCGGAGCATCGTTGATACCGTCTCCTACCATCGCAACCTTCATATTGCCCTTCTGAAGCTCCTGAATCTTTTTCGATTTTTGATCTGGAAGGACCTGAGCAAATACCTTGGAAAGTCCCAGTTCTCCTCCCACATAGTCGGCCACCTTCTGATTGTCTCCGGTCATCATGATGGATTCGATTCCCAATTTCTTAAGCTTGGAAATGATGCTCTTTGAAGATTCCCTGATGATATCTGCAACAGCGATCATTCCAAGCAGTTTATCCCCATCCAGTACGAATACAACTGTTTTTCCCTGAGATGCCAATTTATCAAACATATCCTCGTTAAAGGCGATATTTCGTTTTTTTACTTCACCGGGACTAATGATATAGTAGGTTTTTTCATCGAGGTCGGCACTTAGGCCAGCTCCGGTCAGGTTTTCAAAATTGGTTACTTTTTCAGGCTTGAAGCCCTTGGCTGCTGCCCCCTTGACGATACCCACTGCAATAGGATGGTCGGATTGGCTTTCCAGTGATCCGGCAATCCTTAGCAGAGCCTCTTCAGAAATTCCTGGCTGAGTAACAATTTCGGTGATCCCGAACTCGCCCATGGTCAGAGTACCTGTCTTATCAAATACGACCCGGTTGGTGTTTCTGGCTTCTTCAAATTGACTGCGGTTACGGATCAATAAGCCGTTTCTGGCTGCAATGGATGTAGATACCGCATTGACCAGCGGTACTGCCAGCCCCAGGGCATGCGGACAAGCAATGACCAGGACCGTTACCATCCGTTCAAGTGCAAAGGCAACGTTTCCCGTTGAAAACCAATAGACGAATGTTATGATACCTGCTGCAACTGCAATGTAGAACAGCCAGCCCGCAGCTCTCTCTGCCAACCCCTGTGTTTTGGACTTCTGAGCCTGTGCGTCCTGAACCGTCTTGATCACCTGAGCAAGATAGGTTTCATCCCCAAGCCGCTCAACCTCAACGGTGAGAACACCATTGCCATTGACTGACCCGCCGATGACCTGCATGCCCACAGTTTTTTCAACAGGGACAGATTCCCCGGTCAGCATTGATTCATTTAGACTGGAGAAACCTTCCACAACCCGTGCATCCGTCGGCACCTTTTCACCGGATTTAACCATTATGCGGTCTCCGGGAACCAGCTCCTTTATGCTGACTTCAGTAATATTGCCATGTTCATCCAGCCTGTGGGCTGTTTCCGGCATCAGTTTGACCAACTCTTCCAAGGCTTTGGATGCTCCCATCTGGGATTTCATTTCGATCCAATGACCCAGCAGCATGATCAGTATCAACGTTGATAGCTCAAAGTAGAATTCTGATCCCACCAGGATAAAGGTGGTCAGCGTACTATAGACGTAGGCCGTGACGATTGCCAATGTTATCAGCATCATCATTCCAAGCTTCCTGGTTTTAATTTCTTCAAGTGCCCCCTTAAGAAAAGGAACGCCTCCATAGAAAAAAACGATGCTGGACAGAACAAATAAGATGATCTTGGATCCTCGGAATTCCAGGTGATATCCAAACAGCATCTGTATCATCGAAGACAGTATCACTATCGGAATGCTCAACATCAATACTACCCAGAAGCGCCTTTTAAAATCGGCGATCATCCCTTCATGATGTCCGGCGTGGCCGCCATGTCCTCCTTGCGTACTGTGATCCATGGCACCATGGTCCATTTTTGTGTGGTCCATCTTCGTGTGGTCCATTTTTGAATGATCCATCGCTATGTGATCTGTTGGTTTCTGAGCAGAAATATCATGTTTCATTTGATGATGTTCATGTTTTGTTTCGGTTTCGGAAGGAACCGGAGTGTTAATTGATTTTTTTTTGTTATCCATGTATTTGCTTCCCTCCTTCTGCAGCAGCCTGCAGATCCTTCTTTTTCATATCACGGTCGATAAGCAGTTTCCAAATCCTTTTATAGCTGACTGTCATCTGTTTGGTCAATGTTTGACCAGCAGTAAAAGAAAAAAGCAATAAAATTTTCACACCAAATATAAAAAGACCCGTCTGACTTATCCAGGGTTCAATTCCCTGGTAGAGGACGTACACGGGTCTATTGCATTATAAAAAACAAGATGGCTTTGTCAAAAGTCCTGCTCCCGTTAAAGCATAATTTTAATGTATGCGCCAATCAACAGGGAAGCCGGATACAGCACCTCTTCTTCCGTTTTGGCGTGCAAAGTCAATTTTTCGGCGAAGCGCGCATAATCCATCTTATTTTCTTTTATCGAAGCCTCTGTGAGGATCTTGAGGGCTGCAACGATCGCTGCGTGCTCTTCAAGCATCTCAGGAAGTTCGGCCTTCAACCTGTCGGTCATTGTCAGGACTTCTCCCATTTCCGGAGTGACTTGTCCCGTCGTTAATACTGACAATAAGCCAAGGGGAGGCATCGCATATTCTTCTTCTTTTAAAAAATGAGAATGTAATACTTTCGCCACACCCTTCGCAGCTTCTCCGGTTGCCCCTCCTGCCTTTGTTGCTTCAACAAGTTCCGCATGAAGCTCTTCATGTTCTAATATTAATGAATGAGGAATTTCAATTTTCATAGTCCTGTCTCCTTTGAGAGTTTCTTTGAACTGATCAGCGATGATCATGGCTATGTCTGTCTGTTTTATTGAGACCTTGCGGACACTTACTATCAGACATTACATGCGTTTATTCAGAAATTGCCTTATTTTTCCCTCTCTGCTTTTAAGATCCACTGGAGATGATATCAATTTCTCATCAAAGGTTGGAGCTTCCTTCTTGTAGAAAACTCCCAGTGGGATACGTGAATCGGAATTATAGTCCCATTCCCGAATCGCATTAAACGCAGCCTGGAAATCGCCGGGATCATGGTTTTCTAGTTCGTAAACTCGCTTGGCATAGTATTCATAAAGATTGTTAAAGGTCACACACACCTGCAGCACATCGACCAATGCGAATCCTTTATGCATGATCGCCTCTCTAAACAAACGCGTTAGAAGGTTCATTCCCTGAGAGGTGCCCCGTGCCAGATAAGTCGCTTGGCTTGCCAGCATAAGTTCCAGAGGATTTAAGGGAGATTCCATGCTGCCATTAGGGGTAGAGCCCCCCTTGAATCCCAGCTGCGATGTGGGACTGTATTGAAAAGCGGTCAGGCTGTAAAGGCGGTTATTGTGGATAATGACTGTGATATCAATATTTCTTTTAGCTGCAAAGATCAAATGTTCAAGCCCTTCTCCATAGGCATCGCCGTCACCGGCGAAGCAAATGACCTTCAATCCGGAGTTGGCCATTTTGATTCCCTCGGCAATGGGTATGCATCTGCCGTGAATAGAATAGAAACTATTGACATTCACATAATCCACAATCTTGCCATGGCAGCCTATCCCAGAGAGAAGAACAAATTTCTCAGGAGGGCTGCCCTCTTCACCCAATTCATTCAAGACTTTTTTGATCCCATTCAAGATCGCGAAATTACCGCACCCCGGACACCAGGTGTTTGGGGTCGATGTATCCAGATTGCTCTGACTCATGCTATCTTCTCCTTCACCATTTTTTCCAGTTCGTCCAAAGTGAACGGCCGTCCGTCATACTTCAAGATCGTGTCGTCTACGTCTATCCCATGAGCCCTGATCAGCCGTACTAATTGTCCGGTCGCATTATTTTCCACTGCGATCAGCTTTTTAATTCCTCTGATCGCCTCTCTGAAGGCATGTTCAGGAAAGGGCGAAAGCACGATGGGCTGTATCACTTTTAGTCCCAGTTTTTGCGCGATCTCCACGCAGATGCCCTTTGTGGAACCCCAGCAGAGCAGTGCCGTTGTCTGCTTCTCATCTCCGTAAGTTTTTACTGTCGGAAAACTCTTCAATTCCTCGGCTAAATATTTTTCCTTGCGCAGCCTTTTGTCCTGCATTTTTTTCGTGACATCGGCATTTTCGGTTGTTATGCCGGACTCATCATGTTCATAACCACTCACTTTGATAACGGCATTCTCATTGGGGACAAAGGCCAATGCCGAAACTCCTGTTTTGGTGTCCTCGTAACGCCGATAACCGGTCGTGCCGTCCCAGAGGTATGGATCGTTTTCTTTTATATCTCCGGTATCATTAACATCAAAATTACTAATACCCTCATTGAGATCCTTATCCGTAAGAATTATTGACGGGATCTGGTATTTCCAGGCCAGATACAATGCAGAAGCGGACCAGTAATAGGCTTCCTCCAGATCTCCCGGAGCCACAACAAATCGCACAAACTCTCCCTGCCCCGCATATAAGGCAAAATGCAGATCACTCTGACAGGAATAAGTCGGCAGGCCGGTGCTGGGTCCCGGTCTCTGACCTAAAACAATAACTGTCGGCACTTCGCTCATAGCAGAGAGGCTCAGACTTTCCGTCATCAGGCAAAAGCCGCCCCCGGACGTGCCGACCGCCGTCTTTCGTCCTGCATAGGCAAAGCCGAGAGCCATTAAGATCACGCTGAGTTCATTTTCAGGATGGACTACTTTTAAGGAGAATTCGCTTGCCTGTTCGGCAAGAAAATGTAAAAGTGCTGTAGTAGGGGTCATGGGATAACTCACATAAACCTCTAATCCACCTTTAATGAGACCCAGCCCCATAGCCTGACTCCCGGAGATAAACGGCAATATATCCTGGACCGGAGGCTGAATGCTCTCCATAAGCTCTGACGCTTCATAACCTTTTTTAGCAATCCTTATGTTTGTATCTATACCTTTTGTGAAATTTTCCCTGAGGACCTTTTCCAACAGCTCTATTTTTATGCCGACTGCCTTTGCGAAGGCACCGATCAAACAAGTGTTGCGCATGATCTCAGGAGCATTCTCTTCTTTGACAAGTTTTACGGTTGGTATCGCTAACGTTCGGATTTGCTGAGGGAGAGCGGCCTCTTTGAGGATTTCAGAATCGCATATGACTTTGCCGCTGTCGCCCAGGCGCGTTTTATGCATATCAAGAGTCTCTTTGTTCAGGCCTAAAAGAAAATCTATTCTGTTTCGATGGGCAGTTATCTTTGTTTGTGCAGCCCTTATTATGGAAAAGGTATGCCCTCCCCGGATCAGCGATGGATAATCGTGGTAGATATAGACACGATATCCGTTTTGATTGAGGAGATCTCCCAATACCATCGCAGATTTATCAACACCGGAACCGGCACTGCCTCCTATCAAAATAGAAAAATCCTGCATTTTTATCTCTCCCTCCTCTCCCTGTTGTTTAGTCTTCTTTAACAAAATCGCTTTTCGGGACACCACAGACGGGGCATCTCCAAGTGTCTGGTATGTTCTCAAATGCGGTTCCCGGATCTATCCCCTGTGTATCGTCTCCCACAGCGGGGTCATAAATATAATCACAGACTGTGCATCTATATTTTGTCATTTCTTCACCTCCCTTTTGTTTAGTCTATTTTTAGAAAGCTATTTGACAATTTAGAATATTCTTGTAAAACCGTATCACATCATTAATTGCTTATCAAGGGTGGGTCAACTGAAAAGGCACCATATTTTACGAAGAACGTCTCTTCTTAAACTATCAGGGGGTCTAAATGGGGTCAGACCTACACATTTGACATATTTAGCTAACCCTTGGAAAATACGGTTTGGGCTTTTGTTTATTAGAGCAGTTATAAAGGGTGCTAAAACTTGGCCGGGCCTTTACGTATCGAATATCGAGGATCTAGAATCAGACCAACACTATTCGGAAATCTATCCCTGATAATGAAGAGATCCCAAAAGATTGACTTGTACGGTTATTTGCCGTACAATTTGAAGATGCATAGTGCATGCAATACAATAATATTTGGGGGAACAAGCCATGGAGACATGTATTAAAAACAGAACAAGTAAAAAGGACCGGATCGAGGCGAGGGTACCAGGGGATGTAAAGGACCTTATCTTGGAGGCAGCTAAGCTGGAGAATCTCAGTTTAAGTGATTTTGTTATCTCTTCTGCCTTGTCTGCAGCGAAAAGTGTCCTAAGGGATAATGCGATCCTCGAGCTCAGCACGAAGGATCAGGTGCTGTTTGCCCAAGCACTGATAACTCCTCAGGCGCCAAAAGATGCTCTTAGGGAGGCAGCCGAGCGCTTTGTCCAAAGGAAAAACAGCTAGGTGATGAGTGCACGGGACAATTTGGACTATAAGATAGAACCATGGTCCGGAAAACTAAAAGAATTGAGAGGCAGTTTTGACTGTGGGGCAGATGATCTGAACTCATGGTTGAAAAGACAGGCACCTCAGGATATAGATAAAAGAGCCTGCGCTCTGTTCACAGCACTTAGCCCCGGAAAAGATCATATTGCCGGATTTTATACTCTGTCCATGTATTCGGTCTATCTTTCAGATATTCCGGATCATATACGAAAAAAACTTCCTAAATACCCACATATACCTGCCGTTTTACTCGGCAGGCTTGCTGTTGATTTGAGGTTTCGTGAAAAAGGAATTGGCGAGCTTCTGCTGCTTGACGCTATGAATAGGGCTCTCGATAGTCAGATCCCATGGTGGGCTATGGTCGTTGATTCAAAAGAAGGATCGATCCCTTTTTATCTCAAGTATGGATTTTGCAACTTCTATGACACAAAAAACAAACTTTTCCTTCCTTGTGCGACGATCCGTGAAGCATTTAAAAAAAACGGAAGGTCTTCATAAGGGGCTGAGGCTAGAACTGCAATTGGGGTCAGACGTACACATTTGACATAATAAACCTTCTGGGGTCAGGGTCAGCCCTACACAATTGACACTATGGGCGGATGCATATATATCCCTACTTCTTCTTCGTTATTTTCTTCTTTTCCAACTGCTTGGGTGCTTTCGGGATCTCCGGCGGATATGGGGTAATGCAGCAGGTCTGAATGGTCTCGGTCCAGGCTTCGTAGTCGCTCATCCCCGGAACTATCTTCTGCAAATTGGTCATCTCTTTTTTCGTTATTTTTGCCAACTTCATTGCGAGTTTCTTTGCTTCCTCAGGATCGGCCCTCTTCAAAACCCTCGGAAAGTAGATACTCCAGTGCTCAATCAAAGGGGCGGCGGGGACATGCCGCCTGGCAAGCAGTTGGCAAGCGGCATTTACAATTGTGAAGCTGCGACAAATACAGTAGTGAAGCGATAGTGAGCGGTTGTAGGGTCAGGATCGGGGAATTTGCGACCAAAGGTCGCGGTGAATTTGCAGCAATGCTCTCGCTGCGGGGAATTTGCATCGCTTCGCATCGCGGAGAATTAATGATTTAAGATCCAATTTACCCGACCGGGCATGTCGGAAATTCACCACATATGTTCATACACCATAAAATATCTTGATGCGTTGCAAAATGTCTGATTGAGAAAGCCCTGACAGTCCCAGCGCCTTCGGATCGATGGTATCTCCTTCGCATGCATTTATAAATTCAACTAGATCATTTTTCACCTCTCCGTGAATATCAACTTTCAAAGTAGGAGACAGTAACGCTGACAAACGAAAAACATCATTTTTATGTTTTTTTATATCTCGGCTGTCTACGTTTCCTCCCAGTTTCTTTCGGCCAGAGAGATCCAGCCATGCTTTTGCTTTGAATAACAAAAGATATGCATCAGACAGAAGAGATATACCATCTATCTGAATGGTGCCGTCTTTCAACAGTGCATAATATGAATTGTTCAGGAGTATTGCTGACAAACTGGATATTTCATCCCCCAGCGGTATCTTCGTTAAATTGGAATCCGGACTTACAGGGTCAAGTGTTTTGGAGGATCGGGAGAAAAGTTCAAGCATTGCAGGAAAAGCCTTGTCCTGCGGGTTTCTGAAACGGTAAAAAATGGGGTTTCCGTCACTTCGCTGCTGGATCATATATTTCCCGTTCTTAATAAACTCCCAGAATTTTACTCCAAACTCAGGTGTCAGTGCTTCGGCAACAAGTATGATATCCAGATCCCTTGTTGCACGAAACGGCAGGCCATTTTTTTGAAACAAGAGATCGCAGGCTGTTCCTCCTATCAGAACATACTTGTCTTCGTCCCCTGCAAAGTGTTTGCGAAATACTTCGATTCCTTTAACCATTGAAAAAGTCCTCCATGAGCGTTTCAAATTCTTTTTCGATACGCACATCTTCTATTAGATTTTCAAGAGAGGCATAAAGAGAGAAAATATCTACAATTCCGCTCTTTGATGGGCTGTCCGGACATGTCTTTGCAAACAGGCCCGGATCGTAGTTCCAGAGCTCAACTATCACATAGTTTTCAGAGCGAAGCATATCTGGAGATGAGACAGCTGACCCTATTAATTTGTCGAAATACTTTTTATAAACTGCCTTACATTGATGCTCGGGAATTTCAAGCATGCTCATTTTTGCCAGGGCATCTTCACCGGCAGTAAATGTCTCAATTGTTTGCAACGGCGTAACATCTTCCATGAAAAGCCTTTTTTGCACGGGAGACTGCAAATATTTATTACCTGTTTCCCAAAACTGTTTTGCCTCAATTCTGAAATACTTCTTTCTCGTTCCTTTACCACTGAAAGTCAGAAGTCCGTATTGCATCAAAAGCAACATAGCCCTTGCCACAGTGGCCTGAGAAAGCTTTAAGTCATTCCTGATCCGGCTGATAGGGCACTCTGAAGTTTTGTTATGCAAGATCCATAAAAAGACGCACTGCTCTGCTGTCGTGAATTTATCTGCAAGTGGTTTAAGTGCTGCATCCTGGCGCTTCTCAAGCTGAGTACCCAAGAACGGAAGAAATACCATCTTTTCATCAACAAAAAATGGGATACTGTTCTCTATCAAACGTTCTCTTCTTGCAGAGCTGACTTTATTAAGCCATAAAACACAATGGTCCGTTACTCCTAAGAACCTTGGTATTATTTCAAAGTGTTTTTGAAGGCGCGGGATCGACAGGTAATCCCCTTTGAAGTGAAATACAAGAAACTCTTTATTAAGGAGTTTACCTCTGTAAAAGTCATAATCTCCTATAAAGGCCAATGGCAACTTGTCTTTGACCTCAAGTTCTTCGAGTTGCAGAGGCAACCCAAGCACATTCAATTCTTTAGTCACCCAAATATCACCCCTCACTTATTAATTCATAAACATTGTCATTATATCATCATAAATAAATTAATGCTATTTTTATGAATTAATTAACACAATTGGGGTCAGACCTACACATTTGACACTATTAGAGGATGCAGATCTATCCCTTCTTCTCCTTAGTCATCTTCTTCTTTTCCTGCTCCTCCTCCGCTTTCGGGATCTCGGGAGGATAGGGGGTGATGCAGTATTTCTGCATGGTCTCGGTCCAGGCTTCGTAGTCGCTCATCCCGGGGACTATCTTCTGCAAATTGGTCATGGCTTTCTTCGTTCTTTCCGCCTGCTTCATTGCATACTTCTTTGCTTCCACACGGGCTGGGAGGGTCATCCGGCCTGACGAGCAATTGGCAAGCATAGGCAAGCGGCGTTTACAATTGTGAAGCTGCGACAAATACGGTCGCGTGACGAGCTGTGGTGAAGCGATAGTGAGCGGTTGTAAATACAGATTAAGATTGAATTCGTTGAGAGTAGATGGGTTAGGATATTCGGTGTTGAGTTTTATAGTTTACCCTGGATAGTTATCCTACAGCTGTTTAGGGTCCATAATAGCATCTCATATTTTTTTGCGTTCGCTCTCTCGTTCAAAACGAACGTAAGAGCAAAAGCAAAGAAGTATTATGACAAAATTGCTGCAAGGATGTTATATTACATAAACATTGACAAAACCACCGAGTCTAAAGAATATCTTTTTCCACTTCCATTAGCAATTCCTCGGCGATTTCGCGGTTTTCAAACCGCATCATACTTTCCTCGCTTCTCCCATACGAAAGTAGGTTAATGCTGCCATACCAAACAATTCGACGATCGATAATGGCAAACTTCTGGTGAATACGTTCTTTCACAATCACCTTTACATTGCCGTTCTTTAGATCAGCAATCATATCGAATACTTTTTGCCTGGACGCATTTGAAAATGATTCTGGCGAACGCGTAAACACCACGACATTTGCTCCCTGTTGAAGGGAGGTCACGAATAACCTCTTCATCTGGCTTACACGTCCCTTGCTGAGATAAGGGCTAAAAATGAGGATTTCTTTCGTTGCCTGCTCCATATCATTAGACAATACAGAGAGAAAACTCTGTTCATTGAAGATGGTCCCGATTTTTGGATCAGGCTCTGACGGAAATGCTCGAACAGAAAAGCCCAGTGCCGAATACGCTGCAAGGCGCTTATAATACATCCTTTCCAAAACCGGTACGTGAATATCAACATAATCATAAACCACAACTTCTTGCTTATCTTCATAAATCCTATTCAGACGTCCGGCATATTGGGACACAGTACCTTTCCATGCGATCGGCATTGTAACGAAAAGTGTATCAAGCCTAGGCATATCGAATCCTTCTCCAACATATTTCCCCGTTGCGACAATTGCCAAAGGTTCGTTCGCAGGCAAATTACGCAAATCGTTCAAAACAGATTGCTTTTCTTTCGCACTCCCCTTTCCAGTCAAAAAGAACACATGCACATCAGGAAGAATCTTTTGCAATTCTACTGTTAACATTTTGGCATGTTCTACACGCTCCGTTAAGATCAGGGGTGTACCTTTTCCCTTAAGCACATGGGCAATATCTTGAAGAATCATGTCATTTCGTGTCTTATTTTCCGTTAGTACGGAGTACACATCCGTTATTTGCCATGGCTCAGGTTCTGTAACCGGCTTTCTAAACCTTGTCAGGCGTGGTATCAAAGTATGGGACAATCCACGAAGCAATGATTGTTCTTTAGCATCGACACGGTAACGGATAGGTCCGCATTGCTGAAAAATAATCGGATGGTGTCCATCCTGACGAATAGGTGTTGCGCTCAAACCATAAACGTATTTGGCTGTAACCTCACGTAAAACAGTTTCAAATCGAGCTGCAGGTACATGATGGCATTCATCCACAATGACCATCCCGTAGTCTCTTACAAGAGGTTTAGCATCACCTTTATCTATTAAAGAACCTATGATGGCAACATCGATAATTCCGCTTATGTTATTTTTACCGCCGCCTAAGAGACCGACCTTAGATAATTGTTTTTTTCTTCCGCGACATTTTTGCTGTTCAGACAGAGATTCATCGATCTGCAAAAACCGCTCCAGTGAAGTTTTCCATTGGTTCATAAGGGCCTGGGTATGGACCAAAACCAGGGTATTCACTTTGTGGGCAGCGATAACAAAAGCGGCCGTAACTGTTTTTCCAAAAGCGGTTGTGGCGGACAGAACACCGTTATGATGGGAAAGAAGTGCCTCTGCAGCCATTTTCTGTTCGGCATACAGTTCACCGACAAAATCGATTTTTATTGAACGCCCTGATCCAGACAGCGTTTGGATTGTAACTGTAGAACCGGCTCCTTCTATCAAATTCAAAAGATTCGTTTCTAAACCACGCGGAATGCAGATATATTCTTCTGTTTCCCAGGCCGTACAAATAATACGTGGTTTATTATATGTGGGCAAATGCATAGACTGCGATTTATAGAAATCAGGGTTTTTGAACGCCGACAAACGTTTCACCCTCCCCATCGCCCGCTCAGAACAACCTTTCTTTGGAAGATATATCCCATTAGCGCGTACTAATTCAACTAGAGGAGAAAAATCAGCAGCATTCAGAGGCGGAAATGGAGGCTGCTTTTCCCAAGGCTTTTTCTCTGTTTCTGTGTTGGCCAGTACCCCCAATTCGCTGTTTCTGCTAAATTTTAAAGCCATTTCTTCAGCTATTTCAGTAGGAATTTTTTGTACCCCGGCAAGATACGCCCATTGATCAGGATAGGCATCAAACTGTTCATCAACAAATTCACTATATCCTTTTTTGCGAACCAATCCCTGCAACGGTAACGCAATAAGATTACCAAACCCACCATTAGGCATCGTGTCCTGGTTTGGCAGAAAACGGTCATAAGACGCAAAGCTAAGGTTATGCCGCTGCTCCATCGCAACTGTCAGCAATCCGCTGCCCAACTGACGTGCCAAGGTGCAGGATATTGGTTTATCAAAGAAAAACCAAATGTGAGCACCATTACCGGAGCGGGACCGCTCCACATAAACGTTTAGACCGTGCTGGTTGCAAACATCCCCAAAAACAGTCACATCGTCCTGCCAGTTATCATTATCAAAATCAGCGACAAGGAATCGGCACGTCTCATCGGAAAGCATCGGATATACACCTACAACATCTTCGCCATGTGGGTCTTTTCCCCTTAAGTGGCAGTCAATGACTGCTTTTGTTAATGGGAGCAAGTCACGTTTTGGACATTTAGAACATTTGATTTTGGGTTTTTCACAGATACCTCTAACCCACTCGTTGTTACAAGCAGGAACATATCCGGATTTTCCGGTACGCTTGTTTTCATATCTCTTAGCATAAACATCAGTGCGCCCTGAAAATAATTCCATAAACAATTCAATTTTTTCATCGGGACTGCTGTGCTTGTGTATATGTGGATGGGACTGAATATCCATTGAAATGCGATCCGTATCTATCGTTGAAGATATTGAAAAATCAGATGAAAGCGCTTTAGAAGTCATGCCTAATTTTCTTTTTAGTTTATCTATTTCTGCTCTTAGTAGAGCATTTTCACGAAGCAGATCATCATATGTGGGATTCATATATTTTTGGGTCACTATATTATCCTCTTCTTAATTTTGTCTTAAAGGCACTAAATGATATTTTTTACCATTTGGCATGATATAAGGTAATACTTCAATATAATTCTACTTCTAATACAGCCATAACATTAAGGCTAGTTCCAGTGTTCGGGTTTATCGTATCTTAAATCCTTTATGAAGACTGGATCCGGAAACTGGGATGAAGAAAGAAGGCTTTCTTTAATTCGTATATATCTCAATGAGTGATCAGAACAAAAAGACATTAAACTTTTTGCCTTTGCATTGATCGGCAACACCACTCTTATCTTAATATCAGGGGATATTTCAAGAGCTGTTTTCAAAGATGGTATAAGATCGTTGTCGCCGGAAAGTAGATAAATGGCTTCATAAGTTTTAAGCGCTGCAGCTTTTACAATATTTACTGCAATATTAACATCGGTCATTTTTTCCTCATGAGCAATATATTTTTTACGGCAATATCGCTGGACTTCTGTTTTACAGGGGGTATTACATTCAACCATACTCGTTCGATCTTTTTTCATGAACTTTCCAAGTATCACTTTACATCCACAATTTTTATTGAGCAAAACATAATTTTGATGGCGCAGTTTCCTGCTGTCATTCCAATCAGTGTAGGCGCTGAAGTAATAAACATCCTGTAATTCTTCGTTGGACAGAAGCAGTAATTCTGAGAGCTTCCAGAGGTTAAGCCATTTGTACTTATGATAAAGTCTTGTGTTATCCAGAGAATGATAAAGATTGAAGCCATCAATAAAGAATGCAGACTTTCTCAAAATGATCACCCCTAAAAAAAACCCCGCGTCCGCACTCTTTTCAGAGCCGTGACCGACCGGGGGGCTGTGGAAAACCACAGGGCTTATTTAATACTAGTATAGCCCATAATTATGTTGAGTCAACAATAACTCAATAATATTATTTGGTTATTACACGAATTGACATCAAACTATAAATATTAATGGGAATGTCAAGCATGGGCGAGCGGCATTGACAATTGTGAAACTGCGACAAAACATGTCGCGTGAAGCTGTGGTGAAGCGATAGTGCAGTTGTAAATGCTGGCGGAGAGTGCATCCGCCGGAGAATTCAGTCTTCAAGACTTATGGGTCAATTCCCCGGTCATAATTATTTCCGGTTTCACCTTTATCCGGTAATAAATATTACCGGTTTTGCCATTAGGTATCTGAGATATTGATCGACAACAAAGGCAGGCGGATATGCTCCTCGCCTGCTTTTGTCTTTGCTCTGTCGTTTAAATCTGCTTTATCTGTCCTGGATGCCCAGCGAAGCTTTTATACCTGCCTGAAGGATCTGTGAAAAATTGAGTTTTTGTTTTTCAGCCAGTGAATTCAGCCATACCGGTATTGTTACATTTTTCTTGACGCTGCCTGACCGTTTTTCTTCCCTGTAAATGGGAAGCCAGACGTCGATCATAAAAACTGACTGACCGGGCTCCGTTTTGATATCGGTCCCTTTTGACGGAACAGGGATGGTGTCTCCGAGAGATTCGCAGGCCGTGATGAAAACACCGAGAACGTCTTTCGCCATATAAATGGCTTCCTCCTGAGATCCTGCGCATGAGATACATCCCGGAAGGTCCGGAAAAGTGATCGTTATACCGTCTTCAGCATATTCAAAAATTGCAGGGTAAATAGCAAGGTCTTTTTTATTCATGTGAAAACACTCCTTTCTTAGCGGATCTCGTCTATTCCGGTCTGGCGTCTTATTGCCGCCAATGTTCCTTTAGGAATGTCTTTGCCTTTGTTGCTGGGGACTACAGTTCTTCCTTTAGTTACAGGATGGATAAAAACTATGTGGCTTCCGTTACCCAGATCAGTTTCTATCCAACCGGCCTTTTTTAAAATTTTGACGATTTCCTTTTTATTAATGGTGTCCCCCTCCGCTCTGTCGGGATAAGTATATTTTATACTCCTTTTTGGAGTATGTCAAACATAAATAATGAGTACGCATGAAAAATAGGTATAATGTTAAAATTGAGATCATAGCGATTCTAATGCAAAAATCCAAACCCATGGATCCCGGCTCACGGACAGAGAAGCAACGAGTGACGCGTTGCGCAAATCGGCTGGTAGTTACACCAACTGCACACGGGAATGACGGAGAGAGGCGAAATCCTCAGGTTCTGCTTTTCGCCGGCTGTAGCGGCTCTTCTCGGCGATATGATCGCCATTTCTCGCGGTATCTTCAAACCGCACTTCTCAATTGAGCTCGAACCGTTTGACGGTTTCGTCAATTACAACAATAATTGCTCTATCGGATATATATTTGGGCAGCTGAACTCTGATTGGAGGTTTGATGTCATGTCACAACACTATGTTTATAGCTTCTATGCAGAACTCAGGGATTTCAAGCCAAAGATTTGGCGGCGCTTTGAGATCAACGGTGAAAAGACAATGGCGGAACTTGGATACGCCATCATGTTGATGTTTGAAATGCAGGCAAGCCATTTATTTTGCTTCAGAGAAAATGCAAAAGAAAATTTCCTTACTTATCTCCGGGCGGTTTACCCTGATGAAGAAAAATTTAACTCATATGTAGAAAAAATTTCGATGGATGAATTCTTGAATAACGTCCGTTACGAACTGCCGAGCGAAGATATGTTTACTCCGGATGATGAGCGCTTGTTTGAGGCCGATAAGATAAAGCTGGGCAATGTGACTCATTGCCCCGGTTGGAAGGCCTCATTCGAATATGACTACGGTGACGGCTGGGAAATTGATCTGACCCTTGAAAAATGTGAAAAACAGGAGATCTCTCTGGCAATACTGCCCCGCGTGCTCAAAGGTGAAGGCTTTGGCATTGTAGAAGATGTCGGCGGAGTCGGAGGACTTGAAAATCTTGCGAAGGTCCTCAAGAAAGGCAAGGGCAAAGAGTACGAAGAGGCTTGCGAGTGGCTTGACTCTGACAGTCTTGATCTGGAAGCATTCGATATCGACGACATGAATTTCCGCCTGAAAAAACTCATCCGGGTTTACAGGGAATCTTATGAATGCAGATACGATCCAACAGAAAAATCCCTCAGCCTCCTGTTGAGAGAATACAAAGGCAAAGGCGCAAGGGGATATTGATCGAGGATAAAGGCGGGCCGGGAGGTTCATCCGGCCTGGCAATTGGCAAGAATAGGCAAGCGGCTTTACACAATTGTGAAACTGCGACAAAACATGTCGCGTGAAGCAGTGGTGAAGCGATAGTGAAGCAGTTGTAAATGCTGGCGGAGAGTGCATCCGCTGGGAATTTTCGCGTCTGCGTGCGACGGGGAATTTGCATCGCTTCGCATCGCGGAGAATTATGGCGTTCCCGCCATGGATAATGAGAGCTTGAATGACATGGAAAAGTGCGTCTCCATACTCGATGCGAGAAGTGGCAATCTCATTTAACTACGATAATTTTCGAAAATAGCAACACTCAAATGAGACTTTTTCTCATTTGAGTGTTGCTATTTGTTACATAATGAGTATAATTGAGTTCTAGGCAGTATGAGGGAGGGGTCATAAATGCTTTTACAATTCAATTTTAAGAACTTCAAGTCCTTCAAAGAAAATACGTCATTAGATATGACCGCCACTAAAATTTCTGAATATAATAACCACGTAATAAAAGTTGGAAAGGAAAAAGTCCTGCCTGTTGCTGTCATTTTTGGTGCTAATGCGAGTGGCAAATCAAATGTATTGGAAGCATTCAGGTACATGTCGAGATATGTTGTTACCTCCTTCCGCTTCGGGGGAGAAAGATCCGACAAAGAGGGTGCGCCTGAATTCTTCAAGCCCTCACCATTTCTGCTTGATCAAAAAACCAAAGATGCTGGATCATCTTTTGAAGTATATTTTATTTCTTCAGAAGAAACCGGGGAAAAATCATATAATTACGGCTTTACCGTGGACCAAAACGGAGTAAATGAAGAATGGCTCAATTGGAAATCTAAGTCATCGCGCGGCGAATACAAAAGAATATTTTACAGAAAAGGGAAAAAACTGGATCTGCCCGGCATTCCTGCTAAAAGTAAGGAAAACCTCGAAATTGCTCTTGAAAAGGAAACGCTTATAGTTTCACTCGGAGCAAAATTAAAGATCGACAAACTTAAATTTATTCGTGACTGGTTTCTAAATAATGACTTTGCTGACTTTGGAAAACCTTCAGAAAACTTTTTTTTATCAGAAAAGCTTCCCGGAGATTTTGTTGAAAACAAGGATGTCCAGCAAAACGTTGTAAAGTATTTCTCAAAATTCGATCCTTCGATCATTGCATTTGAGATCGAAACGATTGAAAAAGATGAGGAAAATAAATCCATGAAGGTTAAAATTGATGCCGTTCACAGAATGATAGGTACTGACGAGACCGCCAGGATCCCATTGAAACTGGAATCAGCAGGCACGCTTAAAATGTTTGCGCTGTATCCTTTACTGCAAAAAGTGCTCAAAAGCGGTGGAGTTCTCTTGGTTGATGAACTGAATGCAAGACTTCATCCGTTGCTTGTTCGTACTTTTGTCATAGCTTTTCTCGATCAGGAAATCAACCCAAAACATGCCCAGCTGATTTTTACATCTCATGAACCATGGCAGCTGGGCAGCAAAATGCTGAGACGTGATGAGGTCTGGTTCACTGAAAAGGCGGATACGGGCATTTCTACACTTTACTCCTTAGCAGATTTTATCGATGAAGACGGCACAAAAATAAGGAAAGACGAAAACTACGAGAAGAACTACCTTCTGGGAAAATACGGGGCTATTCCCACCATGCAGCATTTCGATATGTTTAAGGGATAATGACCATGGCTGAAAGAAATGGAAAACGAAAGACACGAGAGCAGTTATCAAAACGCCGAGTCCCCGAGTTAGGTTATTACCTTGTAGTAACAGACACTAAAGAAACAGAGAAAAACTATATGAATGGTTTAAGAGAATCTATCCCTGAAGGATTACGGGGAAAACTTGTTATTAAAGTAAGCGAGACGAAAACAGAAAAACTTGTCAGCGAAGCAATAGAAACTGCTTCACTGCAGCCTCAGTACAGAGAACCGTGGATCATTTTCGACAGAGACAGGGTCAAGAATTTTGATCAGATAATTAAAGATGCAGAACAAAATGGTATAAAAGCCGGTTGGTCAAACCCATGCATTGAAATATGGTTCAGTACGTATTTGGGGAAAATGCCGGGATATGATAATTCAGTGGCTTGCTGCAATGGTTTTGCACAAAAGTATCATCGGGTAACAGGCAAAGAATACGATAAATCCGATGCAAGGATATATTCAAAGCTCTGTCAATACGGAGATGAAAAAGAAGCAATTAAATATGCGGGCAGCAAGTACAAGGAACAAAATGAAAAATGCAACAGTAAACCATCAGAGATGTGTCCGTGTACAACAGTGTATAGGCTTGTCAAAGAGATCAAAGATAAAATCGAAAAAGAATGATCCTGTTATGAGCATAGATACTGATCCTATCCCAACTGGGTCGGGAATGCGGTCGGGGAGTCCACCCGGGCAAGCGAGCGGTTGGTTTGGTTCGAAAAGCTAGTAATAGAGAAGGTTCAGAGACGCTGGTTCCCGATTGAAGCATTCGGGGACGACGATAAGGGGCGGTGGAACTGAATTCCCGATGTCGGAAAGCACTCCAGATAGAGAATGGGTCTCAAGTTTTAACAACCGTTTCACTATTGCTTCACAACGGCTTAACGCGACAGGTTTTTGTCGCAGTTTCACAATTGTATGGGCATTCGAGGACGACGGAAGAAACGGCTTACCGGAATACCCCCGGCGGAGAATTAATGATTTAAGACCACATTCTCCGCGATGCAAAGCGATGCAAAGAAGCTTGCTGGTTCGTTTAATATCTCCGGTATTTTGAATCTGACTAAAGACAGCAATGTTTTTCTTGCTCTTTTGGGAATTACACTGTATGGAACCGGGTATGGCATCTTTCTCACAACCATGCCTGCTTATCTGCTTCAGGAAAAGGGATTCGATGCTACATATATAGGCGTATTTTTTTCGCTGTTTTATGTAGCAATCAGCATTTCACAAGTTATTACAGGTAAATTATCTGACCGGTTCGGACCGAATATCTTCATGGTTTTCGGATTGATGCTTGCTTCTCTTGGATTAGCCATTACTCCTTTTCTTGATTTTATCGGAATACTTTTTATGCTTACGATCGCCAGTCTGGGGCTGGGTGTTTTTTATCTTGCTTCCATGATCTTTCTGAACGAAACCGTTGACGAATCCTTCAAGGGGACAATTTCGGGAGCCTACTATCTGTTCTGGGGCATAGGCATGTTCTTTGGACCGCCTGCTTTGTCAGTGATTTCCAGTTACAGCGGGTATACTATCTCTCTTACTGTTTACGCTTTGCTGTTTATAATTGTCGCTGTTGCAATGGCCATCAAAATTAAGCCTGTTTTAAAGAAAGCAGGATAAGAACTTATGATAAACGCATGCGGAAACTGCCTCCGCCTGGCAAGGATATTCTTGACCACATGGTAAGCAAAGAGCTTGCCGAAAATCTCTTCAGAGCGACTCAGACGTGACAATATAGAGAATAAAACTGATGCCAATAAAACGCATTTTGAAATTGGCAAAAAAATTCGTAAGACTATTGCCGAATTTGGAAATGAAATGCCAGAAAACTTGCCAACTCCGCCAGAAAGCACAAAACAGCTGGAATCCCGCAAGAAAAAGGATCTTCCTGCCAAATAATTAATTTGACAATTCCGGGCTGTGGCAGGCCGTACCTGCTTCTTATTATCAGATGTCCTCAAAAACCTCATCAAGCCAGTCATAGATCCGCTGATTCCCCATTAAGTTCCCTCCGGCCTGACAGTGGAGCTCGCTGCCTTCACCGCTTTTGAACACGAGGTAGCTTTTCGGACAGGTGAGTGCGTCATAGAGCTTTCTTGGCTGTCCGCCGAAGAATTGTTCGGCATCGGAATCAACGATGAGTGTATGGCAGGAGATCAGATGGCCACATTCAGCCAGAGTGTACCTGGACTGCTTCAGGTGGAGCTCCGCCGGCGTTTTTGCCCCGAAGGTCCATAGTCCGTTTGTCAGCCCCCAGAAGGTCGTAATGTCAGTTTCAGCGACTTGCCAGGATTTTGCGTTGACCTCGTCGGGTTTATCCTGCACGTATCTGATCAGCTCATCACGCTTCATGCCCAGCCTCTCATAAGTGTTGGCCCAATTGTCAAAGATCCCGGAATTGGCGATCAGGGCCGCGATCCTGTGTTCATAGGCCGCCGCCCTCGGCGCGAGATAGCCGCCCATGCTCATGCCATAAAGAGCTATCCTCTTCGGATCGACATCCTCTCTCTTAAGCAGATAATCAACGACCGGCGTAACTGCCTTTTCCCAGTCATGCCTGAAGGGAAGCCCTTGTTTTCTTATCACGCTGCCCTGACCCGGTCCCTCGAACATAAGGCAGTTATACCCTCTGCGGGCAGCATCCTTACAATAGCCGAGATAGAGCTCTTGTATCGTACCGTCGAACCCCTGGTGCATTATGATGGTGGGAGCGCGCCCTCTCTTTGAAACAGCCGGACAAAAATAACCGGGAAGAACCGTGCCTTCATAAGGGATCCGGACTGCTTCCAGGAAAGGGTGTGTGAGCTTTCGTGCCTCTTCAAAGCAGTACTCCATTTTGTTCCACAGATAAAGGACAGCGGGATCGTCCGGCCGGTCATGGAGATAGAAATCGGCGGATCGATAGTATTCAGAGGCCCGAAGATAGGCCTCCCCGGCACTGACTTTGTGTCCCTTGGACAGGCATTCTTCAGCCGTCTTCTCAATACGCTCCGCCAACGCCTTCCATTCATGATACCATGCGTCCAGAAGCTGCTGCCTGTCACCTTCCTTTTGCTTGATACGGACTGCGGCAGCGAGCGATTCCCCGATGTCAGCACCATGTTCAACAGTCTTGGCCATCACCCTGATCAGCTCGAACACGAGGCTTTCGTCTTTGAATATGAATCCCTTGTACCATTTCGGCACCTCTGTCCCGGCCCGGTCCCCTTGCGCCTTTGTCAGCGCGGCGATCTCCTCACCGTCATTTCTCATCGTCGTATCCCCCTTTTCTGTTCCCGAAATATGACACTTCAGATCCGTTCTTTCACACAACTGCTTCAAGCCTGACGTGATGCAGATCCACCGTCCATCATGACTGAACATTTATAAAATTAAAAAATCAACAACGATATTAGGATGTATTTCAGGCTTTAAAGTATCATCAGTTTTTTGCAAATGTCAAATCATGTTCACATTATTCATAGCGCGGCATCCTCATGCCGCACTTCCCCCGTTCCTAACTATCGTTTACCAAGCGGTCGCCATCATCTATCAACCTCTTCTCCAACATCTAGACGCTGATCCAAAATAGACTTACAATGATCTATTATCAGTTTATTACATCAAATTATTATCAGATAATCCCAAATAGGGGAGGGAAATTCCTTGAATCAAGTGAAGTTCCGATTCCGCAACAATTTGATCCCGATGTTCTTTGTTATGCTTTTCCTTTTAACACTTCCGGCTTACTCCGCTGACTGGGTTTCTCCCGGAGGTGCGGGAAGCTACGCCGTAACAAAACCTGCCGATGGGACCAGACCCGATGGAGGTCCGGTAAAAATGACTCTGCCGGCAGTCGGGCCGAACGTCGACGCATCAGCGGCCGAGAAACGCAAGGTCCCGACCTCTGACTGGTGGACACCGCTTGCGTGGGTCGACCCGAACGATCTGCCGGACAGGCCCGCGGAAATGAAAACACAGCGGCACGGCCTGTCATGGGAGCTCTTCAGCGAACCGCTTGTCTTTCAGCCGCAGAAGGGCGGACTTGCCGTATCACTCAATGTTCCAGACAGCCAGCGCGCAGGGATGAAGAACAACGTTCTTACTGCCGGCGCCGGATTCATGCAGGAAGTTGTGGGAACTGACAGCAAGGGGATATCTCCCTACTTCAACACCTTCTTCGACCAGGATATGTACCTGGGCTCAACGCTTTCAGGATGGAACCAGGCTGCCTACACTGCTGTAAGTGTGACTGGATGGAGCGACTGGTTCGTAAACTTTTCAATGACTTCCCCTGCAGAGACGATGAAAGTAACGGCTGGGAACGGATGGCCCTTCCTTCTTGTTAAGCTAGCAAACGGAGCACCTCAGGTCACGTTCCAGTCATGGAACATCGGCAAGGTGGTTCCTCTTGTCGGAAGCTCATTCCAGGTCAACTCAGGCATGGCAAACGGCCAGCAAATTCCGTCTGCTGCATTCGCCGTTGTCAATCAGGTCCCGTTTGGAAAGGCAAAGATACCGGACAGCTCTGAAAGCAAAGATTACAGCACCTACACCGTCTACGCTGTGTTCGGTCCCGCCGGTTCAACATGGACGCTCGACAAGGCCCAGAAGGATGACTCAAGGGTACTCAACACGGCCGTCTGCTCGGCAGGAAAGCACTATGCTGTTGCCGTTCTTCCCTGCCCTTGGGGCAAGACGATATACGATGAACCCACTGAAGAAGACGTGCGTAAACTGTTGGCTGAGTTCGCCTCCCGGGCCTTCCTTGAAGTTACGGACACACGGGTCGCTCCGGTATTATCGGGAAGTTCTGTGACCGTTCAGTTTAATTACACAACAAGCCCTCTGGCAGGAGAGTCCCCTTCCGGCGACGGAACGCTCTTCGCCATGTATCCCCACCAGTATCTGGATCAGTCCGTAAAAATACTCGATAGCTCCATGTCCCCTACAGCTTCGTCCTCGTGGACGAAAGGCTGGTACTGGCCCTCACTGAAAGGACGTATGCTTCTTGCGGCAGGGAATTCGTTCACCAACACATACGATGTCCCGCCCTGCCTTCCTGCCGTGATAGACAAACCTGACAAAGCTAAGGCAGACCGTATGGCATCGCTGCTGCAGCAGGCTCTTGATACTCAGGACCCCAACTTCCTTTCGCAGGGAAGCTACTTCGGAGCGCAGGAGATGCACAGGCTTGCTATGCTCCTTCCGGTCGCGGAGATGGTGGGACAGACTTCTGCCGGCGTTTCATCGGTGGACAGCACAACGAAGTCCATATACAAAAGGGCAGCTGAAACGATGGGATATCGCCTGCGAGCCATTCAGGACGGCAAAACATCCCTGAAAAACGCGGCGCAGCATGCGTTCTATTACGATACTCGCTGGGGATCAATGATCCCCTCATGCGAAGACGGCTTCGCTGCAGACAGCCTGCTCAACGACCACCACTTCCACTTCGGATACTTCGTCAAGACAGCTGCAGAAATCGCGCGCTGGGAGAAGACCCATCAGTCGGATCCGGATAATCTGGGATGGGCTGCAGACTATGCGCCGATGATAAAGCTTCTGATCAAAGATATCGCAAACACGGACCGTACCGGAAAAGGCTCGGATCCCGACTTCCCCTTCCTGCGGCATTTCAGCCCCTACGCGGGGCATTCCTGGGCAAGCGGCACATCGCGCGGCAACCAGGGCGGCCAGCAGGAATCTACATCCGAAGCCATCCAGGCCTGGGCGGCGCTTCTTCTGTGGGCGCAGCTGAACTATCCTGCCGACTCCTCCAACGCAGAACTTGAAAAATGGGCCGCATACATGTTCGCATCGGAAGTCCGCTCGGCCGAGCTCTACTGGTTCGGCTACACTACAAACGATGCCTTCCGCCCCTTCCTGAGTTTCCGTCAATTCGCGGCAAAAAGCGACAATGTCCCTATGACCTATGTCCCTTCTATGGTCTCGCAGATAAACCAGAACGAAATGACCTTCCAGACGGACTTTGGAAATCCGCCTCTACTTAAGCACGGCATACAGTGGCTGCCGCTGACCGGATCGTCGCTCTATCTCGGCGTGAACGAAGGCGCGCTCGCTGAACAGGACGTTAAGGGGTACATCGAGACTGACTGGCCAAAGCTGGGAGCGGGACAGGATCCCCCGTCTCCGTCGGATAAGGACAAACTGCTTATGATGAAGTCCCTCACGAAGTCTTACACGGCGGATGCAAAGGCTCTTATCACGCCGGATGCAGCGGGAGGCATTCCTCTCGACAAATGGAAGATGCAGTGGGAGATCCCTGCTCCGAACTACGATACGCTCATCCTACAGGATTCGTCACGCGCTGCCGTCTTCTGGTGGATAGACTCCCACCTTTCGCACGGTACGGCGATCCATGCGGACAACGACGCAGACCACACCTCAGCGGCAAGCTTTATCAACAGCAACGGAGACAAGGTCTACGTAGCCCACAATCCTGGAACGACTTCCCTTACTGTGACGTTCGACGACGGCAAGACCCTTGCCGTCCCGGCACTCGGATATGCACATGAGGTGGTCCCGTCTGCAGGAAGCGGAGGATGTTCCGCAGGCTTCCCCGTGATGGCCATGCTCCTGGCATTGCCGGCGCTGATGCTGCTATCCAGGCGCCGCAAGTAAATAAGGGCAGGCGGAGAGTGCATCCGCCGGGAAGTGCAGCATCAAGATGCCGCACTTCCTGCCATACCATAAATACCTGGGAATTGGGGCAGATGGCGTGCTTTTGTTGTTTTAATACATTGTATGGAATTGGGATTTAGAGCAAGTGATAACGACGCAGGATCTGCCGGAAAAACATCCGACGGGAGTCAGTAGGGAATCGATTGCAAATCAGTTGGTCCTTAGAGATCTTAACAACAGCTTCCCCACTGCTTCGCGGCGATGAAATCGCCACTTCCCGCGGCATCATCATGCCGCACTTCGCCAAAGTATTAAACATACGTCGAAGGAAGGCTCCGCAAGCTTTGCTAAGTTAGCGCTGCTATAAATCCCAATTCCTTGCAATTTTTAGGAGCTCATCGGCAATCCATATCGTGGAGGCAACCAGAAAGATCATCATCCAGTCTCTCAGTGAAAGGCTTACAGTTTTGAAAAGCATATGTCCCAGAGGACTCTGGACTGCTGCTATCTGCATAATTATTGCGCTGCCGACTCCGAGAAGGACCCAGTGGTTGGAGAAGGGACCCACGGAAAAGATCGACTTCGTGGAGGAACGGGCATTGAAAGCCTGGAACCACTGAAACGCAGCCAGGGTCGTAAAGGCTATGGTCCGTGCGTAGCTGAGGCCTCCGGTCTCATTTGAATACCAGAAGAGGCCTATCGTGCCCACGGCCATGATGGGTGTCAGAATGACTATTCTCATAACAGCGACACGGTCGATGATGAACTCTTTTGGGTCCCTCGGAGGCTGTTTCAGGATGTCGGCATGTCCCGGTTCCATACCCAAAGGTACTGTACAGGTCCCGTCTGTCACCAGATTGACCCACAGCACCATTACCGCCGTAAGCGGCAGGTCGAGTCCTATGACCAGGGCCGCCACCAGGGTGAGGATCTCTCCGAGGTTAGTTGCCAGGAGAAAGTAGACCACACGCTGCAGGTTGTTGTAGATGACCCGGCCCTCTTCCACAGCTTGCACGATCGTGGCGAAGTTGTCATCCACCAGGATCATGTCTGCAGCCTCTTTGGCCACTTCGGTTCCCGTTATTCCCATGGCAACGCCGATGTCGGCACCCTTCAGGGCAGGGGCATCGTTAACTCCGTCGCCTGTCATTGCAACTATGTGTCCCGCTTCCTTTAGTGATTCCATGATCTTCAGTTTGTGAGCCGGTGTTACCCGGGCAAAGACGCCTCGTTCGAGCGCTGCCCGTGCAAGCTCATGTTTTTCCATACCATCAATTTCCCTGCCTGTTACTGCCTCATCGCTGTCGGAAATGCCGACCGCCTTTGCTATGGCAAGGGCTGTTACGGCGTGATCACCTGTTATCATCACAGGCCGGATCCCCGCGCCCTTTGCTTTTTTCACGGCCTCAATGCTTTCTTCCCGGGGCGGGTCCATCATTCCCCACAATCCTGCCAGTATCAGGCTTCCTTCGGCTTCAGACCGTTCCAGCTTTCCTTCGATACCTGAGATTTCCCGATAGGCTCCGGCGAGTACACGGAGAGCCTCAGATGCCATCTGCTCGCTGCGTTCTACTATCTCGCTGCGGCGTTTGTCATCCAGTTCTGCAGCTTCTCCGTTTATAAAAACATGGGAACAGAATTCCATGATACGTTCAGGGGCGCCTTTAACGAGAACCGCGTGCGCATTGCCGTTATCAGTCCTATTGAGTGTAGCCATGTATTTGGTGCTGCTGGAGAGAGGTATTTCGGAGAGTCGTTCAGCCCTCTCCGGGAGTCTTTCCAGTCCAGCCTTTTTTGCTGCCACAACCAGAGCACCGTCGCTTGGATTTCCTTCTACGTACCATTGTCCGTCTTTTTCCTTCAGTGCGGCATTGTTGCAGTAAAGTCCGATTTCCAACAGCCTGGTAAGATCACCCGACATATCTTTTTCGCCATCTGCGGACCTGATCTCACCCTCAGGGGCATAGCCCTCGCCGCTTACTTTGTATGTAACGCCTCCGGCCCAGATATTCCGGACCGTCATTTGATTCTTTGTAATTGTCCCGGTCTTGTCCGTGCATATTACGGTGGTGGAACCAAGGGTCTCTACGGCAGCCATGCGGCGGATGATGGCGTTCTTGCCGGCCATGCGCTGTACACCCAGGGCCAGTGTAACGCTGATAACGGCGGGAAGTCCCTCAGGGATGGCAGAGACAGCGAGTGCCACGGAGAACATCAGCATATCCAGGATCTCATATCCGCGAAGCAGCCCCAGCCCAAAGACGACCGCAGCAAATGCGATGCTGCCGATGCCAAGGACCATGCTGAGCCTGTTCATTTTCTTTTGCAGAGGTGTGTCTTCCCTGCCTGTGGTCCTGACCTCAGCCGCTATCCTGCCTATCTGGGTATTCATTCCGGTTGCCACTACCAGGGCCCGCCCTCGGCCGCCGGTCACGCTGGTGGACATGTGTACGATATTTTTCTGATCAGCCAGAGGGATATCCTGTTCCAGAGTATCCGTGGACTTGCCGACCGGCAGGGATTCGCCCGTGAGAGCGGATTCATCGACCTCGAGCTCCTCAGACCATGTGACCCTTGCAGTTGCGGCTACCCTGTTGCCTGTCTCAAGGATCAGGATGTCTCCGGGCACCACATCAGAAGCATCGATCTCCTTAGTGTTTCCGTCTCTGATCACCCTTGCATGTGGAGATGTCATTCGGCGAAGCGCGTCAATCGCCCCTTCCGCCCTCCACTCCTGGAAAAATCCAAGCAATGTGTTGAGGACTATGACACCGGCAATGACAGCCGCATCTATGGCATGGCCTACAAAGAGAGAGAGGGCAGCGGCACCGGCCAGCAGGTAGATCAGCGGGTTGTTGACCTGACTGATCAGCATCATAAAAGGCCCCGCCCCCTCCTCGACATCCAGCGAGTTCGGACCTTTCTCGGCAAGGCGTTCTTTTGCCTGAGCCGAAGTAAGCCCCTTCTCAGAGACCCCCTGAAGCTTAAGGGCTTCCTCCGTATCTATAGAATGCCAACGGTCATCATAATTATCTTTGTTCATATTTACCGCCCCTGTCGAAAAACCTGTAAGTAGCAATGGGTCTTTAAATGATGTCATTGTAGGGTCAATCGTGCCCCTCAACAACCGGCAGAATGCCGACATAGGGGACGGAGAAGTGCGGCGTGATAATGCCGCGAGAAGTGGCGATTCCATCGCCGGGAAGCAGTTGGGAAGCAATGGTTTTAAAAATATAGCTGAGCAATGGCTAAGCGGTCGCGGACTCATTCACCATCGTCATTCCGGTATGCGGTTGTCGGGAAAGCACCGTTTTCCGTCAGGAAAATTTTTTTAAATTAACCATAGTGCTCGAACCATTTCAAATGCGCTTTGAGATACCGGAATAGAGGCTTTTGTTTAGGCCCCATAAAGCCAGTCATAGACAAAATCTAGAGACACTGGATTCCCGATGGACCCATTCGGGAACGACGGAGAGTGAGCCCAGTTCTGGAAAAGAAAGTGATTTTGAACCTCCGCGGCCTTTGGTCGCAATTCTCCGCGATGCGAAGCGAGTAAATTCTCCAGCGATGAACTTCGCGAATTCTCCGCAGCCAGAGGCTGCAAATTCTCCGATCCTGGCCCTGCCCCAACGATCGTTTGACCGCCCTTACAACTGCTTCACTACCGCTTCACCATTGTTTCACGCGACATATTTTTGTCGCAGCTTCACAATGTAAAAGCTGCTTGCCTATCGCTTGCCAGGGCGGTATCTTCAAGCCGCACTTCCCGGCGGACGTTACCCCGCCAGCCCTCCGGACGCTTCTTGTGGCAGGAAAAGCGCTTTGCTCTTCAGTGTTATGGTAAAATTAATTAAAATAACTATTTTCTGGAAGGATGATTTACTTCATGCCTGTTGATTTTGATTCTTTTAAACTGCTTCTTGAAAAATTCACTCTGACTTCTATACTTCCCGCGATACTTTACCTGTTGGTCGGGCTTTTTGTCATAAGGATGCTGCTTTCTTTTTTAAATAACAGGCTGGGAAAATCAAATATTGATGTAACGCTCCATAGGTTCCTCTCAGGCTCTGTCAAGCTTGTGCTCTATTTTATCCTCTTTATGATGGTTGCAAGTGCGCTGGGGATCCAGGTCACATCGCTGGTGGCGGTACTGAGCGTTGCAGGATTGGCTGTCTCCCTGTCTGTACAGGGACTGCTGTCCAATGTCCTGTCAGGGCTCATGCTGCTTTTCATAAAACCCTTCAAGGTTGGGGATTACGTCGAAGTGGGCGGAGTGGGAGGTTTTATCAAAGAGATCGGTTTTGTCCATACAAAAATACTCTCTTTCGAAAATATCCTGATATATATGCCCAACAGTGAAGTGTCAAACGGAAAGATAACAAATTACAGCACGGAAGAAAAACGGAGATTCAACCTTAATTTTACAGTCTCCTACGACTGTCCACCCGATAAGGTGCGTGAAGTACTGTTGGAATATGTATCCTCTAACCCCAACATTGACAATGAACCTGCGCCTTTCGTCGCGGTAAGCAAATACAAGGAGAGTTCCATCGAATACGTGGTCAGGGCGTGGGCGGACAACAGTGTATACTGGGACGCATACTGGGATATTCACAATGGCATGGATGCATTGTTCAAGAAGAACGGCCTCGTAATGACCTATCCCCATCTAAACGTTCACATCAATAATAAATCTTTGGAAGATAATAATAATACCGCCCAGTGATAGGGGCGGTATTTTTATGTCTAATTATCTCTTGTCCGATAGGATATCAGTCAGATAGAGCGGGCGGCTCAATTTCTCCTGTCGTCTCTGTCGCAGCTTCCGGTTCCGTTTCAGGAGCAGGAGCCTGAACCATTGATCCGGGCAGGGGCAGATAGACATCCGGCGCTTTTTCTGCAACTGCGGGGATGGATATCATCAAGGAGGAAGTCTTTCCGAAATTGAAGTCTCTTTCCTCCGTTTTGATGACTTTGTCTGAATCCTCATCAACTATTTCTACTTTGATCGTATGGTTGGGGCCGGTGACCTTCACCACGTCTCGCTCTTTAGCATAGAGCTCTATTGCTTTCCCGGCATCCCCGTTTATGGTTATCCTGACAAACTCCGCAGCTTCGTAACTTTTTCCGTTGATCTCAACTGTTTTGTTGTCCAGAAGGATCTCGTGTTCCTTGCCGTAATAATAGAGGAAAAAACCAATAACGATCAGGAGAGATAAAAGGACCAGCCTTATCACCAGTCTCTTTTTATTGACAGATCCGTTGTTCATGGTCTAATCCTCCCCCCTCAGGCTTCTGCGTGCCTCTGCCTTGGCTCTCATCCTTCTCCAGGCGTGGAGGACAAGTGCAAGGGCTATTATGCCGTAGGAGACGAAAACCCTGAAGTATTCACCAAGCTGTGCCTGTCCGATAAGCTCCTTGCCTGCCATGGGGGAGACGACAAACATCAGGTGGAAAAGGACAACTCCGACGAATACGTTCGTTATAGTCGCTCTGCTTACAGAGGCTCCCCCGATGAGGATCGCAGCTATGGCGAACATCCCCGCCTGTTCATGGCTGTTGTATGTGTTCATGGTACCGATATTCTGAAGGAATATTATCTGTCCGTAACATGCAAGGATCGTAGATATGAGTATCGCTATTATCCTTGTCCGTTCAACGGGGATACCTGCTTCCTCGGCAACTTTCATATCCTGTCCGAGAGCCCTCATGTCCTGCCCCAGCTTTGTCTTTCTGAACCAGATTATCAGGATACAGAAAAGGCCTATGAGTATGAATGTCGCAAGGGGGATGTCTATGCCTGAGATGCTTACAGGGATGAGGTTGTCGAGAACATGCCTTACTCCTGTGAGGTTTATCGCGTTCCTGATGCCGTATCCTCTGGAAAGGACCAGCTGCGGGTTGCTGATCGGGATGAGACGTCCCATAGTGTAGAGCACTATCAGCTGATAGACGCCGTTGATGAAGAATCCCAGGATGTATGATGTGACCATTTCCCTGCCTTTGGCCCTGTTGAGGACCGCTCCGCATATATAGCCCAGGATTATTGCAATGGGGGTTCCTATCAGCCCGGCAAGCATCATTCCGTAAACACCTGTCACTGCCCAGTCTGTTACGAAGATGAGCCCTATCTGCCCTGCCATCGCTCCCAGGACCATACCAAAGTTGAGTCCCATCCCCGCAAGTATCGGGATCAGAAGAGAAAGAACAAGGAATGAGTTTCTTGCCAGCCTTGTAAGCATCTCCTGTATGAGATAGTTGGCAGAGAAGCCTGAGATCGGTATCGCTATGACGGAAAGGCCGATAAAGATTATGGGGACGGCATTATTGGCCAGGATATTTTTGATGTTGAATGAGCCTTTATTTTTGTCCGCCATTATCTCTTCACCATCACTTTCCTGGTAAGGGCGTAGAGGATCATTCCGTTACTGACTATGATCCTGATAACTTCAGACATGTCAGTCTGCATTACACTGTTTATTACGGAGGGTGTCATTGTAAGTATTCCCTGGAAGAGGAAAGTGCCTACGACCACGTTGACCATGGAGGCCTTGTTTACCGATGCGCCACCGAGCAATATCGCTGCTACAGCAGGGAAGGCCATATAAAAGGGACCCATGTAGAGCTGGACGAATCCGAAGCTCTGTTCGTATACAAGTATTCCGACGGCACCCAGTACTGTTGAGAGTATTACTGAGATGGTGCGCATTTTGTCTACGTCAATGCCGGAAGCCCTTGCAAACTCAGGGTTTGAACCTACTGCTGTCACCGCAGTCCCAGTCTTTGTACGGAAAAATCCCCATACGAGGAATATCATGAGCGCAAAGAAAATATACATCCCTATGGGCAGATAGAAGAATTCCCCTATCCTTATGTTGAGGTGTTTGCTGAGCGCGTTGAACCAGAAGCCTTCAACGCTTATCGTAGTTCTGAGCCCCGAACCGCCGTAGCCCCAGATCATCGTCGGGCTGGTGTAAGGGAGGAGAAGCCAGGCCATGCACATCAAAGCAACAGATGAGAATCCCACGTATGTAGCGATCATCATCTCATCACCCTTGACCCTGTTTAGAAGCTGGCCGTACATCCATCCAAAAACTACTGCCAGCGGAACTGCTATCGCCATTGCCAGCAGAAATCCGATACTTCCTTCTATCCCGATCTGGATAGATGTTACAGCTCCGAGGAGCCCGGCTATTATCCCGAGTGGGAGGCCGAAGTTGAGCCCGCACCCTGACTGGACCATTGGGACCATCGCAAGTACAAGCACTCCGTTCATTCCAACGCGAACAAGAGTATCAGAAAGCGAAGCGTCCAGACGAACTCCTACCATGGGAGCCGCGATAAAGAGTGAGAGGAGGAAGAGCCCGATTATTATTCGGGGCCACCCAGCATTTTCAATAAAAGCCTGAAGTTTTTCTTTCATCCTTATCACCTGCACCTCTCTGCCGATATTTCGTCAGGGCTTCTTTCGACAACATGCCCGAGCATGAGAAGTCCGAACTCTTCCGCCGGGGACTTCGCCGGCAATATGCCCGAAAGCCTTCCTTCGTTGATTATCGCGACCCTGTCGCATATCGACCTGAGTTCTTCCAGTTCAGAAGATGTCATTATTATTGTCGTTCCCGTCTCTTCGTTGACTCTGCGAAGAGTGTCGAGAACCAGTTTTTTTGCTCCTACATCTATTCCCCTCGTCGGTTCTGAGACAAAGAGTATCTCAGGTGCCACGGCAAAAGCTTTTGCAAGGCATACCTTTTGTTGGTTGCCTCCGGAAAGCTCAACAGCTCTCTGTTTGGGCCCTGTGCAGCGGATCTCGAGGGCTTTGATGTAGTCTTCAGTACACTTTGTGACAGCTTTGTCATCGCGCCACTTGACCAGCCCGCCGAGCAGATGTGAGATATACTTCTCCTGCACCTGCATGGCTGTGAAGGTGATGTTCCAGTCTATTCCCTCTTCAAGGAGTAGTCCCACTCCGCGCCTGTCTTCAGAGACGAATGCCATTCCCTCCATCAGGGAGGAGTTTGGATCGTTGAGCTTTATTTCTTTACCCTTTACAAAGACCTTTCCCCCGGAAACATAAAGACCCATTATTCCGTTGGAAATGCCAACCTTGCCCTGTCCGGCAAGTCCCCCAAGACCAAATATCTCACCTTGGCGAACTTCTATGGAAACATCCCTTACTGTCTCTCCCGGCATGTCTACCCAGAGGTTTTGGGTTTTCAGGATTACTTCTCCAAACTTTCTCTCTTTTTCTTCAGCCGCATCTGCTACTCCTGAGATCTGTCTTCCTACCATCCAGCTGGCTATCTGTCTTACGTTTGTCTCTCCTGTTTTTGCCTCCTGGATGACCCTGCCGTCCCTGAGGACTACAAGTTTGTCACACAGGTCAATGATCTCCTGGAGCCTGTGGGATATGAATATGATCGCTATGCCCTGGCAGGCCAGTTTTTTTAATGCCTCAATGAGCACCTGGGCCTCGGATTCCGCAAGTACAGCCGTAGGTTCGTCCAAAACCAGAAGTTTTGTTTTCTTTCTGTCGATCTCACGGGCTATCTCTGTAAACTGTTTGTGGCCGACAGGCATTTCGCTTATCAGCGTATCGGGAGCCAAAGTGACCCCCAAGGTATCAATTGCCTTGACTGCCCTGTTGTTCATGTCGGTTCTGTCAAGGGTCTTGAACCTGTCCCCGAACACCTCGACCAGCGGGTTGTATTTCATGGATTCTCTGTTGAGAAGGATATTCTCCGTGGCAGTAAAGCCCGGAATCAGCGAGAATTCCTGGTGGACCATTCCTATACCCGCTTCAAGTGCGTCGAATGGGTCTTTGAATATTTTTTCTTCCCCGTCGATGATTATTCTGCCTTCGTACCCGCCTGTCTCCTCAATGACAGACATTCCGAAGAGAATATTCATCAGTGTGGACTTTCCTGCACCGTTTTCACCTACAAGTCCGAGTATTTCGCCCGGCATCAGCGAAAAACTGACGTCAGCGAGAACTCTGTTTCCGAAGTACTCCTTGCCGATATTCTCCATTTTTAGGAGAGGCACTCCTTCGGACATCCGCTTCACCTCTTTTTCTTAATACTAAATAAACATTTGCTTATATATATAACAGAAAAATTAAATTCCAACAACAATACAAAAGAAAACCGACAATAAATACCTCACATCATCAACACAATAATATTATACACTTATAATTCCATATATTATCAAAGTATTCGGACCGATAAAACAAACCGGATAAGCCTTTTGTCATAAAAGGCGATATCCGGCTTGTTTGTCTTTGCTATTCCATTATCCCTGATTTCCGTCCTACTTGATCGTGAGATATTTCTCCGGGACCTTTACCCCTGTAACTTTCATGTATCCCTTGCCAAAGACATAAGTATCCTGGTAAACAAGAGTGAATTTCTTATTCTTAACTCCCTTTGCTACATCAAAGTACTGCGCCCCGTTCCACGCGGCACCCGGGGTGAACTTGTCATAGCACTTCCACAGGTCTTTGAGGTTGTAAAGCTTCGCTTTGCCTTCAACTATCCTCTTGCCGTATTCGGCAAGCGCACAGGTGGTGCTCCATCCGTAAGAGTAGGCCCATGTTCCCATTCTGGCCTTGCCCCCTGCCTTGATGACTGCGGCCTCGACCTTTTTAACTATTGCAGGCCAGTTGCCTGCTTCTTTTGAAAGGTCTATCCCGAAAGCTCCCGGATAGCCCATGAGCGGTGACGGAAGGTCAGGCTCGACAAATATCGCTCCGTACTTTGCGACCTGCTTGAGCAGGGGTTCCGTCTGAGCATCGTTTGTGCAGAAAAAAGCCGTGTCTTTGCCGTATTTGTTCACCCATGCCGGTGTCTTTTCAAGAATGAACTGCTGGGCTCCCGCTACACCTACATCGCTGGTCGGGTCCGGAGCGCTCTCAAATGCAAATTTCATACCCAGGTCTTTGCAGGCCTGTTCCATTATTGCGCGCCGTCTTGAAAGGAGTTCATAGCTCATGTGACGTGGGAATGAGATATGTACAAATGTTTTTGCTCCCATTTTTTTTGCTGTGTTTATTATGAGGTATCCACGCATTATGTTGTCTACGCCAATTGCAAAGTCTGCTGTGCTTGAAATTACTGCCGGGTCTTCCTGCGGTTCACCTGCGAAGCAGAGAACGTCAGGGCGTTTTTCCTTGACCCTGCGGAATGCTTCTGTTGTTCCCGGGATCGCGTCATCGACTACTATGACCTTGACCTTCGGGTCATCTGAAAGTCCCACTATCTGGGAGATGGTGGTCTCCATTTCAGACATAAAATTGTCAGGCATTGTGACGTGGCGGATCATTCCGCCTGAGGCTGCGTCACCGTACTCTTTGATGAGCCTTTCAGCCCCCCGGTAAGTGTCCTCTGCCTGTGAGACCGTCAGTGTCGCTACACCGATGTGGAAGGGCGCGGCAGCAAGGGCAGAACCGCAGAAGACAAGGGCCAGGACCAGCGCAACTGCAAAACAGACCGCATGTTTCTTCATAAAGTACTCCTCCTGTAATATTTGGGAATGGGAGTTTTCTGATCAGAAAGCTCCGGTAGAACAGCTGCAGTTCCCCTGCAAAAAAACTGAACCGGATATACTGCACAGTATAAATGGTATTCCCGCAAGGCCCATAAGTCAATACGGGCTGATCCGTGTCTAACACACCTCTGTGCCGCAAGGGCTCTCATGGAGCCCTTTTCCCGGTTTTCTACCGTTCAGCCGTTTTTTGCTTGTTTGCCCGGAAGTCCCTGCTGCCAGGCCGGTCTTTACCTTATAGATAATAGTATCTCTAAGTAGTATGATAATAGCGGACCCTGATAGTAGCTTCGTCAGGCTCTGAATGATTTTCAATGATCCGGAAAGCAAACCATTTTATGAGATTTCGGAGGGATAAATTTGATCAGAGAAAACAGGTTGAAAAAACTGGCGGATGAATTGAGATCCTGGGGTTTCGACGGCATATACCTTGGTCCTTCGACTGACCTGGAGTATATAAGCGGCCTTGATACCCATCCGGACGAAAGGGTCCGGGGACTGATGGTCTCGAAGGATGCCGCATGCTTTGCGATGACTCCGCTGCTTTACAAAGAAGAGATCCAAAATGCTTTCGGAGATTTTCCCTTCTACGCAGAATGGAACGACCATGAAGGATTTACAGACGCGTTCAGGCTGGGCTGCGAAAAACTGGAGCTTGTCGGCAAAAAGATAGCATTCAACGACGGAGTGCGGGCCGTTGATATGCTGGCAATAAGAGATTCAATGGATATCCAGCTTTGCAACGGTTTAAAAGTGCTGGACCCGCTTCGCTCACACAAAGATGAAGAAGAGCTTGATCTTATGAGAGAAGCATCCGGGATGGTCGATCAGGTCGTTTACAAGCTCATCGACTTCATAAGGCCCGGTATGACAGAGAGGGACATCATAAAGAAGATACCTGAATTTTTTGAAGAGGCCGGATGTTACCAGATGTCTTTCGGCCCGATAGTCGCCAGCGGACCAAACGGCTCAATGCCCCACTACTCCGGAGATAAAAGGGTGATCGAAAAAAATGACGTCATCATCCTTGACCTCGGGGGAAGGCACAACGGCTATTGCTCAGATACTACCAGGACACTTTTCGTAGGTACTCCGACTGATGAACAGAAAAAAGTTTACGAAACTGTCAGAATGGCGCAGGCGGCAGGAGAAGCAGCGGTGAGACCCGGAGCTACAGGACAGGATGTAGACAGGGCGGCAAGAAAGGTCATAGTCGATGCAGGATATGGAGACTTTTTCTTCAACAGGGTCGGGCATGGCATAGGACTGGCTGTTCACGAGTCGCCCTTTATCATTGAGGGGAATGACAGACCCCTTGAGCCTGGAAATGTTTTCAGTGTTGAGCCCGGCATTTACCTGCCCGGCAAATTTGGGGTAAGGATCGAGAATCTGGTCGCAGTAAGACCGGACGGCACAGGAGAGGCACTTAACCATTCACCGAGAGAACTTACCGTAGTAAAGAACAGCTTAGAGAAAGGATGATCAAATGAGCGGCAGGAACATTCTGGGTTTTATCGGTACCGGGGTAATGGGCTCCAGTATGGCAGGACATCTTCTATCCGGCGGAAATGAAGTCCACGTATACAACAGAACAAAAAGCAAAGCCGAAAAACTAATCCAAATGGGAGCCGTCTGGGAAGATTCACCGTCAGGACTGGCCTCCAAATGCAGCATTGTTTTCACAATTGTTGGCTATCCTAAAGATGTAGAGGATATCTACCTGGGCAAAAACGGACTTATCGAGTCGGCAGCAAAAGGCTCCCTCCTTGTTGACATGACAACATCAAGCCCCAAACTGGCAGGAAGGATCTGGGAGGCCGCCGGGTCTAAAGGAATATCCGTCCTTGATGCGCCTGTAACAGGAGGCGACAGGGGAGCAAGGGAAGCAAAGCTGACGATCCTTGTCGGCGGAGAGAAGGATGACTTCGAACGCGCCCTCCCCTACTTCAGGCTGATGGGAACAAACATAAGGCACATGGGCAAGGCAGGGTGCGGACAGTACACAAAACTGGTAAACCAGATAACACTGGCGGGAACTATGACAGGAATGTGCGAGGGGCTGGCTTTCGCAAAGGGATGCGGTCTTGACCAGAAAGAAGTGCTTGAAGCGATATCGGGAGGAGCCGCAGGCAGCTGGAGCCTTTCAAATTACGGCCCCAGGATACTGAACGGAGATTTTGATCCCGGCTTTTTTGTAAAACACTACATCAAAGACATGAAACTGGCGGAGGAATCAGCGGATGAGATCGGGCTTGATCTGCCGGCTCTCTCTCTGACAAGGGAACTTTATGAGGAAATATCGGAAGGGGGACTGGGTGAGGCCGGAACTCAATCATTATATTGTCTCTATGATCCTGAGGAAGAATAATAAGGTGAAGAGGTAATCAATTGACATAGACGTGAACTGCTTATAGAATTTAGTTTATAGAGTTCAGCAAGCTCTGAGGCAAAAACGCTTAACATTTTTAGCACGGCAACAAGAAATACTTTTTATATTCAACTAATTTTAAGGAGGATGAGTTCATGTCAAAGAAAACTATGATGATCATCGGCGCGATAGCTGTACTGGTCCTGGGCTTCTTTTTGGTCCAGTCTGCCAACAAACCGGCAGAACAGGCAGCACAGGAAGAGGCTAAAGCCCCTGAAAAGGCAGCCTTCCACATCGGTATCGTAACAGGTACAGTCTCTCAGAGCGAAGATGACCTTCGCGGAGCTGAACTTGCGATCCAGAAGTATGGCGACGTTTCAACAGGCGGAATGATCAAGCATCTTACCTATCCCGACAACTTTATGTCTGAGATGGAAACGACCATTGCACAGATAGCAGGACTTGCTGATGACCCGGACATGAAGGTAGTCGTAGTTAACCAGGCGATCCCGGGAACCGCTGAAGGTTTCCGCCGCATCAAGGAAAAACGCCCTGACATCCTCTGCTTCGCCGGTGAAGCACACGAAGACCCGAACGTTATCGCATCGGTCGCAGACCTTACGATAAACGCGGACTTCGTTTCCCGCGGCTATCTTATCATTCACACCGCAAAAGAACTCGGATGCGACACTTTTGTGCATATTTCCTTCCCCCGTCACATGAGCTACGAAACACTCGGAAGGCGTCGTCTCATCATGGAGCAGGCATGCAAAGACCTCGGCATGAAATTTGTATTTGAAACCGCTCCCGACCCGACCAGCGACGTAGGCGTTGCAGGCGCACAGCAGTTCATACTTGAAAAAACACCTGCATGGGTAAGCAAATATGGTAAAAACACTGCGTTCTTCTGCACAAACGACGCACACACCGAACCGCTTCTCAAACAGCTTGCTGCAAACGGTGGATTCTTTATCGAAGCTGACCTTCCGTCACCGCTCATGGGATATCCCGGAGCATTCGGTATCGACCTTGCAGCAGAAGCAGGCAACTGGCCAGTCATCCTCAAAAAGGTTGAAAAGGCAGTTGCTGACGCAGGCGCAGCCGGCCGCATGGGAACATGGGCCTTCTCCTATGGCTACACCAACAGCGTTGCCCTTGCTGAGTTCGGCAAGAGGATAGTTGAAGGAAAAGCCAAGCTTGAGAGCAAAGATGACCTGATGGCCTGCTACGGCGAGTACACACCGGGTGCAGCGTGGAACGGCAACTACTACACCGACCTCGGTACAGGAGTGACAAGCAAAAACCACCTGCTTGTCTATCAGGATACATACATGTTTGGTAAGGGATTCATGAACGCCGCATCTGTTGAGGTTCCTGAGAAGTACTCGAAGATAAAGATGACAAAATAACCAAGCTGAACTGATAAAAAGAGCCCTTCGGGGCTCTTTTTTTGTGCGATGCCATACGTGCGTCTCTGTCAAGTAAAATTACTTGACAGAGACGCACGTGCTGAGTATAATTCATTGGTTCATAAGGACAGGAGTGATATTTTGCAGGATACGGATTCGCTTGACCAACGTATCAGGGACGGACTTCTGCTTGATGTCTACGGAACTCTGATAACTGAGAAACAGAGACTCGCCTGTGAGATGGTCCTTCTGCAGGATTTCTCTCTCTCCGAAGCGGCTGAATCGCTGAAGGTCTCCAGACAGGGCGTCCACGACCTTATTACAAGAGCAAGGGAACATATGGAGAACGCGGAGAAAGCTCTGGGACTTTTAGAAAAAGAAAGCAAATACGAAGAGATCCTGAGGCTTCTTGAGGAACATAAAAAACAGTTGCCGGAAGACTTTTACAAAAACATTAAAAAATTGTTGGAAGCATAAGGGGAAAAGAAATGTTCGACTCATTAAAAGAACGGTTTGAAAATATCTTTGCCGGTCTGAGAGGAAAAGGAAAACTTACTCCTGAAGACATAAACGAAGCGCTGCGTGAAGTACGCCGTGCCCTCCTTGAGGCTGACGTCAATTACAAGGTCGTCAAGGACGTAGTTGAAGCTATCAAAGTGCGCGCGACAGGAAGAACAGTTCTCGACTCTGTAACCCCTGCACAGCTGATATTTACCATAGTATACGAAGAGCTCGTCAAGATAATGGGCGAAGCACCTGTCCCGCTCACAATATCGCCTAAACCTCCTACTGTTTACATGATGGTAGGCCTTCAGGGGTCAGGAAAAACAACTACCACAGTCAAGATCGCAAAAAAAATGGCGAAAAGCCATAAGCCGCTTGTAGTAGCCTGCGACCTTCGGAGACCAGCGGCGGTCGAACAGCTCAGGGTACTTGCTGAAAAATCAAATATTCATTTTTGGGGACCTGAACCCGGAGAGACAGATCCTGTAAAGGTAGCATCAAAATCCCGCAAATACGCAGAAGACCACCTCTGTGACATGATAATCCTCGACACTGCAGGACGTCTCCAGATGGACGACGAACTGATGGCTGAACTTGAAACAATGAAAGCCGCAGTGCCTCCGACTGAAATTCTGCTTGTAGTGGATTCCATGACAGGTCAGGAAGCAGTCAACGTAGCCGAAACCTTCCACAAGCGCCTTGGCCTGACAGGAGTGGTCCTCACAAAGCTTGACGGAGACGCCAGAGGCGGCCCGTCGCTCGCGGTTCGGGCAAGCACAGGAGTTCCGATAAAACTTGCCGGCTGCGGAGAGAAGACGGAAGATCTTGAAGTCTTTGATGCCAAACGCATGGCTCAGCGCATCATCGGAATGGGCGATATGGAAGGGCTTCTTGAGAAAGTCCAGTCTGCCACGACCGAAGCCGATATAAACAGAATGACGGAGAGCCTCAAGAAGAACAGGTTCACCCTGGAAGACATGCTCCTCCAGCTTCAGCAGATACAGAAGATGGGTCCGCTTGAAAAAGTGCTGGAGATGCTCCCGATCCCCGGAGGCAGCAAAGCCCTCAAAGACGCAAATGTCGACCCGAAAAGGATGAAACAGACAGAGGCCATAATCCTCTCAATGACTCTCAAAGAGAGACGCAACCCGGAGATAATTAAGGGCAGCCGCCGCAGGAGGATAGCCGAAGGTTCGGGCACATCTGTGCAGATGGTGAACCAGATCCTGGCACAGTATGAACAGATGAAGACAATGATGAAGGGCATCGGCAAAATGTCCGCCGGAGGAAAAGGCTTCAAGATGCCTCCCGGCATGGGCGGAATGAAGAATTTCGGCGCAGGCCGTAGAGGTTTGTTTAAGTAACAGGCGCCCGTAAGGGCGCGCGGGGGGTACACCCGCCGGAAATCAGTTGGGAATCGATTGCAAATCGGTTGGGGATCAATAGATCAAAACAAGTAACCTTGCCTGATTTAAACCATCCTTTTTCATAGTCAGGGTATAGGTTTGAGGTTCTCAGGTCCTAACAACTGATTTGCAATCGACTCCCTATCGATTACCAATCGACTAACAGGCTTTTTTATCGGTTTCCGATTTCAAAAAGATAACATCGGGTTTCTCCGTAATTTGATTTTCGCCCGTATATCTACAAGCAGTGAAAATCAAATCACCGAGGAACCCTAAAAACAGGAGGTGTTTACGCAAATGGCAGTTCGTATCCGTCTTTCCCGTCACGGGAAAAAGAAGGCTCCTTTCTATCGTCTTGTGGTTGCCGATTCTCATTCTCCAAGAGACGGCCGCTTCATAGAGATACTCGGAACCTACAACCCTCTCACAGATCCTGCAGAGGTCAAAGTGGACGTTGAACGTGCAGCATTTTGGCTGAAGAATGGGGCTTCCCCTTCAGATACAGCTAAGATCCTGCTCAAAAAGGCTGGAGTTTTTGATGCTCCGGCAGCAGAATAAGGCGGTCGATAGTTATGCCTGATTACATTGAACTGGTAGATCTGATAGTTCGCAGGCTTGTTACAAAACCTGATGAAGTCAAGATCTCAGAAGATCGAAGCGACTCCGGAGCTATCCTCTTGACAATAAAGGTGGCCGGGGAAGATATAGGCAGGGTCATAGGCAAAAAGGGCTCCACTATCAATGCCATACGCCACGTAGCCAAAGCCGCGTCGGTCAAATCCGGTGAAAAGGTCGATGTAGATGTCGAAGAAGAGTGAGGTTTCGTCGGAAGAAAGGGTAGTCATCGGGAAAATAGTGGGTGTGCATGGAGTTACAGGAACAATGCTCCTTTTCCCTCTTACTGATTTTCCTGAGCGTTTTTTCAAAATGAAAAAACTTACCCTGGAAAAACCCGGCGTTCCGAGCCAGACTGTCAATGTTACAAAATTAGTGCCCTACGAGGGAAAAGATACATTTTTTCTCCAGATCGCAAACGTATCAGACAGAACTCTCGCGGAATCTTTTAAGGGAAGCTTTGTCACAGTACCAAAAGAGGAACGCGTTGAACTTTCCGATGATGAATACTGGATCGACGATATTGTAGGCCTTAAGGTGATCGACAATGCCACAGGAACTAAGCTTGGACTAATTCAGGAAGTACTTCAGACAGGAAGCAACGATGTCTACCTGATAAAGACAGAAGAGGGCCAGATCAGACCTATTCCTGCGCTTGCGGAGGTCATCAACAAAGTCGACACACAAAAAGGCGTAATGCTTGTAACTGTACCGGAGGGACTCTGGGACTGATATGAAAATATCCATTATTACAGCCTTCCCTGATCTCATAAAGAGCTATCTTGGAGCAAGCGTGCTTGGACGAGGGATAGCGAAGGGCAGGCTGGAGGTCGATGTCCTCGACATAAGGGACTTTGCAGAAGGCAGTTACAGGCAGATCGATGATTATTCCTACGGAAGCGGCGGAATGGTGCTTATGGCCGAGCCTCTCCAAAAGGCACTCGACAGCCTGAAGGGAAACGGAAAACCGTTCTTTGTATATCCTTCTCCACAGGGGACGAGGCTGCATCAGGAACTGGTCGAAGACCTATCAAGGAAAGAGCATCTTGTCATACTGTGCGGTCATTACGAAGGTGTCGATGAAAGATTCGTCGAAAAAAATGTGGACCTTGAAATTTCAATAGGCGATTTTGTGCTCACCGGCGGGGAAATGCCTGCAATGGCGATCGTAGATGCCGTTTCAAGGCTCATCCCCGGAGTAGTAGGCAAGTCAGAAGCTGTCAGGGAAGATTCTTTCTTTGGCGGGATGCTTGATACGCCTCACTACACCAGACCCTCTGAATGGAACGGGCACAAAGTACCGGATATCCTCCTGAGCGGTGATGAGAAGGCCATCAATAAGTGGCGCAGAAGGCAGGCCGTCGAGAGAACGCTTAAAAGAAGGCCTGACATAGTAGGGCGGGCCGGGATAATGCCCTGGCTCTCCAAAGGCGCTTACGTGATGGAAGTCCATTACCCTGTACTCGACAAAAGAGGCGAAAAGTCCTCCACAGCGATCACAGGAATGGATCTTCATGACATCGCGAGGGCATGCCGCACATACGGGATCAAAAAGTATCTTCTGGTAACGCCATTGGCCCAGCAGCGTGAAATGGTCAAGAGGATAGCCTCTCACTGGACTGAAGGTTGGGGAGCCTCTTATAACCAGGACAGGAGCGAAGCATTCAGTACACTAAAGATCTTCGCTTCAGTCAACAGAGCGCTGAAATGGATCGGAGAAAGAGAAAAAACAGAACCTTTCAAGATAGCGACAACAGCAAAGTCCGTTGAAGGCGCTGTTCATTGGCTGTCACTCAAACGCAGGATACTTGAAGAGGATCTCTCTCCTGTCTTCATATTCGGGACGGGCTGGGGACTGCACGAAGATATTTTAAAAGAGGCAGACTCTGTAATGACACCGATCGCCGGAGGGCTTGACAGCTGGAACCATCTTTCAGTAAGAAGTGCGGTCAGCATCACTCTTGACAGATTTTTCGGCTGGAGATGAAACAGGGTTTCCGTCCGTCGATCAGCACAGGCCCTCAGCGGCCATAAAAAGTTAAAATAATGACAAAAATACACATACCAAGATAAGGAGGGAAAAACCTCATGATAGATCCAAGAATAGCACTTATTGAGAAGAGATTCTTAAAGACTGATGAAAGCCTTTCAGAGTTCCGCCCCGGGGATACAGTAAAAGTCCACGTTAAAGTTAAAGAAGGCAACCGCGAACGCATCCAGATATTTGAAGGAGTAGTTATCGGACGTCAGCACGGCGGAATTCGCGAGAACTTTATCGTCAGAAAGATGTCGGCCGGGATAGGAGTAGAAAGAATATTCCCGGTCCATTGCCCGAGCGTCGAAAAGGTAGAGATCGTACGCAAAGGTAAGGTCCGCAGAGCGAAGCTTTACTATCTCCGCGAACTCAGCGGCAAAGCAGCTCGTATCAAGGAACGTCGCGAATACAGCAAATAAGTTCATGGATCATTTTTCGGAGACGCAATTGAGCGTCTCCGATTTTTTTATGCCTTATCTCACATGGGGTCTGATCAGCTTTTGGATACTGCACAAAAGCAGCACGCAAGTGAGGTCCGTTTTTTTCAAATAGAGACTTGACGAAAGAGGATATGCTACGTATAATTTCTAAGTCTCGAGTGCCGGGGTGGTGGAAATGGTAGACACGCACGTTTGAGGGGCGTGTGGGGCAACCCGTACGAGTTCGATTCTCGTCTCCGGCACCATTAAAAAGTTTTACTAGACCCTCACTAGCATAAGTGTTCCAGGATATCCTGGGACACTTTTTGTTTGTACGCAGCCCAGATCATAATATTTGACGCTTACAGTAAAAAAGAAGAGTAGTAAATAAAAAAGAAAAGTGTATAATATTGCGCAACTGGTTGCAGGCACGTCTGAACATCGTTTTTATACGTTCGTATAAATTTGCATGGATAACTTTTTTTCTTTTTACCTGTTATTGTTTATATTGGTATGGTCAATTTGTGCTAAAAATGATTTAATATCCATCATCCTCTTTCAACATAAGTATCTTTGTTCTATACTTTCAGCATACCCAATAAAAGCAGAAACGAAAGGAGAGGTTATCATGGCATCAGAATCAAACAGTCTCTGGAAAGCCTACCGGTTCCCTATCATACTTCTCACAGGAATTGTGATCGGCTGTATAGTGGGGGCCGTGATGGGCAAAGACGCGCTGGTCTTTAAGCCTCTTGGAGATGTCTTTATCAATGCAATGTTTATGGTAGTCGTTCCCCTGGTCTTCTCAACTATCTGCAGCGCTGTCGCCAACATGTCATCAATGGAGAGACTCGGCAAGGTCATGAGATCCCTGGTACTCGTCTTTTTAGTAACAGGAGCAATAGCTGCGATCCTTATGCTTCTAACCGTCACACTCTTCCCGCCTGCAGCAGGGACAAACATTCAGCTTCAGGCCCCGGGTGATTTCCAGGCATTAAGTACAGCAGACCAGATAGTAAAGGCATTTACGGTAGAAGATTTCGCGTTGCTGCTCTCAAGAAGGGCAATGCTGCCGCTGATCATTTTCACCATATTCTTCGGCTTCTGCCTCCAGACGCTTGGAGAGAGGGGAAGGTCTGTCGGACGCGGGATCGCGGTATTTGCTGATGCTATGCTCCAGATGGTCAAATACCTGATGTACTATGCCCCGATAGGTCTGGGTGCCTACTTTGCAACTCTCGTAGGAGACTATGGTCCAAACCTTCTCGGAGCATATCTCCGCTCAATGATTATTTACCATATTGCTACTTTCGGCTATTTCTTTGTCGCCTTTACTATTTATTCATGGATAGCAACGCAGGGCAAGGGAGTTGGGGTATTCTGGAAGAATATAATAACACCATCAATAACTGCGCTTGGAACACAGAGCAGCAATGCTACCCTGCCGGTCAACCTTGTAGCCGCGCAAAATATTGGTATCCCAAAAGATATTGCTGAAATAGTGCTGCCTATCGGAGCAACAGCTCACATGGAAGGTTCCTGCCTAAGCGGTATCCTTAAGATCGCATTCCTTTTCGGCATCTTCAACATCCCCTTCACCGGAATAGGAACTATCACTACTGCTGTCGCAGTCGCAGTTCTTTCAGGAGTTGTCCTCTCCGGTATACCAGGCGGAGGCCTGGTCGGAGAAATGCTGATAGTGAGTCTTTACGGATTCCCGCCTGAAGCGTTCCCTATTATTGCAACTATAGGCTTCCTGGTCGACCCGGCAGCTACAATGGTCAACGCCACTGGAGACACCTGCTCAGCAATGCTGGTCTCAAGACTGGTAGAAGGCAAAGACTGGTTTGACAAGGCAGTGACTGCAAAGGAAATAATCTAACCGATCTCCGTTAACATCTACGATCGATACCGGCGCACATTTTTAGTGCGCCGGTATTTTTATAGAATGTAACAAAGGCTCAAATAGTATACAATGCACTTAACAGTTCAATTATTTTATAAAAGTGGAAATGGAGTTTTGGGAATGAAAAGCATTGAAACAGTATCGATCATTGGACTTGGCGCACTTGGAAGCGCAAATCTTGCAAAGATCTCAGAGTCTGTACCAATGGGAAATATCAGGGCGGTAGCTTCGGGTGACAGGGCAGATAGATATCGCAAAAATGGTGTATGTGTAAACGGCAAGACTTACATGTTCCCGATATTCGGACCCGAAGACAAAGTTCCGCCTGCGGATCTCCTTATCTTCGCTGTCAAGAACCACCACCTCCCCAAGGCAATCGAAGAGGCCGCGAACCATGTTGGAGAAAATACGATAATAATCTCATTCCTCAATGGCATATCAAGCGAGGAAGAGATAGGCAAAACATATGGAATTGATAAGGTCCTATATTCATACGTGATGCGGACGGATTCAACGCGGATCGGAGATTATACTAATTACGTAAATCTGGGTTTTGTACCATTTGGCGAAGCCCAAAATATTCCTGGAAAGTATACAGAAAGGGTATTGGCCGTCGAAGAATTTTTCAAAAAGACAGGCATAAAATATAGCATTCCCGAAAACATGATACGCGACCTGTGGCTTAAGTTCATGCTCAACGTCGGAGCCAACCAGGTCACTGCCGTACTCAGATGCACCTACGGCGCGATCAGGGATTCAATAGCGGTAAGAGGTCTGCTGACTGAGGCCATGCTGGAGGCGGTCGCGGTTGCGAAGGCTGAAAAGATCGACCTGAGTGATGGTGATATCACAAAATGCATCGATATACTCAGCTCGCTCAACCCTACCGGAAAGACCTCGATGCTGCAGGATGTCGAAGCAAGAAGAAAAACTGAGGTCGAGGCCTTTGGAGGAACTGTTTGCAGTCTTGCAAAAAAGCACGGCATTGAGGTCCCCATAAACGAAGCACTGGTAAAATTTATAAAGGCTCTGGAAGAAACTTTTGATATCTGTTAATAAAAATATTAATATCAGGGTTTTGAGAAGATCCGACCCGACGCACAATCGAAAAAGCCGCCCCTGTTGAGGAGCGGCTTTTATTATTTTGACTGTATTGGTCAGCTAAAGCTTAGAGGAAGAAACCTTTCAGCTTAAGGCCGTCTGCAACGCGCTTGATCGCAACAAGGAATGCTGCGCGGCGCATCTTTACGCTGTGTTCCTGTGAATAATCCCATACTCTCTTGAAGTTGTCCTTCATGATCGGTACGAGGCGGTTGTTGTACTCTTCCTCTGTCCAGAAGAATCCGGCGAGGTCCTGTACCCATTCAAAGTATGAACCGATGACTCCGCCGCTGTTGGCAAGGAAGTCAGGAACGACAAGGATACCGCGCCTGTCAAGGATAACGTCACCGTCGGGCCTGATAGGTCCGTTTGCGCCTTCGACGATATATGTGCACTTAAGTTTGTCGGCATTCTTCTCACTGATGACACCTTCGAGGGCGCAGGGTGAAAGAACAAGGCACTCCTGCTCAAGGATCTCTTCTCCGCTCATCCTTACGAGTCCGGGCTGTGTGTAGCCGTCAAGGATACGCTTCGGATGTGCTTCAACAAATGCCTTCGCTGCCTTGATGTCAATTCCGTCCTTGCAGTAGTAACCGCCGGTGATGTCGCTGATACCTACAACTTTTGCTCCTGCTTCCTGGAGGAAGAGTGCGTTGTATGTTCCGACGTTACCGAAGCCCTGTACGATGACTGTTGCTGTTTTGGGGTCTACCTTCTGTGTTTTAAGAAGTTCAAGGACACATGTTGAAACTCCGAGGCCTGTTGCTGCCGTGCGGCCCTTTGATCCCCAGTAGGCGATGGGTTTGCCTGTTACTACGCCGGGCTCAAGTTTGCCGCGAAGTTTTGAAATGGTATCCATTATCCAGACCATTTCAGGACCGCCGGTGTTGACATCAGGTGCAGGAACGTCTGTCCAGTCGCCGATGAAGGGGGCGATACGTGCTGCGAATGTACGGGTCATCATTTCACGTTCACGCGGTGAAAGTTCGAAAGGATCTACAGCGATCCCGCCCTTGCCTCCGCCGTATGGAATACCTGCAAGTGAACATTTCCATGTCATAAGGCTTCCGAGAGCTTCGCACTCTTCGAGGTTGACATCGGGGTGGAAACGGAGTCCGCCCTTTGCCGGTCCGCAGACTGTGGAATGCTGTACGCGGTAACCTTCAAATACTCTTACTGAACCGTCGTCCATAACTACGGGGACGGAGACACAGACAGCTCTTTCGGGACGGCTGAGAACTTCTACCAGCCCCTCATCAAGATTCATTTCTTCAGCTGCTGCATAGAAGTTCTCCAAAGCTGTTGCAAGAAGAACATTCTTGGAAGTACGTTTCTGTACGGCCATACAAAAAACCTCCTTGGATTTTTCGCCCAAACGGGCATTTACTTTAAGATATCTGTCCCAGTATCGGGACAATTCTCACACACACTATCAATTGTATTCCTCTTCCTGATTTGAGTAAAGGGGGGAAAAGACTACTCATGCCTGAATTGAATGAATAAAACGTCAAAACAAAACAATTTACGCTTCTGACTTAGAGAAAAAAGGCGCAATGTCTTTTTATGTGAAAAACTCCCGTGAAAATAAACTTTATTCTTGCCTTCATTCATTTATCAAACATAAATGCTTATCTTTGCTAATCCTATTTACCCAGTGAATACAGGAGGTCCGCCTCTGCAATATAGATATCGTACAAAGCTTCCACTTTCTCTGTCCGGCTGTTGGTAAGAGCCAATCTGGCGTCCAGCATGTCCAGGTTTGTTCCCACCTGTTCCTGGTATTTTCTGACCGCGATCCTATAGTCCTCTTCTGACTCAGCAACCTGGCGTTCCGCAACCTCGAGTCTGCTGTGTGATGATTTAAGATTCAGCTCTGCCTGAGTTACTTCCATTTTGATCGTGTTCTTCATGTCATCAATAAGATGGATAAGCTCCCTCGCTTGAGCTTTCGCCTGTTTTGTTTTTGCGACGGTCTCTCCGCTGTCAAAAATAGTCCAACGGGCTATCATTGAAAAAACCACTTCCTCATTACCGCTCGGGAAAAACTCGTTCCCGGAATTCATTACAGCTCCGGCAGCTATTATTTGGGGCAGGAGCTGACCTTCCGCAGCCCTGGCTACCTTAAGGGCTCGCCTGCTCATTAGATCGTACATCTTTATCTCCATCCTGTTTTCATAAGCCGCCTTAATATGCTCTTCCATATTTGATGTCGGTTCAATGGACGGGACAATATCCAAATCAGTTTTTACTCCTTCTATCTCCTTCAGATCCAGCGGAGAGCCAACTGCCCTTTCAAGTACGCTGACGGATATCTCAACTGCGTTATCTGCCCTTATACGGTTAAGCTCAGCGTCAGCAACTGCAACTTTGTTCCTCAGAACGTCTCCTTTTGCAATGAGTCCCGATTTGAAAAGCTTCTCTGCCCTCGACAGATGATCGTTGGCAAGTACCAGAGCTTCTTTGGATACTTTTTCTTTTTCAAATGCTCGTTTCCAATTGTAATAGGCAACTCTGACAGAGTTAGTGACCGTCTGGGTTATCCTTTCCTTCTCTGCTTCAGCTGCATCCCTTGCAAGCTTTGCTGCCTCTTTTGAAGAGCAGAGCGATCCTCCCGCGTAAATCGTTTGCACAAAACCAGCAGCTGCTATGTACACATTCCCAAAACCCAACGGCAGACCTTCAATGGGTACGAATCTGTCTCTCGGCCAGATAGCGGCAACACCCACACCAAATTTGGGACCCATTTTTGCCCCCGCTTCCTGCAGCGCCCCTTCCGCCTGCAAGACTCTTTCCTCTGCAGCAGATATTAACGGGTTTCCCTCACAGGCTTTCAGGATCAGTTTTTCGAGACTATGGGAGTCTGCACAGAATGAAACCTCAGCAAATGAGATAAGTATGATAAATGACGATACAATTTTTAATAAGAGAGACATTTTTTTCATTTTCTTAGCCTCCTGAGGATCATGGCACAAAACGTTTTTTGAACATGACTATGCTTGAAGAGAACATCACAGCAATATATACGCACAATGCGAGGGTATCTTTCCACACATATTCAAATCCGCCGCCCTTGAGTATTATCTGCCGTGAGAGCCTTATGTAATATGTTATTGGTATGCACTCCCCGAGATAACGAAACCCTATTGGCATCGCCTCGATGGGGAAAACAAACCCCGAAAGCAGTACGCTTGGCAGGATCAGAAATATCGAAAGCTGCAAAGCCTGCATCTGGTTTTGCGAAAAGGTCGAGATCATTATCCCAAGTGAGAGATTCGCAACTACATAGAAGAAAGTCAGAACAAAGAAAAGTATCTTGCTTCCTAAAAAGGGCATCCTGAATATGGCCATACCAACAATAATTGAGACTATGACCTGAATATAGCCGACTATGATATATGGAAGTATTTTGCTCAGGAGCAGTTCCCACGCATGCATAGGGGTTACAAGAAGCTGTTCCAGCGTTCCCTGTTCACTCTCTCGTACGATGGCCATCGCCATCATGGCGATCAGAGTTATTGTCAGAAGCAGACCCATTATTCCGGGCACAAGATACCACGACGTTATAAAATCCGGATTGTACCAGGGACGTATTCTCATATCAACAGCCTGCGGGGGTATCTCAAATCCCATTCTCCTGAATCTAACTTCGGATATCTCCTGTGATTTCAGCATTCCAAGTGTCTGTGCTGCCGCCATTGCTGAAGATGCTGACATGTTGTCCGTAGCATCTATTATCACCTGTATGCTTGTCTGCCTTCCGCTCTTCAAACGCTGTGCGTAATCGGTCGGGATTATTATCCCGACCTTGGCAGTTCCGGATTCTACTGCCCTGTTTATCTGTTTGATGTTATCGGCATATAATTTTATGTCGAAGTAATTGCTGGCAGTGAAACTCTGTATCATTTCACGGCTTTCCTGGGTCCTTGACTGATCGAAGATCGCGGTCTGAAGATGTTTGACATCTGTGTTTATTGCAAAACCAAATATCAGCAGCTGCGCCACAGGCATGAATATCAGCATGGCAAGGGTAAGCCTGTCCCTCATCACCTGAATAAATTCTTTGACTATAAGTGCCCGAAGTCTTCCAAATCCCATGCCTATCCCTCTTTTGCCGTGCTTACGTCAATATTCAGCCTGATCTCCCCTGTGCCGGAGATCCTTCCGCCATCCAGTTCCTTAGCTGATTCTTTCTTTACAAGGTATGCAAAGACATCCTCCATGGATGGTGTTATTTCTTTAACGAAAGATCCTTCGAATATTGCCTCGTTTTTTATACTGCTGTCTTGGCTGACAAGCAGATGGAGCTTTTTCCCGAAAAAGTATGAATCGATTACAGATCCCGCTTCACCCCGCTGTACCCTGCCAAGGAGTTCAAATCCGTTCTCTGAATCCACTTCGAATAACTTTCCTGGAATAAGCTTTTTCAGATCCGCAGGCGTATCGTCAGCGATAAGGCCGCCAAAGTATATGAACGCCACTTTATCACAGTGTTCGGCCTCATCCATAAAGTGGGTAGTTACCATTATCGTGGTTCCGTCCGCAGCAAGATCGTATATGATGTCCCAGAAAAGGCGCCTTGCCTTAGGGTCAACTCCGCTTGTCGGTTCATCCAGAAAAAGTATTTTGGGCCTGTGCAGAATCGCGCACCCAAGTGCCAGCCTTTGTCTCCAGCCTCCCGAGAGCAGTCTTGTCTGTTCGTCTTCCCTTCCCTGAAGGCCAGCAAGCGCAAGCATCTGCTCTATTCTTTCCTTTTTTTCTGCTCCCTTTAAACCATATAGGCCGGAGTAGAGATCCAGATTTTCTATAACTGTCATTTCAGGATATAAACTGAACTTCTGAGACATATAGCCAACCTGGTTTTTTATCTTTCTCCCCTCTTTGGCAAGATCCATCCCAAGGACAAGCCCAACTCCAGATGTTGGTGCAAGCAGACCGCAGAGCATTCTGATGGTTGTGGATTTCCCGGAACCGTTAGGTCCAAGGAAACCATACACCGCACCCTCTTCAATCGACATAGTTATGTTATCCACGGCTGTAAAGTCACCGAATTTTTTTGTAAGTTCCCTTGTTTCGACGGCTATCTGGGGCAAGAGGGAGTACCTCCCGAAAAGGCGACAAAAAGGTCTTCAAGACTTGGCGTTATCTCGTAAAGCTGAGGGGCTTCGGTATATCTCAGAACAAGTTCTTCTTTTATCTCCCGGGCCGCCGCCACAACATCATCTACAACTATGTGGTAGCTGCTGCCAAACAAATTAGCGTCATGAACATGCACGCACTTCAAAATCCACTCCTTGGCACGCCTTTCGTCAAGTTCCAGCTTAAGTATTTTATTGTCAAAACGGCTAAGAAGTTCTTCAGAAGTACCCACATCAAGTATTTTCCCATTGTTGATGAACATTTTGCGGGTGCATAGTTCCGCCTCGTCCATATATGGAGTTGAAACTATTATTGTCAGTCCCTCTCTGTTAAGCTCATAAAGCATCGCCCAAAATTCCCTTCGTGCGACCGGGTCTACTCCTGTCGTTGGCTCATCCAGAAAGAGTATTTCAGGAGTATGCATCAGTCCCGAGGCAAGCGCCAGTTTCTGCTTCATGCCTCCTGAAAGCTTTCCGACCATCCTCTCCCTGAAAGGCCACAGGCCGGTACGTTTGAGTATCGCTTCTGCTCTTTTAAGGACAATTTCTCTGGAAGTACCGTATAACGAACCAAAAAGGGCAATGTTTTCATTTACTGTCATATCTGTATATAGACTAAAAAGCTGGGGTACGTATCCGGCATTCTTTCTAGCCTTACGTCTGTCGGTGCTGCCCAGAAGGGTACATTCCCCTCTGTCAGGATTGGTTATCCCCATCGCCATCCTTATCAGCGTAGTCTTGCCTGCTCCGTCAGGACCGATGAATCCAAATATCTCCCCCCTGTGCACTTCCAGATATATATCATCAAGAGCGGAGATGTTTTTAAATTTCTTCCCTACCTCTTTGTAGCTCAGACAAATTTCCTGTTCCGCGTCTTTCATAAAATAACAGCATCCGCCGGCATCCCTGGCTTTAGGATACCTTCGGGATCATCCACGGATAACTTTATCCAGAAAACCATGTTTGAACGTTCGCTCTGGGTGAGTGAGAGCCTGGGGTTATATTCAGCCTGTTGGTTTATCTCCGTCACAGAGGCTTTAAACTTTTTGTCTGGATACGAATCTACCGATATTTCGGCCTCTCCGCCAAGCTTAATAAGTCCTAACTGTGTGGAAGGGATATATAGCTTGACCCAGCAGTCTGTCATTATTCCAAGAGTTGCTATAGGTGCACCCGGACTTACTACATCTCCGACCTCGTAGTTCTTGGTAAGGATCACTCCTGCAGCAGGCGAATAAAAATCTTTGTAGCTGACCAGTATCTTTGTTTTGAGTAATGCGGCCTCGGCTCTTTTTACGTTTGCCTTTGCTGCCTCTATCTGCTCGGGCCTCATACCTGTTCTCAGCATTGAGAGTGTCTCTGCAGCCATTTTCATACTATTCCTTTTTAATTTTGCGCTTTCTTCGTACAACTCGGCTTCCCTCACAGGGACCACTCCATCAGCAGCGAGTTCTTTGAAACGTTCATGATCCTTCACAGCCTGCTCATACTGCGTCTTCCTGAGTGCATATTCAGCCTCTGCCCTGGAAATATCCTCTTTTCTGAATCCGTTCTGGAGCTCAAGGAGCTGTTCTTTGGAAGCAGCCAGTGATGCCTCTGCCATCTCAACATCGTGGTCCGCTCCGTCCAGGGACATGCGAGCTATCAGCTGTCCCTTATTTACATGGTCAGATTCATTAATATTTAGCTCCAGGATCCTTCCCCCAGCCAGAGGCGAGAGATTCAGCTCCGTCACTTCAACTGTACCTGAAGCCCTTACACGTTCATCCTTGGCTCGTTCCTCAAAATAAAAAATTGACACAGTGACCGCTGCAATCAAAATTGTCGCAATGATCCACACTTTTTTATTTTTTATAACTTCTGATATTTTCAATCGGAAGTCTCCCCCTTCAAGGAAACTGTATGTTATTGATGCTTAATTGGGAAACATATGCAAACCTTATCACAAATATAGATTTTGACCATGGTCTACCTAGAAAAACTTTTTCTTCCAGAGCAGGACTATGGTAACTATAGTCAGCGCCATCGTTACCATCCCGACAATAAAGAACCCCATTGGATGGGATGCCCAAGGGACAGGAACATTCATTCCGAAGAAGCTTGCGATCATTGTAGGGATCGCCATCACTATCGTTACTGAGGCAAGGAATTTCATGACCATGTTCAGGTTGTTGGAGATAACGGAGGCAAAAGCATCCATCATGCCGGCAAGAACATCTGTCTGGATCTGAGCCATTTCAATAGACTGATCGTATTCGACCCTCACGTCATCGAGCAGTTCCTCATCCTCTTCCCTGAACTTGATCAGATGGTTGACCTGGGGATTGGAACAAAGGCGAAGCAGGCGTTCAACGACTACTCTGTTGGAACGCAGTGACATTGAGTAGTATGTAAGCCCCTTCTGAAGGTCCAGGAGCTGAAATAGCTCTTCGTTCTTCATTGACAGGCGCAGATCCTGCTCTATCCTGTCCGATTTCCTGGCCATCTGTCTCAGGTCTTTCAGGAACAGCAGTGCGGAATGATACAAAAGCTGGAACAGGAACCTGGTTCTTTTATAGGTACTGAAATACCTGTATCTGCTCTCTGTGAAGCTTTGGAGGATATCGTTGTACTCCTGGCAGATCGTCACAAAAAAATCAGGCGTGACGATTATTCCGAGAGGTATGGTATCGTACTCTCCGGGTCTGTCTTCGTGGTTGACAGGAACGTTTATAAGGACAAGGATGTGATTGTCTTCTATTTCAATACGGGAGGATTCTTCCGGGTCAAGTGCAGATCTTACGAAGTCCTGAGGAGCTTTTGTTAATCTCTCAGTTAATATAAGTTCCTCTGCTGTTGGTTTTATCAGGCTTATCCATGATCCTGATTCGATATTGTCCTGATCAAGTTCAAGGAGCCTGTCGTCAAATGTCTTTGAAATTTTGAGCATTGTTTTTTCCTCCCCGCTGTTTTTCTGAATTATCCCGTGATCTGAAACATGCACTGATGCACAAGTCAGGAGGTGTCATCAAAAAGATGCCATCGGCATAGTATGCCGTTATGTCAAAAAAACTGTTAAATCTACGGGAGTGAAGGGATGAAAAGAAGTAAATTAATTAAATACTCCACACCCGGCAGCGCCGGGTGCTTGTTGAAAGTGCAGCCCGGGCTAGAAAATATTCGCTAAGCGTCCTTGAGGTTCAGGACTGGGACTGGGACTATCCATGGACTGCTCCCTTCTTCGGGTGTTGCCCGATGCATTGTTATCTACGCAGTAAAGTTTAGTGCGCAACAACTGCAAGGTCAAGAGGAAAATTAATCATATCTGAGTATTCCGGTCTACAGAGGCAATATTCCACAGAACTCCGTACAAGTGCTTAATTGCTCCTAAAAATCACTGATCTGAAGTATACGAAAATGATCAGCTTCAAAAGAGCAAAAAAAGAGGTATTTCAGGCAAAAAGCAACGCCCGGAATACCCCCGCAAAAACCGTGTGAAAAGTGTTCGATTTGAATCTCGAAAAACTAACGCTTTGAGAACTGCTTGGCTGCTCTTGCTCCTTTGAGTCCGACCTTCTTACGTTCAACCATGCGTGAGTCGCGGGTAAGAAGTCCGGCCTTCTTAAGGGAGGGGCGTGCTGCGGGGTACATCTTCAGGATCGCTCTTGCGACACCAAGGCGCACTGCACCTGCCTGACCTGTAAGTCCGCCGCCGTGGGCATTGACGAATACATCGATCTTGCCCTCGATGCCGGCTACTTTCAGCGCTTCAACAGCTTGTGTAGACCAGTAAAAACGCGGGAGATAGTCGTTAACTTCTCTGTTGTTGATAAGGAACTTACCGTCGCCTTCGCAGATGCGTACTCGGGCGATAGCGTTCTTTCTTCTGCCTGTACCCCAAATAAAGGATACGGGGGCCGCTGTTTCTTTTTTCTTAACTGCCATTTTTTACACCCCTATCTCCTAGTCTATCTGCTCTGGTTTCTGAGCCTCGTGTGGATGGCTCGGACCGGCATATACTTTAAGTTTACGATACATATCACGTCCAAGTTTGGTCTTGGGAAGCATACCCCATACGACCCTCTCGATCAGACGTTCGGGACGGCGTTCAAGTACCTGCTGGTACGTGAGAGTCTTTAGTCCGCCCGGGTAAAGGCTGTGTGTGATGATCGTGGACTGCAGGAGTTTTTTGCCTGTAAGCCCGATCTTCTCCGCGTTTACAACAACAACAAAATCGCCGGTATCAACGTGCGGCGTGTATGTTGGCTTGTGTTTCCCAATAAGTATACGGGCTACCTGTACTGCAAGACGGCCAAGGTGTTTATCTGATGCGTCGATCACATACCATTTGCGCTCAACTTCCGCACCCTTAGCCATGAAAGAACGTGTGCCTATCATGGATCTTCCTCCTCAAAAAAAGTGGATCACTAATTTTTTATATTTTATATTTCTTAAAGCTACTCGTCCGGTTCACTGAAGCCGTGGCATACGTGCGCTAACGCACCGCTCTTCAGGGACACTGTCTGTTAACGTGGGGGAAAACAGACTGCGGGGCTAGAGTACGCGTTCAAGCCTCGGATTATCAATTATTCCGGGAAGACGTCCGCGCTTGGCGATAGGCCTTCCGTCGATCATTTTCAGGTCCATGGTCATATCCCTTGACTTTCCATGGGTTATATAACTGCCGACTCCGTAAACGCTTGCTCCGGCATCGTTCATCATCTTTATGCGTTCGGGGGTAAGTCCGCCTGTAGCTATCACCTGTACATCGCTGTAACCGGCAATATCAAGGCGCCATCTGATCTCACGAACCAGATCCGGGGTAACGCCGCCGCGCTCACCCGGTGTGTCAAGTCTTACACCGGCAAGCTTATCGCCCAGGCATTCTGCGACGCGCATAGTCTCTTCTGCTTCATCCTTGAAAGTATCAACAAGGACTATACGAGGTTCTTCTGCAGGGATCTGAGCATCATAAAGCTTAGCAAGCTTAACCGTGTCCCCTACTATCAATATGGCAGCATGGGGGATGGTTCCCTTTGGTTCTTCATTGCACAGCTTTGCGGCCAGAATGCAGCTCATCGCACTGCACCCGGCTATCTTCGCCGCTCTTTCCATTACCGGAGCGACAGCGGGATGAACATGTCTTGCTCCAAAACAAAGCACATTGCGGCCCTCAGCTGCTTCCACACATTCCTTAGCTGCTGTGGCCCATCCTGTAGATGAGGCAAGCATGCCGAGTAAAACTGTTTCATAAAGGCCAAATGATTCGTATGTTCCCTTGATCCTCACCAGAACCTCTTTACCCTCAAAAGCAGATCCCTCAGGGATGGCTTCAACTTCCGGCTGGTTCGGGAATGTCCTGAAGAGCCGCAGAACTTCTTCAAGTCCGGCGAAAATACCGCTCTTACGGGTAAATACCTCAGCTACGACAGGTGTCTCCAGCAATCCTGCTGAACGGAGCACGTCTCTGGTTTTTAAAAAATAAATATCTGTTGTCCAGCCTGTCAGCAGTTCTTCGTGTGTTGCAGAAAAAAGACGACCCTCTGTCTCCTCGTAGGAAGCAATGTCTTTTTGGCTGTCAAGCCTCTTGAGCGGCATGGCAACAGCCTATCTTACGACAACCTGCAGGATGGATAGGACCATAAATGCGAGCATTAGTCCTGCAGTGATTTTGGTCAGAGATGACATGCGCTGCCATGTTCCTCCCGTATCTGCCTGAGTTCCGCCTCCGCCAAAAGCTCCGGTGAATCCACCGCTTTTTCTGTGCTGCATCATTATAACTCCAATAAGAGCTACACAAACAAGGATGTGAAGGATTCCAAGAAGGATTTTCACAAACCACACCTCCAGAGTTTTCTATATTCCGGCGGTCAGGCCATTACTCCTGGACAGACCGGGAATTTTCCATAGTACGTACAGCATAGTATTGTAACACAGGTATTAGCATTTCCGCTATACCTTTTATTGCAAGGGCTCTATGAGAAATTTTGGTTTTTACCTGGTCTCCAAGTTCAGAAAAAGTTTGGTCATAGCCGTCAGGTATAAATATCGGGTCATAACCGAAGCCGCTCATTCCGGATGACTTTAATGCTATCGCCCCGCTGCAGCTGCCTTCATAAACAAGAGGTTCTTCTCTGTGAGGAAAGACAACTGCGATGCACGAAACAAAGCGTGCCCTTCTATCCTTAATGTCTTTCATTCTCGAAAGCAGCCAGTTCGTTCTATCCTTGTCAGTACCCGGAACGGCACGGGCTGAACGTATCCCGGGAGCTCCTCCGAGAGCGAATACTTCCAGACCACTGTCATCAGCCATTGCAGGCAGACCAAGCGCCTTCGACCAGGCCTTCGCTTTCAGCAGAGCATTTTCTTCGTAGCTGCTTCCTGTTTCCTCTACATCTGTCTTAGTATCAAAATCTCCGCCGTAAAGAAGTTCTATTCCTATCGGCGCAAATGCATCTTTCATTTCACGGTACTTATTTCTGTTGCCGCTTGCAAGAATTATCTTCATCTTAAAAAAATCGCCTTTTCCTCTTCTGTAAGTTCAAGGGCTTCGGCCTGTATCCGATGGATCTCGCTGATTCCTTTCCATCCCAGGAACAATATCTCATCCAGTTCAGCCCTCGAGAATACTCCTCCCTCACCGGTGCCCTGCAGTTCTACGAATTCTCCCTTTGAGGTCATTATGATGTTGGCATCCACATCTGCGGCGGAATCTTCTTCGTAGCACAAATCCAGCATCGACACCCCGCTGACCTTGCCGGCACTGACAGCTCCTATCTGTGTCTTGACAGGTATCTCATCTATCTGCGAGCAGGATACCATCCATCTTAACGCATCAAAAAGCGCAACAAAACCAGCCGAGATAGAAGCCGTCCTTGTCCCGCCATCAGCCTGCAGCACATCGCAGTCGATCCAGATGGTTTTTTCTCCAAGTTTGGTCATATCGACAGCTGCACGAAGCGACCGACCGATCAGTCTCTGTATCTCAGTCCCCCTGCCGTTGAGTTTCCCTTTGCTTATATCCCTCTGAGTCCTCTGGTGGGTGGACCTGGGCAGCATTGAATATTCAGCGCTTATCCAGCCTTTGCCGGTTCCCCTCATAAACGGGGGGACCTTGTCTTCTACAGAAGCAGTGCAGAGAACCTTGGTATTGCCCCATTCAACAAGAACCGACCCTTCCGCGTATCTGCTGAAATTCCTTTGGAACTTTATCGGTCTGAGTTCAAATAGTTCTCTTCCATCAATTCTCATTATTTCATATCCCGTCAGTTGATTTCCCATGGTCTTGTAAGGTCAGCAGGTGTCTTCTCTCCTGATTCTTTTCCGTCTATGTAGAATTTGACCTTCTTAATAGGCGGAAAATTGTCTTTCATTGTCCGAACAAGTCCGGTAATAACTATCGCAGCTTTGTCCTTGCCCAATGTCTTCAAAGACGAGCTGAAAGCGCCGGTCATATCAAGATAGAGCCAGTCCCCACTCCTGAAAACATTGATGACGCCAACATTGTTGTCCAGCATTTTCATTTCTTTGAGCCCATCAATATAAACAGAGGCTACCTTTTCGATATCTTCTTCTATCATTCCTTTTTTGATTTCGATCTCTCTCTCAGTAAAAGTCGTTCCATCAGGTATGTAGAGGTTGTACTTCACGTTGCCCGACCCGTTCGAAGAATTTGCTCCTACGCTTACTCTTGCTGCTTCGGTACCGTTCCCTACAACATTTCCAATTCTTGGACCGCCCTTTTTATCCGCCCAGTTAAAGAAATAATTAGCACCCAGGTATCCGCACACAAAAAATATGGCAAGAAGAGCTATCCAGGCAAATATTCTTACAAGCAGAGGTGCTTTCTTGCTGTCATCCTCTTCTTCTTCGAATTCATCATCATCTTCGTAATCATCATCACGGTTCTCCCGCGAACGATCATCAGATCTATCATCATCTGCCTTGCCTTTTCCTGAGTACCTGGCGAAAAAACCTTCGCGCAGATTCTCTCTTTCCTCTTCCCTGACCCTCTTCCCCTCATGCGAAGCGTTATCCCTTTGCTGAGCAGAAGTACGCTTTACTGAGGGTTCGTCGAAATTTTCTTCTTCTTTTTTCTTTCTGATAATAAAATGGCGGGTTCTTTCCTCAGGATCCCTCATGCATTATTCCTCCTGTAATACGATCACTGTACCGTCACCGGATGTTCGTTGATATAAGTCAAGATCCCCTTCGCAAAGCTTCTGCAAAGGGCTTCTCTGTAGTCTGCGGTGTTTAGTTTTCGCGCCTCAGCTCTGTCTGTGAGGTAGCCCATTTCGATCAATACGGATGGCATTCCCGCACCTCGTAGAACATAGAAAGGTGCCTGTCTCACCTTACGCATAGGAAGCCCTGATGAATTGGCAGAGCTGTGGAGCACCTCTGTAAGGCTTGTGCTCTCGTTTATCTTGTCATTTTGCTGCATGTCTCCAAGTATTTTGAGCAGCAGCCTCGTTTTCTGGTCTGCGCGCTGGACGTCCTGCGGTGTCTCTGCCCCTCCGCTTATTTCCTTGTTTTCATATATTGCCAGCTGCATTGCGTCTTTGTCTGACGGGGGAGCCATTATGTAAAACTCAAGCCCTGCGGCAGTCTTCCCTTTAGGCATCGCATTGCAGTGTATGCTGACAAAAACGTTGGCTTTGTTGTCGTTTGCAAAGGCAGTTCTCTCTGCAAGCTTCAGATATACATCCGTCTTTCTTGTATAGCGAACGTCTATGCCGTAAGCCTGGAGCATCTCTCCAAGCTGGAGGACAGCCCTGAGATTTATGTCCTTTTCCCTCATGCCGTTTGCAACGGCGCCCGGGTCATGACCGCCATGCCCTGCGTCAAGCACTACGACAGGTCTTTTGCTGCCGTAAGTCACCTTTAGAGGAACAGCCGATGTTTCGCTTTCTTTTTTCTCTTCTTCGAGCATAGGAATATTTGGTTCAGCCGTTACCTCTTTTTCAGGTTTTTTCAGCTCAGCAGCGATTTCTTTCTGAGGTTCTTTTTTAGGTTCTTCTTTCTTTATCTGTCCAGCCTGAGGAGGTTCCTGCCCCGATTCAGTCCATTTCATACCGGGGTTTTTGCCTATCTTGGTATAAAACTGGTCCAGTACGGTTATCATGGCTTTTGAGTCCGCCCACCAATGACCATCTTCAACTGCAATGGGATCAGGAAGGCTTATGATCGCTCCGTCAACCCTAACCACGCTTGAATTATTCCAAAACTCCATTTTTTTACCGTCGATGACAACTACTATACCCTGAAGGTTGCCTGACCTTGCTAGTCCCAGTGCAGATATTACCTCTTCAATTGCAATGTCTTTGCCCTTAAGGGAGTTTGTCCTGGCGGATATGTCTCCTTTTTTGATATCATTGTGCCAAAGGGAGAGGGTCTCTGCTGAAGCAGATACAGCCATAATAACCATTAGAAGCAAGGCAGAGCAGAGTATCTTTGATATTTTTTTATTCACCTGCAACAACAATGTTTTCCACCACCAATGTCGGGGCCGCAGTTGATCCGAAGAAGGTAAGGTCGGAACCGACTGCAACTATATTATTTAAAAAGTCCATCAAGTTCGACGCTATCGTGACGCCGCTCACAGGTCTCGTGATCATTCCGTTCTCGATCAGATGTCCCTTTGCTCCTACCGAGAAATCACCGCTGATCGGGTCTATTGTATGAAGTCCCATCAATTCTGTCAGGAAAAGGCCCGAGCTTACTCCTGAGATCAGAGATCCCGGCGTTTCGCTTCCGGCCTCAAGCAGGAGGTTGGACGTACCGACATCAGGCAGAGAAGACATTCCCCTGCATGCATTTCCGGTTGATGTGACCCCGTCTTTCCATGCGTACTGAAGATTATACAGGTAAGAGCGGGCAATGCCATCTTTGATGAGCAATGTCCTGCCTGTCGGAACTCCTTCCGCATCCCATGAACCTGTGCCTGCTTTCCAGGGGATCCTTCCGTCATCGACAAGAGTCACGCAGGGTGATGCCACCTTTAAATTCAGCCGTTCCGCCATCAGGGACCTCCCCTTATGTATCTCCGGGGCGCAGAACAGATCACCTATGACATCAACCAGCGATGCAGCGGTCTCAGGTTCGATCACTATAGTGTAAGGGCCGGTCTTCATAGGGGTACCGCCTAGAGCCGAGACTGTCTTCTCCACAGCTTTAAGGGCGATCTTCCTTATGTCGAGTTCATCAAGTCTTCTTGACTCTTCACCATGACCGCCCATCTCGGTATTTCTTCCATCACCTGCAATGACTGTAACTCCGCAGCTTGCGCTGCTTCCACGCTCCCAGCCTTCAAGTCCGGTGCTTGTACAGTAAAAGGAAGATCCCCATCCGTCATTCCAGGATGCGCTCCTCACAGAGATTATATTGCTGTCGGCAGACATTGCGCTCTCTGTCATGACGCGGCAGAATTCCATCCTCTTCTGAGGTGTAACGGCTGTGATCTCCGGATCTTCCAGATCAAGCGAGGGATCAGAGACCAGCTTTCCCTCGTAAAGCATAATGCCTTCTTCCGGTTCAGAATTCCTGCAGTTGAAAAGGCTCCACTCCACCAATTCCCGGAGGGAAAGCTTGTCAAGCCTGTTTCCATAGGATATGCCCTGCCTGCCGTCAGACATGATCGTCCTGACGCCAATGCCTGCCGTAAAACCTGTCACACACTCTTCGATCTCCCCATCCTTGAGGGAGAGGCCGGAGCCTGCACCCTCCGAATAGAGCACGTCGGCTCCGGATACCCCTCCGCGCAGAGCCTCATCCAGCATCCAATTAGAGATGGATTCAACTTCTTCGCGGGAAAGGAATTCGGTCACTGAGAGATAACCTCAAGTATTATGCCTGCCGCCCTTTCAACATCTTCCCTGTTGACATCGAGGTGTGTAACAAGGCGTATCCTTCTCGGAGAAAGAGCGTTTAGAAGCAGTCCGCGTTCTTTACAGGCGCTTACGAAATATTCATCTGTGGGATAGCTCTGCAGCATCGGGAAAAATACCATGTTAGTCATATTAGGCACTTCCTCTACATGTACTCCTCCCTTTATCAGGAGCTCACACAGAAGTTTTGCGTTGTCATGGTCTTCAGAAAGCCTGGGGATGTTGTTTTTGAGCGCATAAAGTCCTGCTGCAGCTGCTATTCCTACCTGGCGCTGAGCACCGCCGATGCGCTTTCTGGCTTTCATTGCCCTTTCTATGAATTCATGTGATCCGCAGAGCATGGAACCCATTGGGGCGCCAAGACCTTTTGAAAGGCAGAACTGGACTGAATCCACTTCTTTTGTAAACTCGGTCACGTCAACTCCGTAACATACGGAAGCGTTGAATATCCTGGCTCCGTCAAGATGTACATGGAACCCTAGCCTGTGTCCTTCTCTGGCAACTTCTGCAAATCGTTTCGGGGAAACAGCTATGCCTCCGGTATAGTTATGAGTATTTTCCAGACAGAGGATGGTCGTGTCCGGGTGATGGATGTTGTTGTCCGCCCTGTTTGCAGGAGCAATGTCTTCGACTTTTGGAATTCCTTCATCGTCATTCAGGGGATATGGACAAAGTCCTGCAACTGCTGAAAAACCTCCGACCTCGGCATTCCAGATATGGGAGCGCTTGCCTGCAAGGAGACTTTCTCCGTGGCGTCCGGCGGAGAGAAAAGCAAGAAGGTTTCCCATAGTTCCTGAACATGTATAGATTGCCGCCTCTTTGCCTGTCAGCTCAGCGGCATATTTTGACAAAGCGTTTGACGATGGATCATCTCCGTATATATCGTCCCCTACCTCCGCGTTTGCCATGATCGTGCGCATTTCTTCCGAGGGCTTCGTTACTGTGTCACTGCGAAAATCCATAATTTTCATATTGAAATACCTCCATTGGTCGATTTTCTGTTATTTTAATATTCTATAGCCATACTTCAATATCGCTTTTATTAAAACCATTTTCAGCCTCTATATTTTAACCCCTAGCCTGGCCCAGGGAAGAAAATCTTCGCTGACTGCAACGCCAAGATCAACACCATGACTGTTTGAACCATGGAAATCTGATCCTGCAGTCGCATAAAGATCGAATTTATCGGCCAGTTTAAGATAATTGTATGTCTGTTCAGGGCTGTGTCCGGAATAAAGCGCTTCGATACCCCAAAGGCCATTGTCTTTAAGATGCCGCAGAAGCCGATCCATTTTTTCATCTTCAAGATAACTCTGGGCCGGATGTGCAAGTACTGCGAGCCCGCCTGCATCGGTGATGAGAGAAATGCATTCCTCTGCGGCGAGTCTTGCCCTTGACACATGTGCGCTTCCTCCAAAGCCTATATATTTTGTAAAAGCTTCCCCTATGCTTGAAACATATCCCTTCTGCAACATCAACCTCGCTATGTGAGGCCTTGCAACGACCTGCCCCCTTGAGAGGAGGGAAACATCTTCTATTTGTACATCAAAACCCAGTTCCTGCAATTTTTTACATATCCTGTGGTTTCTGGCATTCCTGTGGTCTCTTATTTCATTAAGTCTCTTCTGGAGAGCCCCATTAGATGGGTCTATCCGAAAGCCCAGGATGTGAAGCGTATAATCTGAATCCGCGGAAAGTTCTATGCCCGTAAGACCTTCCACCCCATATTCTTTACACGCAGACATGAAAGGGGCGAGGCCCTCTGTTGTGTCGTGGTCAGTGAGACTCACAAAGGCCATGTGCCGTTTCTTCGCAGCTTTGGCTATTGACTCTACGCTTAGCGTCCCGTCAGAATAGTTGCTGTGGACGTGCATATCTATCAAGATCATCGGTCGCTTTGAGCCTCCTCTTTTTCCCCACCCTCAGCAGACAATTTTACATACAAAGGATGTGAAAGAACAAAAGCGATCAATTCAAGTTTTTGGAGATCCTCCTCCGAAAATGCGTCGGCAACGTGGGATTCTATTTGCAGCACACCAATTTTTTCTCCTTCAGCAAAAAGCGGAGCTGACATCAGTGACCTGGCATCCCTGTAGAAAGGAAGGTCCTTTGCACTCTCAATCTTTTGGGTAAGATATGCTCTCCCTGATGCGAACACCTTCCATGCTGCGCCTCCGTTCCTCGGTATCGAGGAATCCGGCTTTCCTGTTCTGCCGGGCATATACATAGCGCCTGACCTGTCTGCGACTGTTATAAAAACCTCGTCTCCTGAAGTCATTTCCCTGATTCTATCAGCAGCTGCAGACAACAGGGCTGCCATGTCCTTTTCTTTCGAAATTTCCGATGAAAATTTCCCCAAGGCAGCCATGAATTTTTTGCCGGTGTCCCTGTAATAGAGCATGAATCCACCGACCGACACCAGAAGAAAGAAAATCGAAGCTGTATCGAACCAGGAGAAAACTCCGCACACAGATCCTATGACAGCCGTCGAAGCACATATCAGAAGGTTGGTTTTATGAGACCATCTGCTGCTCTCAGTAAGACCTAGAAAAGCAGCCAATATCGAGGCAATGAAAAGCGGAGTGGAATTAAATATGCAGCTAAAACCGCATCCTGCAGACAAAACCATGAGCCAGAATATCTGAGGCCAAAACCTTCTCTTCCTGAATACCCGGCCATAGTATGCTTCACCATTTTTCACTATGCAAAATTCTCCCTTCCAGTGTCATGATCCTTATTTCTTTTTCATCAACACCAGCGGCACTGGCCGGATCTTTGCCCTTGGGCATAGTTGTCGATCCGGGGTTCAGGAAGATCGTATCTTTCTCCCTCACAACAGATGCTATGTGAGTATGTCCTGAAATGGCAAGATCTGCTTTGGAATCAAGAGCCATCTGCCTGAAAAGCGGGAAATTGTCGCCGTGCATCATTAATATTTTTTTTCCGTTCCACCATATCGAGACATAAGGGGCAAGCAGAGGATGCAGTACCATCTGATCAACCTCAGCATCACAATTTCCCCTTGCGATAAGTATCGTTCCTTTATAGCTGTTGATAGCCTCGGCCAGATCTGACGGGGTGTATCCTCCCGGTATGGCGTTTCGAGGCCCGTGATAAAGGACATCTCCGGCATGCAGTATCGCATCTGCGTTTTTAAATAGGGAGAGCGCTGATACCCATGCAGGGTAACTTCCATGGGTATCAGAAAGCACTCCAAGCACTTTGCTGTGGATATTATAGACAGACATGTCATCACATCCTTTACGGGGAAAATCCTGGTTGATATTATTCCCAGCTATTATATAATCAGTGGGCTTGGAAAAACATAGAAACAGGAGTGATTTTTATGAATATAGATTCCAAAACACTGGAACAACAGGACATGAAGATGCTGGTACATTCGCTTGAATTGGTTTCCGCCCGTATTTTCGAATCAGTAATAACACTTAATCAGATGGCTAGTTCAAATACGCCTGAGATGCACGCTCTTTTCAACCAGTGGGTATCATTCCTGGGTGAAGAAGTTGTCAGTGCAGCAGAGGAAAACGGAGAGCTCGACCCTGAAGAGATATCTAAGAGGATCGGCGTCAGCAGTTCAACCATAATCTCCCTTGCTCTGGCCCTGCACAGGCAGGGTAAGATCAGGATCAAAAGCTTTATGGTGGAACCGGGAGACAAAATGAACACTGAGATATGCGACTGCCTTAAGTAGAAGCATAGGCACAGAACGCCAGTAAATTATCTGAGATGATCCATAACGGTTATAATTTTGGGGACTGATTTTACCGTTACTCTGCCAGTATTTTCTTTTGTCTGCCTTTTGGTGGGGCTTGCGGGTTTTGTCGATGCATCAGCGGGAGGAGGGGGGATCATCGCCCTTCCTGCTTATGTCTTTACGGGGATGCCTGCACATTTCGCATACGGGTGCAATAAATTCTCAAGCGCATGCGGCACTACTCTGTCGGTTTTTAAATTCTGGTCTGCCGGTGCGGTCAATCTAAGATCTTCACTTCTGGCCGCATTCAGCTCTTTCATTGGATCAGGGATAGCCGCATCAATTGTTCTGATGATCCCCGACCATGTCCTCAAAACTATGCTTTTACTGATCCTCCCGATTGCTGCGGTCGTCATCTTCCTGAAAAAGGATATGGGTGAAGAAGACCATTCTAACTCTTTGTCCAGGAAAGCTGTTTTCTTTTTATCCCTTCTGATAGGATTCCTTGTCGGAGGATATGACGGAATGTTTGGTCCCGGCGCAGGCACATTTGCCATATTCGCTTTCTCTTCAATTATGAAGTATGACCTTAAGACAGCATCCGGCAACGCAAAAATAGTCAACCTGGCCTCAAATTACGCGTCACTGCTGACGTTTGCACTGGCCGGAACAGTCTATTACCAGATAGCTATCCCTGCCGGGATATGCAACATTATCGGAAACTATATCGGTTCTGCCTACGCACTGAAAAAGGGCGGAAAATTTATCCGCCCCATGATGGTCGTTGTTCTTATATTCCTGCTAGCCAAGATAGCTTTTGACCTTTTCACTCGCTGAGATCAGAATTTATTTTTCCGAGTTACCCACCACGGAGCCATTGATGTATCCTTATGACCGCTTGCTGTCAGCTCCCATACTGTTGCGACCAGACTGTTCATCCTTGCAGCAAAGGCAAACAGCGGCATCAGAGGCAGGAAGCACAGCCTTGACAGGTCCTCTTCAGGTCTTTCTGAGAGACACGCTGTAAAAATGAGATACATTACAAGAAGCAAAAAGAAATAAAAGAGATAGACCAGAAAAAGTAAAGTAGAAGCATATTCAATCGGATACCTGATAAAAAGCCATACGGTATATACAAAGATGACAAAAGGCATAACTATCTGTGAAAAGAGCCCCGTTAAAATTATCATCAGAAAATTCGGCCAGCCGAGAATTTTAGGTTTAAATGAGCGCTTGTGCTTGCGAAAATAGAGGTAGGAAAGATCACCGTCCCATCTTATCCTCTGTTTCAGAAACCCCTTGAATGTCGCCGGGGCATCCGTATGTCCAATAGCTTCCGGATCAAAAATTATTCGGAATTTCTTTTTGTATCTTCCAAAATAATTTTTTATCCGAAGTGTTAAATCAAGATCTTCCGCTGTGCCTGCGTCCCACCCTTCTACAAGGTCAAGTACGCTTTTCCTGAAAACGCCAAATGCTCCAGATATATTGTTAACCATGTTAAAGGAACTCAATCCGGTCTTCGATGCCTGGATCGATATAAAATACTCAATGGCCTGAAGAGACGCTGTCAAAGATTCATCGGCATTTCTTACCCTGAGGCATCCTGATACTGCTGCCACTGTTGGATCTTCAAAATGCCTGGTGGCCCTCTCTACCATGTTGTTGTCAAACGAAGTATCTCCATCCAGTGCCATTACTATTTCTCCGCTCGCAAAATTGAGCCCTGTGTTCAGGCTGGAGACCCTGCCGCCTCTTTGCCATTTGGGGACAACAAGAAGCTTTCTGTTTTCAAAGCCCGATACATAGTGGGACATTTCATGGGCTGAATCGTAGGTAAATTTGTTTTTTGCTGCACCGTCGATCATTGCCAGCATCTCAATTTTGCCCGGATATATCTGTTCGGTGAGAGACATTATAGTTTTCTGTACATCGCGGCCTTCGCTGTAACATGTGATTATGCAGGAAACAGAGGGGAAATACGGTCTTCGTTCCCCTTCATATCTCCTGTCGACTGTATATTTGATAACACCTATTATGACCAGGATCGCGAGCGGCAATTCAAAAAAGAGGACAAAGGGCATGAATTTGAGTAAAAGAGTACCTGCCCCTTCTTCAAAAAGAAGGGGTAAATATTCTGAACTCAAAAGCTCTTCGAATACTTCCATGTCAGTTCCTGTTTTTCGATCAAAGTTCTTCAGCAAACAATTCCAGATATTTCTCCGCAGAAATCTCATTATCTTCAGTCGGTATCTGGAAACATTTTGCAGTGATCTCAATTTTCTTATCTGACTTGATCTCAAGCTTGTCATTCAGCAGCTCTATACGTTCTGCCAATATCGTTGAGTTGTCAAACAATGTCCTTGGCAGCAGTATCCAGAAAGTATCAGGCGCTGAAGAAGTGGTTATGTCAGTGGTCCTTACCATAGCCCTTATACGGAATATCAGCTCATCCATTATCTTTTTGTATAGATCTTCTCCCAATAAATCTTCAACTTCGTACAGGTTGGAAAATTTAAGCCCTATCAAGGTGAAAACTTCATCAGCGTAGCGTTTCCGGTATTCCCTCATCCATTCAATGATATTGCAGAAATAGCTGAATTTTAGATTATTCTGCCCGTCAAACAGCTGGATCTCCATCTGCATACTGCCTGTCCGTACTGCAGCAGATCCCTTTTCTGAAAGCTTATAGCTGTAAACATTTACAACTGTCAGATCAGAAGGATCTGTCCTTGTCCTACAGAAGAGGCAGTCAGCCTTAACATCAGGCTCTATAAATTTTGATCCGCAGTTGTTGCACTCATGAGACTCGAGAGGGTGATCGTAATCGCTTCCCAGATGTCTTAATACAGTATTGCATTTCGGGCATACGAATGACATGTTTTTTCTAAAATCGCTGTCCGGCGCAACATGTCCGCAGATAAAACAGTGTATCATTAGTTTTTTATTAAAATCGATGCTTCCGCAGTTAGGGCAGACATCGACATAGTTCAGGTGGCCTGTTTTACATTTGGGACATTTCCTCACCCTGTCCACCAGTAAATTTCGAGTTATGTATCCATGGTCTTCAAGAAATGTAACTGCCCTCAGGGCCATTATCATCTCTGTATCGAACCGAAAAGACCTCAGCCTCTCAAGTCCACTGAGATCTTCAGGCCTGAGTATCTTCGATGCTTTTGTAGAGCTGTCAAGCAGGAGAGCCATTTCTGGGTAGGAGTATATCCATTGTGAAAAAGGAGAGCAGACTGGAGAAAGGGAATATTCTTCGCCCCTGACATACATATAGGAAAGCATTCTCAGGTTGTGGTTATCCAGCAGCTTTTCCCTGCTGATCCTTTTGCCTCTTTCAAGTATGGAAGCTGCCTCAGGAAGCCTCTCTTCAATATTGCTTGAAATACCGTCTACTAAAATGTCTACCTGCTGCATAGTGCGTGACAAGTAAATAGGTGCACAGCAAAACTCCACTGATTCTCTAAGTTCAACCAGTTCCCAGAATACTTTAAGTTTGTCCGATGTCTTTTTGCCTTTAAGACCATCGATCAGGACTATTCCACTCTCGGGCTTTTTTTCCAATAATTCCCTTGCACTCTGGAAATCGCTGATTTTACCGTCGGGAGAATGTGCAGTCTCTTCACCAAGAAGGATCCTGTAAATTTTATACTCTTTCATCATTCATCCTCCTAAAAAAAGGACCTGAGTCCCCACTCGACTTTCACGGGAAGCCCGTCAACTATCCGCTCTTCCGGCAAAGGTTGTTTAAGTGTCAAATATACCCTTATGCTTCGGGGGGAAACAAGCATCCTGCTTCCTAAACCGCCCGGAGTGCTTTGTGATGTCGTCGGCATTTCTTCAACTACCGCTTTGATACCTTTTGACTTGCCGGGTAAAACAACTTTCACTTCCGAATCAATCTTTATCTTTTCGAAATTCTCGGGAGCGACATAGACTATTACCTTGGCAGTCCTGGGATCAGCTATCCAAAGCAAATCGTCTCCGGCATTTACTGACTGGCCCGGAAAGGCCTCTATAGACTGGATCCTGCCTGCTCTTTTTATTACCACCTCAAAAGAAGAACCTTTAAGGCTTTCAAGGTATTCAATACTCCTGTTGTAGTAATCCAGCCTCGATCTGGTGTTTTTTTCCGCTGTGTCATCCGCTCTTACTGATAATATCGATTCACGTTCTGCCATTGCGGACCTGAGGTTCGATTCTGCAAGGTTAAGTTCAGCCCTTGTCGCAGCTCCCTGTTCCATCAGACGCCTGACAGTAACTGCTTCTTTCCTGTAGAACTCGATATTTTGATCAACAAGTCTGGTAGAAATAAGCGGAAACTTGGCTGGGGAATTCAAAGCCGAACTGAGTGAATCCCTTTCGGCTTTCATCAGCGCGATCTGATCAATAAGCTCCGGAGAAGGTTCCCTTACCAGCTTCATTGCCACGAAGCCGGGATCTGCGTCTAACCCTTTTTTTGCATAGACTTCTTTGATAAAACCATTCTCAGGTGCTGTTATTGCAAAGCTGTCCATACTTATTATCCCTGGTGATGAAACAAAGATCCAGTCGATAAAAATGTTCCATAAAAGAACGATCAGCGGCGTGAATACAAGAGCCAGTATCGACCACCAGAGAAGTTTCGAAGTACTCCTTTTTCCGGGGGAATATGGGATCTTTACTCCTGATCTCAATTCCGGATCATTTTTTTGAGTCTGTGAAAAAGACACCCTCATCTAAACATCCCTCCGATATCTTCCCATGACTGTATTATCACACCATTGAACTTACTGATGTTTGAGAGCTCACTGGATATATTTTCCATGCTTTGTTTGTAAACATCTATCCCTGATGAGAAATAGCTCTCTTCAGGAGGAAGGACCCTCTCAATGCTCTGGGCAAGGCGGAAGTTCAAAGAGGGATGCATCAGCATGATATCCCTCATTCGTTTTATCGCGGTATCCTGATTTGTCGTATATATCATTACAGCAAGGTATTCAAGCCCCAGTCCCGCAAATCCTTTTGACAAAATTGCGCCAAGACTCCCATCAAGATACCTTGGGTGTACTGAGACAGACAATTTAAGATCCGTTGTATTTTTTACCTCTTTGACAGTCTCTATTAAATGGGCAAGGAGATCTTTCCTTTTTCCTTCTGCCCCGGGCAGTGAATCAGGCTCAATATCAAGATGTATGCCACTGAATTTGAACTTTTTCATCCTTTCGATAATCCTGATGAGGTCTTTTCGTTCTTCAGGGTACAGCCATGTTGGTTCTCCGAGAAGCAGATCCACCCTTATCCCCATGCTCTTAGAAGTTGAAAGAAGATCTTCAAGCTCCATCCTGTTGTAATAATCATCAAATTTTTTTACCTGTTCCGCTGTGAAAGAGATAAGGAAATGATCAAAACCTTTTGCTTTCAATTCCTCAAGTGAAGAGATCCTGGTCTCCGGGACAAGAAAAGACGAAGCATCCCACACATATACGGATTTCGGCATTAAGACATCGGTTTTTATCGATCCCTCTTTTGCTTCTTTTGGCTGACTGACTGTTGAAACAACCTTAGTGGGCTCGACAGCGGTCGCTGTGTGAGGAACGCCAGTTGATGCCGAAGAACCCGCTGCAGGATAGTCCTTCGGGACAGGCTTTTCCAGTTCCAGGATTCGGGTATTGCCACCGGGGACATTTATTTTGGATGCAAGCCAGTCAGGATCAAGCATTCTTGACCTGAGAGGGTTATCTGCTATCGGCCGTATGCGCTCTGACGGCTCAGATAATGGCCCGTCGGGATATGCATAACCAAGGAGGTCTGCACCTGTCTGCATAAATATCATCTCGGAATCAAGGAGATCCATTACTCCACGGTAATACTGGTACCTGCTCTTTTGCAGCTGCTCAAATGTATCACCGGAAAGAGAAGCATGTCTCATGATCCTCTCCCTCACAGCCTCTGTAAGTGCAGCCAGCCTGGATTCCTGTGCCCTTATATTAGCAACTGCATAAGACGCGAGGGATGCTGCCTCTTCAGCTTCTCCCTGTACTTTGATCCTCATGAAAAGTTCTTCACGCTTTGCTCTTTTCAGGTCATGCTCTGCAGCTTTTTTTATTTTATCTTCTTTGGAGAACGCAGTTCCAAGAGGTTCGTTTATCGTTACGGAAGCATAGACCCCGCTTCCTATCTCTCCGGGAAAATCCTTAGCCGCAGTCGCACCGACAGTAAATGATCCTTCCCTGTCAACGCTTCTTTTTTCACGCATGAGATCTTCATATTTTTTCAGTGTCTCTTTTCTCATCGAAATCTCTGGGTGTTTTTCAATGTCCGCTTCCAGACCGTTAAAAGCAGGCAGAGTAGGTATTTCCATTTTCTGAGGCATTTCCCATAATTGCCCTGTTGCAAGTCTGATTATCTGCAGGGCCTGGGTCTTCCTCATGTTTGACACAGCAATATCCCTTCTTGCCATATCATAAGCAGTCAAAAACTCTATCCTGTCCGCGGGAAGCACGAGTCCTTTTTTTTCTCTTTCAATCAGTATCTTCGATGTGTTTTCTTCAGTTTTGAGGAACCTTTCTGCAATCGCAATTTTTTCACATTCCGACCATAAAGTAACATAGGCCTTTCGAAGTGCTGCGAGGTTGTGGAGTTTTAATATCCTTGGTCTGTACTCAGATTCTATCGATCTTATCTGTGATTCCAGAGCATTTATTTTCTGCTTGTTCCATGTTCCAAAAATGGGAAAAACCAGACCTGCTCCTATCCCTAATTTTCGGTAGGAGGCGGATTCTTCGCTTGTTTCAAAAAGGGGTTCATCGCTGTATCCAAAAGTAGCGCTGAAAAAATATTTAGCTCCCATGCGCTGACGCTCAAGCTCCATCATCTGTTCGTCGCGGCCCATTGCAGCAACCGCAGCAAGAACTTCCGGCCCTTCTCCGATCATCGATTCTGCTTCATGCAGAGGCGGGAGCGTCTGCGCTGTACATGTGCCGACTCCTGAAAAAAACAGTATTTGAACACAGAAATAGAGGATGAAAAAAAACCATGCAAAACAACTTCGTTTTTGGGTCCATAGAGATCGGTCCATCGGTATCCCCCTGGATAATTAAAAATCAACAACCGAAACGTACATTCTATTATGATTTTAAGCAGCCATAAATTATAATCATTATACTAGTAATGACAGCACAAATATGCTAAATAATGATCTGGCAATATTGTTTATTTTGCTTTATTCGGGGGAATATAAACTGAGGATAATAGTGGATGCAGACGCATGTCCAAAGTCAGTCCTGCAGCATACGGTAGATACCGGGGCAAAATACGGCATACCTATAATAACTGTTGCCAGCTTCAACCACAACATTATTTCTTCCCAACATATTACCGTTGAAAGCGGATCCCAGGAAGCAGATCTCAAGATCATAAACATCACCGGATGCGGCGACATTATAGTTACCCAGGACTGGGGACTTGCTGCCATCGTGCTCTCAAAAAAAGCCTCCGCGTTGAGCCCAGCGGGTATAGAATACGAAGCTGAAAGAATGACCTTCATGCTCGAAGAGAGGGAAATCAAGGCCAAATTCCGCAGAAACGGCGGAAGGACAAAGGGCCCAAAGAAAAGAGCCGCGGAGGACGATATCCGTTTTCTCAGGACTCTGGAGAAAATAGTTTTAAGAGAAATACAAAGTAAAGATACTTAACTTCCTTTTTTACTGAGGAGTGAGCGCGTGGATATCATTTCTGCCAATCAAGTTGTTTTTCAGTCGATGATCAGATACCCGGATATAAAAATCGCTAAGGAGGAAACCACATTCATACATGGTCCGAGCGGCTGCGGCAAAAGCACGCTGCTCAAGCTTATTAACGGCACGATTTCCCCTGACAGCGGAGAGATCCTCTACAACGATAATAATATTGAAAATATCGACACGATCAAACTAAGAAGAGAAATTCTCCTCGTAAGCCAGTCAGTCTACCTATTCACAGGCACTATAGAAGAAAATTTTATAAAATATTACGAATACAGGGATCACGACCTTCTTCCAAAAGAAGACATGGAGAAATTCCTCAAGCTATGCAGCGCAGATTTTCCTCTTGAGACCAGATGCGAGACTATGTCTGGCGGAGAACGGCAGAGGGTCTACATAGCGATATTCCTTTCGTTCATGCCCAAAATCCTGATGCTTGACGAACCAACATCAGCACTGGACAACATCTCTTCGGATGCAATGATGAAGAACATTATAAATTTTTCCAATGATAACGAGATGACAATTATCGTAGTAAGCCATTATCTTCCTCTTGCCGAAAAATACGGAGACAATATCATCGCACTCGAAAGGAGCAAGCCATAATGCGTGAAATCGCTGCAATAAGCCTTGTCCAGTTCAGCCTCGTATATATCCTGCTCCTTGTAGTGCTTGCTGTAATGAAAAAAGCAAAAATAAACCAGACCAAGCTCCTTTTCGTTGCAAGCGTAAGGCTGACTCTCCAGCTGACCCTGGCTGGCTTTGTCCTCACATACATTTTCGATAATCCGCATCCGATATTCATACTTATGTATCTGACAAGCATGATACTTTTTGCGATCCACAGGGTACTTTCGAAAAACAAATGCATGAACACCGGATTCAAGATCGCGATAGCCCTTTCTCTAACCTGTTCAGGTTTGGGCATAGTGATTTTCTTCGTGACCGCTGTCGTGGGGCAAAGCATATTTAATCCGCAGTATGTCATCCCTCTGAGCGGTATGATAATCGGCAATGCCATGACCGGTGTAAATCTTGCCACAAAGACGTTCTGCGAATCACTCAGCGAAAAGCGCCAGCAGATGGAAAGCCTGCTAAACCTCGGAGTCACACCGCAGAAGATCCTGCTCCCAATGGTAAACCAGGCACTTGAGACCGCACTTCTACCCACCCTAAATTCAATGCTTGGAATGGGCATAGTCTCCCTGCCCGGAATGATGACCGGCCAGATACTGTCGGGAACGCTCCCAACGACCGCCATCCTCTACCAGATCTCGATCATGATAGCGATCTGCGCGGTAGTATGCCTATCAGTATTCGGCTCCCTCTATTTCGGATATAAGACTTTGTATAACAGTCGCAATCAACTGTTCTACCTCTAGTGCAATTGGGGTTTATAGCGGCGCTGACTTAGCAACACTTGCGGAGCCTTCCTTCGACGTATTAGTATACGCCTTCGGAAGGCTCCGCTGCTTGTTGCGTCGTTATCACTCGCTCTAAACCCCAATTGCGTTGCACTGTCGGAAAAGATCAGGCAACGGTTGCTGAACAGTCGTAAGAACCAAAAGCACTGTCGTAGCAGCCGTTGGGCCAATTCCCGGTCGTTCCCGAATGCTTAAATCGGAAATCCTGCGGCTTTGGGTTAGGTTCTAAAAGTCAGTAACAGCATAAATCTAGAGACACTGGATCCCCGATACAGGCACTCGGGGACGACGAGGATAGAGGCTTACGGTCAAACACCAATGTCTCATTCACCGCGACGCTTTATGTCGCAAATTCTCCGCCGGACGCACCACCCGGCAAATTCACCGCGGCAGGCTCAATGCCGTAATTCCCCACGGTCCTAAACAATTGCTTCCCAACCGCTTTCCGCGACATGTTTATGTCGCACTTCGCGCCGGTGTTCTTACGGCAGCTTCCCAACAAAAAAACCCCGTGCTTATGCACGGAGCTTTTTTGT
>PGXO01000006.1:1605-4641 GCA_002839185.1 Synergistetes bacterium HGW-Synergistetes-1 | reverse complement strand
CAAATATGACCCAATATCAGGTCAATAAGGATTTTATGAGGTTAAGGCCTCGGTGTATTAGTATTGGTCAGCTCAACGGGCGTTACCCGCTTACACCTCCAACCTATCAAACCGGTAGTCTTCCGGACACCTTACTTGCTTATGCAATGGGGTATCTCATCTTGAGGCCGGCTTCCCGCTTAGATGCCTTCAGCGGTTATCCGATCCGAACATGGCTACCCGGCGTATGCTCCTGGCGGAACAACCGGTTCACTAGCGGTCCGTCCATCCCGGTCCTCTCGTACTAGGGACAGATCCTCTCAAATACCCTGCGCCCACAGTGGATAGGGACCGAACTGTCTCACGACGTTCTGAACCCAGCTCACGTACCGCTTTAATGGGCGAACAGACCAACCCTTGGGACCTGCTTCAGCCCCAGGATGCGATGAGCCGACATCGAGGTGCCAAACGCCGCCGTCGATAGGAACTCTCGGGCGGCATCAGCCTGTTATCCCCGGGGTAGCTTTTATCCGATGAGCGATGGCCTTTCCACTCAGGACCACCGGATCACTAGGACCAACTTTCGTTTCTGCTCGACCTGTCAGTCTCACAGTTAAGCCACCTTATACCCTTACGCTCAATAGGCGATTTCCATTCGCCCTGAGGTGACCTTCGCGCGCCTCCGTTACTCTTTGGGAGGCGACCGCCCCAGTCAAACTGCCCGCCTGACAATGTCCCGCTCTGCGATTCAGCAGCAGCGGTTAGAATCCCAGCACACCAAGGGTGGTATTCCAAGGGCGACTCCAAATGCGCTGGCGCACATCCTTCACTGCCTCCCACCTATCCTATACAGAGTGTACCGAAATCCAATATCAAGTTACAGTAAAGCTCCACGGGGTCTTTCCGTCCTACTGCGGGTAACTGGCGTCTTTACCAGTACCACAATTTCACCGGGCCCCCTGTTGAGACAGCGCTCAGATCGTTACACCTTTCGTGCAGGTCGGAACTTACCCGACAAGGAATTTCGCTACCTTAGGACCGTTATAGTTACGGCCGCCGTTTACTGGGGCTTCAGTTCAAAGCTTCGCCTTGCGACTAACCTCTCCCTTTAACCTTCCAGCACCGGGCAGGTGTCAGACCCTATACTTCGGCTTGCGCCTTAAGCAGAGTCCTGTGTTTTAGTTAAACAGTCGCCTGAGCCTGGTTTCTGCGAACCAAAGATGCTTCTTACGTATAGTATTAACATCTCCAGCCACTCCTTCTCCCGAAGTTACGGAGTCAACTTGCAGAGTTCCTTAACAAGGGTTATCCCGTTCACCTTAGCCTTCTAAGCCAACCCACCTGTGTCGGTTTTCAGTACGGGTTCGAACTCTCTCCCTAGAAGCTTTTCTCGGCAGCTGAGCATTTGTGCCTTCTCGTGATTATTCACTACCCCATCAGATCTCGGCCTTAAAGCAAGGGGGATTTGCCTCCCTCACAAGCCTACTTCTTTAGACCGGGACTTCCATCACCCGGCGCACATAGCTTTCTGCGTCACTCCATCAGTCAAACGATCGTCCGAAGGACAGGATTGTCTACCTGTTGTCCATCGACTACGCCTTTCGGCCTCGCCTTAGGTCCCGCCTAACCCTGGGTGGATGAGCCTTCCCCAGGAATCCTTGGGTTTTCGGTGAGTGTGTTTCTCGCACACTTTTCGCTACTCATGCCGTCATTCTCACTTCCATACAGTCCACAAAACCTTACAGTCCTGCTTCGTCCCGTATGGAACGCTCCCCTACCAGTTAATGGATTTTTCCATTAAATCCGAAGCTTCGGCGCTGTGCTTAGCCCCCCACATTTTTGGCGCAGGGACGCTCGACCAGTGAGCTGTTACGCACTCTTTCAAGGGTGGCTGCTTCTGAGCCAACCTCCTGGCTGTCTTTGCTTCCCCACATCCTTGTAACACTTAGCACAGGCTTTGGGACCTTAGCTGTCGGGCTGGGCTGTTTCCCTTTCGACCACGAATCTTCGCACCCGTAGTCTCACTCCCGTTCGAATATTATGGGTATTCGGAGTTTGATTGAGCTCGGTAGGTCCATCGACCCCCTTACTCATTCAGTGCTCTACCCCCCATAAATCCACTAAACGAGGCTGCACCTCAATGCATTTCGGGGAGAACCAGCTATCACCATACTCGATTAGCTTTTCACTCCTATCCACACCTCATCCAGGACTTTTTCAACAGTCTGTGGTTCGGTCCTCCAACCGGTGTTACCCGGTCTTCAACCTGGACATGGATAGATCGTATGGCTTCGGGTCTATAGCATGCGACTTGCGCCCTGTTCAGACTCGGTTTCCCTACGGATCCAAACCTCGTAGTTCTTATCCTCGCCACATACCATAACTCGACGGCTCATTTTCCAAGAGGCACGCCGTCACATCCTAAGATGCTCCGACTGCTTGTAAGCACGCGGTTTCAGGTCTATTTCACTCCCCGTCAGGGGTGCTTTTCACCTTTCCCTCTCGGTACTGCTTCACTATCGGTCGCCAGATGTATTTAGCCTTGGACCGTGGTCGGCCCTGATTCATACGGAATTTCACGTGCTCCGCACTACTTGGGTGTCCATTAATGGAGGTGCTTTCATTTCGCTTACGGGGCTTTCACCCTCTGCGGCTCGTTTTCCCAACACGATTCAGCTATAAAAACACTTTGTAACTCCACCGGAGTTCTGCAACACTCCGCTCATGGATCCCGCTACACCGTATGCACAACGCCTGCAGGCTTGGCATGCATTCGGTTTAGGCTTTACCCCTTTCGCTCACCACTACTTGGGGCATCTCTTACGATTTCTCTTCCTCCGGTTACTGAGATGTTTCACTTCACCGGGTTGCCGCCCTCGTAAAGGGCGCATGGACTGCTCCATGCAGGTTTCCCCATTCAGATATCCGCGGATCACGGGATGCTTGCTCCTCCCCGCGGCTTTTCGCAGCTGGCTGCGTCTTTCTTCGGCATCTGGCGCCAAGGCATTCCCCGCGTGCCCTTTGTACCTTAACCTCATAAATCCTTTATTGACCTTT
>PGXO01000005.1 GCA_002839185.1 Synergistetes bacterium HGW-Synergistetes-1 | reverse complement strand
TAAAGGCGCGCTGGCGTTATTTCAGCCATATGGCCGCCATGAAAATGGAGGACTAGCAGTAAATGGAAAAAAATGAAGTAAAGCAGGAGATCAAGGATACCAAGGAAAATCAAGTTGATACTATCCTAGATTTTTGAGTAAATTTTTAACAGGTGCAATAAGATGCTTTTGAAATATAGGCTTGGTGCTGGTTTCAGAACCAAGCCTATATTGATGTAAAAGGGTTATCACCTTTTAAAAATAGAGAGTAAAGTCTAGTGAAAGTTTAGTCTATACTTTCCATTATTTAAATTTCATCAATAGTTATCTAACAGTCACCTGAGGCTTTCGAACAGCCCCTTCCCAGCAGAATAAGGCTTATTCCGCTGAAAACAAGGTTTATCCCAAGGATTATCCCGATAACTGCAGCTCCTGTGAAGAGGTTCTTCCACATCATTACTGAAAGAATGACTCCTAAAAGACCTGAAACAAGGATCCATATTGAGCCTTCTATTTCTCTTATCCTGAAGTATTCGATAATTTTTGTAACTCCGTCTGCCATAAAATATGCTGCGAGTATTATGCTCAGCGTCATCACGCCGGCCACCGGATGGATCAGGAAAATGAAACCTGCTGTCATAGCTGCCACTGCCATAATGGTCTCCTGCCAAGGTTTCCCGCCGTCACTGAATCCTCTGAAAGCGCTCCATCCCTGACTGAAAGCTACTGCTATCAAAAGAAGCCCTATTATTGTTTCCACTGCGAATGAGGCGAGCAGAGGCATTGTGAGAGAGATGAGGCCAAGAAGAAGCATAAGTGCCCCGATAAAATAAAATCTTCTCTTGTTCTTTTTGAGGTCTTCTTTGGAAAATTTTCCGGTAAAAAACATTTGTATCCCTCCGCTTTTATTTGTCCTTTGAATTTTTGCTTGTTAATCCCTTTACTTTGGCTACTATCCATGAAAATGACGCGGCGACCGCCACGATCGGCAGAAACAATATTCAGGGAGGGCATCCTCCACGGCGTTTTTTTAAAATCAAGACCAACACCTCCGGTGAGTTATATTGGCTCTATTCTCTCATATTCTGTCTGACAGTGAGTGGGGAGAATTACCGTATTATCTGTAATCATTTAATTTTACAGATCATTTGGGTAATTAGTTTATCAGATATATTCTCCGCCGGGGTAAATCCTTGGTCTCTCTTCTTTCCGAAGAACCCTTTCGGCACCTTTGTAAAGTGCTTCCAGTTCGTTCTCTCCGGGTATTATGACTATTGGAGCAAGAAATTTTATTTTTTTCTTAAGCATTTCCATCAGGCGGTCTGAGTGGGCCATGCCTCCCGTCAGTATCACAGCATCGATCTCACCGTCAAGCACCGTGCAGAGCTCTCCAATACCTTTCGCGATCTGATATACAAAAGCTTCCAGGATTATCCGAGCTTCCGGATCGTTTTCGGCCATTTTGAAGGCTTCCCTAATATCGCGCGTTCCCAGATAGGCCACAATACCCCATCCCGAAAGCAGTTTTTTCTTAAGTTCCTCCTTGGTGTACCTGCCGCTGAAGATTAGATCGACCAGTTCTCCGACGGGAAGCCCTCCGGCGCGTTCAGGCGAGAATGGGCCGTCAGCTTTTGCACCTACTACATCGACGATCTTGCCGCTGGAATGGGCTCCGATGGTTATGCCTGTTCCGAGATGCGCTACAACGAACCTGCAGTCCTCATATTTTTTCCCCAGATCAGCCGCAACTTTTCTTGCCACGGCTTTCTGGTTCAGCGCATGGACGAGGCTTGATCTTTTGATTTCAGGTGCTCCCGATATCCTTGCTACGTCAGTAAGTTCATCAACTGAGACAGGATCGACGATATATGCTTCGCAGCCTGACATATGTGCAAATTTTTCAGCTATGAACGCTCCGAGATTTGATGCGTGTTCCCCTCGTGGAGCATCTTTAAGGTAACCTGTCATCTCTTCTGTTACAAGATATGTCCCGCTGGGCATTGGAGCCAGTATACCCCCCCTTCCGACGACTGCGTCAAAGCTGTCCGGTTTGACACCGTTATCGATGAGGGTCCTTTTGATAAGGTCGAATCTATGTTCAAGCTGATCCAGAACACATTTATACTCTGAGATGATATCCTGATCGACAGGGATGTTTTCTTTCAGGATCTCATCTCCGTTTTCGTATACCGCTATCTTTGTTGAAGTCGATCCGGGGTTTACAGCGAGGATCCTGTACATGGCTACTTCATCCCTCCGGAAATGATACATGCAAGCGCCATGCTGAGGAATTTTGATTCAGGCGGGTCAGATCTTGAAACAAGGATTATAGGCACCATTGCTCCGAGCACCAGTCCGGCCATCTGTGCGTGGCAGTAATGGACGAGCGTTTTGCAGTGCACGTTGCCGCACTCTATGTTCGGTACCAGCGTGAGGTCCACCTTGCCCGCTATTTTGCTCTTGATACCTTTATGTTCGGCGAACTTTTGCGATGCTACAACATCGATAGCCATCGGCCCTTCTACTGTGCAGGAACAGGGAAGGTCGTCAAATTCGCCGTTTTCCCATGCTTTTACAAGGCCGTCAGCATCAACTGTTGACTGGACATGTGGATCGACTTTTTCGTTTGCGGCTATGCATGCAGCGTTTACGTGTTCGTAGCCAAGGGCGCTTATAGCTTCCAGCGCGTTTCTTAGTATCTGTTTTTTCTGGTCAAGGTTCGGTGCAACGTTGAATCCGCTGTCCGTGCAGAAAGAGAGGTGATTTTCCCCGGGTATCTCCATTATCGCAAGATGGGTGAGAAGGCGTCCTGTCCTGAGGCCGTTTTCCCTGTCCAGCACAGCTTTAAGAAAATCGGTAGTGTTGATCAGACCTTTCATCAGGGCGTCGCCCTTTCCTTCCCTTACGCACTGTACTGCGATCGCAGCGGCAGATGATAGGGACTCCGCGTGGATTATTTCCACTTTATCAGAGATCCCGGCCTCTTTTACCACCGGAAGGATCAGCTCACTGTCTCCTGTAAGTACAGCTCTTCCCAGGCCCCTCTTCATCGCGAGCCTTATTGCCTCAATACTGTCTGCATCTGCAGCAGCCAGAACAACCTTGCTTCCTGCAAGGCACCCGCTGCTGTTCATGATTTCAATGAACCTTTTAAACATAAACACACCCCCTTTACTCAACATTATAATATCTCAGGTCGGTTTTGCATTATAATAGACCGAATATTTCCACAAGGGGAATCTGAATGAAATTATTGAAGATAATTAAGAGGATGACGTTGCTCAAGGGCAAGGCAGATCTTGGCAGGGGCCCTGTACTCAGCACGCTCATTAAACTGTCGATCCCCTCTATAGCGATGGTGCTCTTCCATACTCTTTTCCATCTTGTAGATACGGTTTTTATCTCATGGCTGGGCGAGAGTCACATGGTCGCGATCTCTTATACATTTCCTGTCCAGATAGGAGTATTTGCTATCCTGGAGGGAGTGGGCAACGGAATGACGGCACTCTGCGGAAGGAGACTGGGAGAAGGGAACCTTGAAGAGGCAAGGAGTACGGCGCTTGCAGGAATGGGATTTGCATATATGCTCTGCCTCATCTGGATACCCTTTCTTTTTCCCTACACATCGAATATGTTTTTCAGGACCCTTGGCGCATCTGATGCAGAAATCCTGCGCCAGGCCTGGCTTTACAATATGTGGATACCTCCGACTTTTATACTGATAAGCTTTTCTTATGTTGTGAACTCCGTATTCAGATGCCAGGGAAACACAATGGTGCCACTAAAATATTTCCTTATCGCTAACGGGATAAATATTGTGCTCGATCCCATCTTCATATTCACTCTGGGATGGGGAATTACAGGAGCAGCAGCTGCAACCTTTGTTGGTAGGTTGGGCGGTACCCTTTATCTCATAAAAAAACTTAGGACAGAGAGCGACATTCAGGTCCCGTTCAAACCACGCATCAAACTTTTTATGATACCTCTATGGGGGAAGATTACAAAGATAGGGTTTCCTGTAGCTCTTTCAACCGCAAGCGTCGCACTTGGCATGGGCAGCGTAAACGGGATACTCTCAGGAACTTTCGGATCGAGGGCCGTTGCCGCCTGGATGGTTGGACTGCGTGTTGAGGACCTCGCATTCAACACCCTTTTGGGGATAAACGATGCGCTGGTGCCTTTTCTATCCTATAACTACGGCAAAAGAGACCTTCCCAGGATGAAAAAGGGGATCAGGTCAGCGCTGATCATCAGTGCTGTCATTACAGGGGGGCTGGGTATACTGGTATGCCTTTTCCCCTTTCCTGTGATAGCTCTCTTCAAGCCTACAGATGAGATAGCAAAGGTAGCTGTCCAGGCTATCAGGATAACGATCTCAGGTTATCCCATGGTTATATACAGTGTGATCTACAACGCTCTCTTTGTCGCAACAGGGCACTCATCTTTCGGTCTTATCACTCAGATATTTCGCTCATTGATCATCCGTGTACCTGCCGCACATTTCCTGTCAAAAATATTTTCCCTTGAAAACATATGGTGGTTTCAGCCAATATCTTTTTTTGGAGCAGCCCTGATGACATGGTTTTTTGCATGGGTGCTCCTAAAAAAATTAAAAAAAGATATGGTAGATTTTAAAGATACAACTCAGTAGACTGTGTTGGCTTGACTTTCTTTCATTTAATGCTATAAACATTCTGGTAGGAAGAGGATAGCCTCTTCCCAAAGAGAGAAGAGTCAGGCTGAAGATACGCGGAATAGAATAGACTAGGCATAGAATACTCTAAAATTATCAGGAGCCTGTCATTTCTATGGCAGGCTTCTTTTGTACATTAAGGAGGGCTTTAAATGACCAAAAGAGTCTGTATGGGAAACGAAGCGATAGCCCTCGGCGCTGCCAGGGCGGGAGTCAGTGTCGTCTCAGGTTATCCGGGTACTCCTTCGACAGAAATAATCGAGACGCTTCTGAATGAAAAGATACCCGGAATAGAAATCCAGTGGTCGACGAACGAAAAAACAGCTATGGAAGTTGCAGCCGGAGCTGCCTATGCAGGCGCGAGATCAATGGTCACGATGAAGCAGGTCGGATTGAACGTTGCTGCCGATCCGCTCATGAGCCTTTCTTACGTGGGTGTCGAGGGCGGCATGGTCGTAGTTGTTGCCGACGATCCGGGCCCGTGGTCTTCACAAACTGAGCAGGACACGAGACACTTCGCAAAATATGCGAATCTGCCTGTATTTGACCCGTCTTCTCCTGAAGAAGCCTATCAGATGGTTTCATCTGCATTCGACCTCTCTGAAGAATTTAAGCTCCCTGTATTTCTCAGGCCAACGACAAGGGTCTGTCATGCAAGCGCAACGGTGGATCTGGAGAATGATCCGGGTCCCAGGCCTGCCGCAGGTTTTGAAAAAAAACCGGACTGGATAATCTTCCCTGCCCTTTCCTATAGGAAACATGGCGAGCTGGAACAAAAGCAAAAGCTTATCTCTGATAAATTCAGCACGCTTCCCTTCAACAGGATCATCAAGGGAGGAAAGAAAGGTATCGCTGTTTCGGGGATATCCTACCTTTATGCAATGGAAGTCATAAAAGAATTTGATCTCGACCTGACGGTATTCAAGGTCGGTACACCATACCCACTTCCGCTAAGCCTTGCAGAGGAATTTTTGTCCTCGGTCAATCAGGTCATGGTGGTCGAAGAGCTCGATCCTGTGCTGGAGGAGCAGCTGCTTCTTGTATCAGCGGGGAAAAATGAGATATTTGGCAAAATGACAGGCGATATGCCATGCAACGGGGAGTACAGTTTTGAATCGATAAAAAATACACTGCTTAAGTTTGCGGGAGCAGAAATCGCAGACCCTGCAATGGTCGAAATCCCCAAACTTCCCGTGAGGCCGCCGGTGCTTTGTGCCGGATGTCCGCACAGGGCCTCTTTCTACGCTGCCAAAACAGCAGCCAAAAACTATGAAAAGACAGTATACTGCGGGGATATCGGCTGCTACACACTTGGAAACGCCGCACCCCTGAACACTGTGGATACCTGTCTATGCATGGGTGCCGGGATAACTATTGCCCAGGGGATCAAACTTGCCGAAAAAGGAACTAAGTGCATTGCATTCATCGGTGACTCGACATTTTTCCACACGGGAATCCCAGGGATCATCAACGCGGTCTATCAGAACACTGACATAACTATAGCAGTGCTGGACAACCATACCACTGCAATGACGGGCGGACAGCCTCATCCGGGGACCGGAAAGACCGCAATGGGCATGCCGGCAAAACCACTGGATATTGAAAAGATGCTGATGGCATGCGGTGTGGAGCACATATCGACAGTTGATCCCTTCAAATACGAAGAAATGGTCGATGCCTTCAATAATGCCCTTGAGCACAACGGGCCTTCAGCTGTGATAGCAAAGGCTCCCTGCATTGCCCTCATCAAACTACCCTTGACTGTACGCAGGGTCAACGAGGCGTGCATAGGGTGCCTGAAATGCATAAAACAGCTGGGATGTCCTGCAATGTCTGTCGGAAAAGACGGAAAGGTCGTAATTAACGAGTCGATATGCACAGACTGTTCTCTTTGTGTGAAGGTCTGTCCTGTCGGCGCGATAAAGAGGGTCGATCGAAATGTTTAGCAGTATAGTGATAGCAGGTGTGGGAGGCCAGGGGACACTGCTCGCTTCAAAGATACTTTCTGAAGCGGCACAGAGAAGAGGACTCTTCGTCCGGACTTCAGAGACGATCGGTATGGCACAGAGGGGTGGTTCCGTATCAAGCCACATCAGGATCGGATCTCAGGATGTATCGCCTGTGATCCCCCTTCGTCACGCTGATGTCCTGATAGGATTCGAACTTGCCGAGGCGGCAAGACAGCTTAATAGACTTAAGCCCAACGCGTCCGCGGTAGTGAACGTTGACTGCATAATCCCTACAAACGTTGCGCTCCGCCAGGGCGAGTATCATTGTGATGAATATCTCAGCGCGATCAAAAATAACATTGGCAGGGGGTTTTACATCAACGCTGCCCCCATGGCAATAGAGGCCGGGGATGCGAGGGCACTCAACATCGTCCTGCTTGGCTTTTCGGTCGGAGCTGGGATACTGCCTTTTGAAGAAGATGAGATCAGGGAAGCAATGGAGTGCTGCATAAAGCCCAAGCTTTTGGGGATCAACAGAAAAGCTTTCCTTATGGGAGCAGAGGCAGCCAGAAAACAGCTTTAAACTGAATCGTTATTATTTTTTCAGAAGATACAAACTTAAGAAATTAAGTAATCAGAAGAGCGGAGCTGAGAGTAATGAATGAATTGTCAATAATGAGCCAGTGTTTTGCCCAGGTGAGAAGAGTAGCTAAGTTCAGTCCGATGTATCTCGATAAGTACAGCGGTATCCCTGTTAACACCCTGATGACGAAAGACCAGTTTGAATCGCTGCCTTTCACAACTAAACAGGACCTCCGGGACGCATACCCCATGGGAATGCAGTGTGTCCCGAATGACCGGATAGTCAGGGTGCACTCTTCTTCGGGAACGACAGGCATACCGGTGATCCTCCCATACAGCAGCCAGGACCTTGAAGACTGGGCGGTCATGATGGAAAGATGCTATCAGTTCGCCGGAGTAACAAGGGAAGACAGGGTGCAGGTGACGCCGGGATTTGGCCTCTGGACTGCCGGTCTTGGCTTTCAGGCCGGAGCTGAACGCCTTGGAGCGATGGTCATTCCTACCGGAAGCGGAAACACTGACAGGCAGCTCCAGCTTATGAGGGACCTTGAAGCATCTGTACTCATAGGAACATCTTCATACGGGCTTCTTATTGCCGAAGAGGTCGACCGCAGGGAGATGCGGAGCGAGATCAAACTGAAAAAAGGTATTTTTGGATCTGAAAGATGGGGAGATAAGGTACGTGACCGCATTTACCAGAGCCTGGGCATTGAGTTCTTTGATATTTACGGGCTTACTGAAATATACGGTCCCGGCATAGCTATCGACTGTTCGGAACATACAGGGATGCACTATTTCAATGATTTCATCTACTGCGAAATAATTGACCCGGCAACAGGCAAGGTGCTTCCTGACGGAGAGCAGGGAGAGATCGTCATAACGACCTTCAGGAAAGAAGCTGCTCCGCTTATCCGCTACAGGACTCACGATATTTCGCGTATCATCCCGGGGACATGTCCGTGCGGTTCCCCATTCCCGAGGCTGGACAGGATAGTAGGGAGAAGCGACGACATGATCAAGGTCAAGGGAACAAACATATATCCGGCACAGGTAGAGGAAATACTAAGGAACATAGAAGGATTTTCCAGCGAGTACAGGATAATACTGGACAACGAAGACCTGAGGGACAGAATGATCGTCCAGGCAGAGTCCTTCGAAGGGGCTGACCGGGAAGAGCTTGAGAAGGAGCTGGAAAGAGCCTGTAAATCGGGGCTTGGAATAAAAATAATACCGGAAGTTATGAAGATAGGCGAACTCCCCAGGAGCGAGAAGAAGACCAAAAGGGTAATAGACAACAGGGGATAGTTCTCAATAAAGAAGATAATAAAATAAGAGCGGGCTGCGTGGTCATTTTTAGGGATGACCATGCAGTCCGCTCAACGTTTATTTAGAAAATTATCTTGCGCCGTCTATGCCTTCGTTGGAGAGTATGTCTGCTCTTTTGTTCTGTTCCCTTGGTATCCAGTGATAGGAGATGTTCATCCCGTCGGCCAGTTCCCAGGCCTGCTGCGCCAGAAGGCGCAGGTGGGGAAGGTTGATCTTCCATTGCCGTGAGACCTGGCTTACCACCAATTTGCTGTCCCCGAAGACCCTGAGCGATCTGACCCCGTGTTCTTTTGCTGCTTTGAGCAGGAGTATCAAGGCCATGTATTCGGCTTCGTTATTTGTTTTTTCCCCAAGAAAACGGGATGTTTCCCATACCACTTTTCCTTCGTCATTTATCATAAGAGCGCCGGCTCCTGCTTTTCCCGGATTGCCTCTTGAGGCTCCGTCAAAAAAACCTTCCATCAATATCCCTCTTCCACACTCAAATAGATGCGCTATACTCTATTATATACTGCATTGGGGGTATTGATATGGCTTCTGTAAAAAAGACTAACGCAGTCAGGATATTGGAAAACGCAAAGATACGGTTTGAGCTGATCGGGTACGAGGTTGATGAAAGCGCGCTCTCTGCGGAGGATGCGGCATTAAAGACCGGCGTGCCGGAGGAACAGACTTTCAAGACACTCTGCGCCAGAGGGGATAAGACAGGTGTAATGATGGTCTGTCTGCCTGCGGGCAGGGAACTCGACTTCAAGGCTCTCTCTTCTGCAAGCGGAAACAAGAGCACCGAACTTGTCCCACTAAAAGAGGTCCAGCCTCTTACAGGGTACGTAAGAGGCGGCTGTTCTCCACTGGGGACAAAAAAGAAATATCCTGTTTTTATAGATGAAAGCGCGCGCATGTTTGAATTTATTACTGTGAATGCAGGGCAGAGAGGGCTTCTCTTTAAACTGAAGCCTGACGATCTTATAGCTGCCACCGGAGCTAAAACAGCCGGCATCGTAAGATAATAAAAAAGAGCCGGTTAGGCATCCAAAGACAGGGCCGACCGGCTATTTCGTTTTTGACCTGTTTTATTTACCTTATTGGAAACCTACAGGCATTATTGCAATTATCCTTGAGAGCGGACCGATGTTCAGCAGGTTTATCAATGTCTCCCTGTTGAATGACTGAACGTAACGGGTCTTCATGCCCAACGCTCCTGCGGCAAGGTAGACATTCTGTGTCATTGCTCCTACCGCTGTTTCTGCCCATCCCTCTACGCGCGGACCGCTTCCCTTTGTCGCAAATACGAAAATAGATGGCGCTGTTCCGATGAATTCCTGGCTGGCGGCTCGAGACAGGGAATTTTTGTCTGAAAGGAGCTTAAGCATATTTTTTTCCGGATCATATAGATATGCGCCGCTTTTGAGAAGAACATACAGGCTTATGTAGGGATCGGATCCCATTGCGAAAGGGACTGTCCAGCCCTTGCCGTCCCTGTTTTTGCCGGTTGCTGCCCATACGAGGGTAGAGAGTTCTTTGAGCGAAGGCTCTTTCCCGGTGAATGGTGCCTGAGCGGCAGATGACCTCTCCGAGATAGCCTGAAGAACGCTTTTTCCTTCTGCTGTTTCAGGAGAAGTGAGCATGATGTCGAAATTAACAGCCTCTGAGATGTTCGCCATTGTTCCGAGTAAAATAAAAAACATGATAAGAAATATATTCTTCATAGCGGCCTCCTTTTTCTTATGGATCAGTTCCGGTTTCCTTGGTCTGATGCTGAAAGGTGCAGGTTTTTCACATGCTACCAGGCGTTTTCATATATTTTTTTAACGGCTTCAAAATCAAGCGGACGGGGGTTGTTTGACATCAGTCTTACCTCTTTGAGTGCGGCTTCAGCCATTTCAGCTGCTGCTTCTTTGGGTATACCGAACTCCCTCAGCCTGGTTTTTACCCCTATCTTCTCGCCAAGTTCAACAATGGCCTTAAGCGCGGCATTGGCCGCATCACAGGCAGACATTCGGTCGGCGTAGACTCCCATTGCTTTTGCTATAGGAATGAATTTCTCCTCGCACCCTTCAAGGTTGTATTTCATTACCCATCTAAGAAGAGCTGTGTTGGCCTCCCCGTGAGGCACATGAAACTGTCCTCCCAGCGGGTAGGCCATGGCGTGGACGCCTGCTGTACCTGACATTGAAAAGGCCATTCCTGCTATCATGCTTCCATAGGACTGTGCTTCCCTTGCCTTGAGGTTTTGACCGTTGAGAACACATTCTGTAAGGTTGGAATATATATTTCTGATAGCTATGAGAGCAAGGTCCTGCGTGAATTGATTGGTTCCGAGAGAGAGGAAGGATTCCACTCCGTGAACCAGAGCGTCCATGCCTGACGCCGCAGTGATATGCGGAGGGAGGTCAAGTGTAAGCTCAGGATCAACAAGTGCAATGTCGGCAACAAGGAACCTGCTTGATATTCCTTTTTTCATCCTCTCGTCAGTGAATGAAAATACCGCGACTGCAGAAACTTCCGATCCGCTTCCAGAGGTGGTCGGTATCATTATTGTCGGAAGGCCTTTTCTCGGGATCTTTTCACTTCCTACCATATCTGATACTTTTATATCGGGATTTTCAGCCATTACTGCCGCCATCTTTGCAAAATCCATGGAGCTTCCGCCTCCAAAAGCTATCAGACAGTCATAAGAACCATTTCTTATGAAGACGGCAGCTTCTTCAAGAAGCTCCACCGGAGGCTCCGGTTCGACCTTGTCCCAGTGACCCGGACACATGCCCAGTTCTGAAGACCTTTCCATAAGCCATGTTAGATGTTCGCTTTGTGCCATGTGACTGCCGGTTATGAATAGGGGCCTTTTGGATCCGAGCAGCGCTGCTTTTTCCGGAGCTGTTCGTGAATAGCCCGATCCGAAGGTCACTTCCTGCGGCATTCTGAATTTGAAAGGCTTTATAAGATCCATGTTACATTCTGAAAAGATCATTTATCAGACACTCCCGTCATATATTTGACCAGGGCCAGCCAAGGCTGAAACCCAGATAATCGAAAATACATCTCCCTGTAAATATCGCGAGGATGCATCCTGCTGCAAGGTACGGACCAAGCGCCACAGCATCCTTTCTGTTGATTTTTTTTGCGATCAGAAGCGGTATTACTATAACACCGCTCGTCATAAAACCAAGGTAAAGGCTGAGAATAGTAAGTTTCCATCCCATAAGGGCTCCGATACCGACCATCATCATTGCATCTCCCATGCCCATCCCACCGCGGCTGAGAAGAACTATCGCATAAATAAATGCAAACCCAAGGGCTGCGCCCATTGCTCCGTCGATCAAAGCAGGAAGTCCTCCCGGCAGTCTTGCCAGGACCGAGATCGCTGCCATTGCGATCGCCCAGGAATCGTAAATGTAGCCGCTTTCAATGTCCGTAAGAGAATGAAAGAGCATGAAAAAAAGAGCTATGAAAGAGAAGATCAGAGGAGTGCCTATTCCCCAGTACCAGACAGAAAGTGCTCCGATGATCCCTCCGGTCAGCTCAGATATGAAGTGTCTGGGCGGTATGACGCTTTTGCATGTCCGGCAGCGTCCCTGGAGAACTATGTAGGATATTATGGGTATTAGGTCAAAAGAACTTAGCTGTCTGCCGCATTTATCACAAACAGAACGCTCGTTTCCCCACCATTTTTTTTCTGCAACAGTGCGCATCGCTGCAGCGTTTATGAAAGAGCCTGTCACCGCTCCTGCCGCGAAACCCAGAAATATGCTGATACTTTCCATGCCTTCCATGTGGACACCCCTCATGCAGAAGGTTAAAATAAGCTTCACAGGCAAGAACCAACAACATTATGTACAGGAGATGAAAGTCCATGCCGATCGTAATAGTAAACATCAAAGAAGGCCGTACTCTCGAACAGAAGCGCGATATGGTCACAAAGGTCACTGAAGCCCTTTGTGAGACCATGGAGGTCCCTAAAACGTCAGTCCGCATCATTATCAACGAAATGGCAAACGACAATTTCGCAGTTGCAGGGACCCTGGTCTGCGACAATCCGGACGCGCAGGTCAAAAAGAAAAGCTAGCCGGAAAAGTGCTCCTTGAATCGCTTGTGCTGCCATAGGTACTGTTCAGGCGCCCTGTGTATTATTTTTTCCAGCTCCAGATTCACTTTTGCTGTCAATGACTTGAATGTTGCCTCCCGGTCCTTGCCCTTCTCCCATTCGATCGGGGGGCCGATCACCAGTCTGAAACGGAACGGCTCTATCCTGATGGATTGGTATGGCAGTATGGGGGCTCCTGATATCCACGCAAAAACCGCGGCTCCCTGAAAAGTGCTGGTCTCATGGCCGAAGAAGGGGACCATGATCCCATCTCCTCCGCCGTGCTGGTCTGCTGCAAGACCTATAAGTTCATTTTTTCTCAGTATGCTTACAGCCCTTGTCATTGGCTCGTCTTTTCCCAGTGTCCGCAGTCCGCCGTTACGCCTCAGTGTATCAATGAATTCCCTCTGAAACGGGTCATCGGAGTGTCTGACCACGCCTACGCCCTTGCAGTTCCTTCCCAGCCAGGCCGCAGCATGTTCCCAGTTCCCGCAGTGGGCTGATACTACAATAACTCCTTTGCCACGGGCAAAGGCCTCGTCCATGTGTTCTCTGCCCTCGATCTCGACGATCCATTTGTCAACGAGAGAGGGATCTCTCTGCCAGGAAAGCATTTCGATGCCGGTCCATATCATACTCCTGTAAGATCCATCAAGCATTTTCCTTTTTTCGGAATCAGTTTTGTCCGGAAAAACAAGTTCGATGTTTTTTTGGGCAACTTTTTTCCTTGGCGCGATAAACCTGACAGGGATGAAAAGAAAATAAAAAAGAGCCTTTGCTCTCCATCCGGGTCTTATCATTTTTGCAAAACGGATAAAAAATCTGAGTTTCCGATCCATATTAAGGCTCCTAAATAATTTATCATCTGACTTCAGATGCCGGCAAAAATTAAAGCGGCAGCTGTTTCAGTTTTACCAGGTTCAAATTACGGCACAAGGAGAAAATGGCATGCTGACTGTGCGGTCAAAAAGGTCCTTTAAAACTGAAAAACGCGGGAAAGGTCCTATTTTTTCAGACAGCGACGATCCCCGCGTTGCATGCGCCTAAAATGTATTTAAAGGCAGTGTTTCAATCTCTGAATTTGACCAGCCTGAAATCTTTTTTGCCCACCCGTAACTGGACATATCCGCCGTTCAGGAGATCTTCGGATGAGATCAGCTTTGACTCGTCTGTGACTTTGACTCCGTTAAGGTAAACTCCGCCCTCTTTAATTTTACGTTTCGCCTCACCCTTTGAGGCACATCCGCCTGAGAGAACAAGAAGATCTGTCATTGGGCCGCCAATTATCGAGTCGGTTTCTGCAAAAGGTATCTCTGCAGAGAGTGTGTCAAGGAGTTCTGTATCTGCTTCCCTTATGTCCATTTCACCGAAGAGGATGGCGCTTGCGTCTTTAGCCCTTTTCGCGGCATCTTCTCCATGCACCCTGCACGTCAGATCCCATGCGAGTTTTTTCTGAGCTGACCTTAAATGAGGATTTTTGTTGTGCTCTTCGATGACGGCACTTATCTCATCAAGCTCCATGAATGTGAAAAGTTTATAAAGCTTTTCAAGATCGCTGTCATCGACATTTATCCAGAACTGGTAAAACTTGTATATGCTTGTGCGATGCGGAGACAGGTAGACGGCTCCGCTCTCTGATTTTCCGAATTTTTGTCCCTGTGCGTTGAGCAGGAGTGGGAATGTGATGCCGTAGCACTGGCCGCTGGATTTTTTCCTTGCCAGGTCCATGCCTGCGATTATGTTGACCTGCTGGTCGTTGCCTCCCATCTGCAGTGTACAGTTCAGCTCGTTGTACATGTGGTTGAAGTCGTATGCCTGAAGCAGTATGTATGAAAGCTCCGTATATGTTATTGACTTGTCCGGGTCAATGACGCGGCTCCTTACGTAGTCCCTGTTGACAAGGAAGCTTACTGAAAAATATTTCCCTATGTCCCTCAGGAATTCTATGTAATTGAGTTTTTTAAGCCACTCGTTGTTGTTTACAAGTACGGCGCTGTTCTGCCCGCAGTTGAAATCGAGGAAATGTTCCAGTTGTTTTGCTATCCGTCCGACGTTGTAGCTTATCACTTCTTCTGAAAGGAGGTTTCTCTCTGCGCTCTTGCCTGAAGGATCGCCTATCCGTCCTGTTCCTCCGCCGGCAAGCGCGATGGGGCGATGTCCGAGGCGCTGCATCCATGCAAGACCCATTATAGCGACAAGGTTTCCTACGTGGAGGCTGTCGGCACTGGGGTCGAAACCTATATAGCCCGTGACCATATTATTTGAAAAATGTTCATCGAGCTCTTCATTGTGGCTGCTCCACTCAACGAAACCCCGTTCCTTCAAAACTTTAAGCGCATTGCAGTACATTTCGTTATCCCTCCGGTTTATCATTGCTGATCAAAATCATAAAATTTTTAACAGGTCACTGCTATTTTGAGTTCCTGTACCAGTTTATTCTTCCCGATTCGGCTGTTTCCCAGACGATGAGTGTCTTGCCCATTCCCTTCAGGACATTTCCAAAAGAGTCTGAGATGCCCTGATCAAAAGGCGAGAATGTGTTATCCGGCTGGAAAATGTTGTCTGTATCTTCCTCGAAATACTGTTCATCATCAACCTCTGAGTCATTCATGAAAGAGTTCATTTTGGTCATATCGCTAAGTGCAACCCCAATTTTTGGAAGATCTGCAACTATCCAGCCTATGGCTTCTTCATTATTTTTAATGAAACTTTCAAGCTTTACGGTCTCTTTGATCGATTCAGGAGAGAGCAGTCCGAGTATGGCGACATTTCCCCTGCCGGCACCTACTACAGAAAAAGGAACGTTGGTGGTTCCGCCAAAATCAAAGCCATCAATGGGTCTGGGTTCAGCGCCAAAGAACAATTTGTTCCAGAACGCATCAACAAGTTCTCTCATAAGGTCTTTGTCGCCTGTGAATTCCGCCAATATGCCTGGAAGGGAGAACCAAAGAAGCTTGTTGTACCCCCCGACTGAAAATATAGTCTCTCCTGAGAGGATCTTCTGTATCTTTTTTTCGCTCAGCCCCATGCTCTTACCAAGTTCACCAATGGTTTTGAGAGGAAAAGGCCAGTCAGAAGGCGAGCCTTTTCGTTCAGGAAGGTTCATTCCAGCTGACAGGAGAAATGGTTCAGGGATGATGCAGTTTGTGGTATCCCATTTCTTTGATTCGAGTGCTTTAATAAAAATTGGAGAGATCCTTTTGTCGAGCCCTTGGATCTTCCATATGGCTTCCCCTATCCTGCCTGTTTTTTTGTCAGGTTCATGTGAACGCCAGGCGGCTTTCAGAATCAGAGGAGGTTGTATCTCGTCATCTGTAAATAGGAGTCCTCCATCACTGATCTCAATGTGGGCAGGCCATGACTTTTTTTCTTTGCCCCAGTAATTTTTTGGGATCCCTTTCACAGAGCCTGATCTAACGTCCAGCATCTTAAAGAATGAGTCCCTGTTATGGGAGATAATGGCAATTTCTCTCTCTGTGGAATAGTAGAGGGATGTATCAGCATCTGTTGTCTTTATCTCCCAGGAACCATTTTCGCCGCTCTTTCTGACCTCTGTGTTTCCCAGGATCATTTTCCAGGACCTGGGAAGGTCTCCCTTCGACAGTGAGGAAATATCCTCAGGAAGCAGGCGCATCACAGCATAGATGTCGAAGATCCCTTCGTCACCGTCTTCAATAAGGACCGCACATTCTTTTGCTGTTTTAGCAATGGAAAGGATCCGATTCCCCGCTGATCCTTCCCTGAATACCGCATATTGGCCTTCGGTCAGAAGAGCAGAGATCGAAAGAGGGTATTCGTTTTCTGGTGTCTCAAATACCACATAAGGGTCTGATGCCGAAGGGAGCGGCAGTCTTGATGCCAGGACTGCCGGACCTTTTGTGCTGAAATATGCAAAAAGGCCAAAGAGTGCGGCTGCTGCCGTACAGATAATTAAAATAACTAATTTGACTCTTTTTGACATTAGGTCTCTCTCCTCTTCGTGATATTTTGATCTGATACTAAGAATTATTCTCACTGCAACCAGGGTATTATATCCCCATTGAATTCAAAGGCAATAAAGATCACACAGATTTTTTAATATTTTCTCCCAAGGATGCAGCTGTTTCCAGCAAGGTCTTAGCAGAAACCAGCAGAGGCATTATTTGGGCGTAGTCTTTGGCTTCTATTGTCTGTCTCTGCATCTCGTCAGCTTTGTGCGTAATTGCGGCCAGCAATTGGATTATATCCTGAGGACTTAGTTCCAGCCTGTCAATTATTCTCTGTGATATTACAGGCATCTTAACGGCTTTTTCTTCCGCAGGAGCGAGCAGGTCTATTGTGTCATTAAGAGCCGGAACCTGAGCTGCATAACCTTTGTCGTTAAGTCCCATAGCCAGGGCCTGGGCTGATTTTGGTTCGCCGTGAACGACGATGAATCTTGTCTTTTTAGGGAAATTACCTGCCCATTCGAGAAGTTCGTTCCTGTCCGCATGAGCCGAAAAACCGTTAAGAGTGTGGAGCTGGGCTTTTACAGATACATCTTCTCCAGCGATCCTTATCTCTTTTGCCCCGTCAACGAGCCTGCGTCCGAGTGTCCCATTGGCCTGATATCCAACAAACAGAACATGGGTATCGTGCTTGTAGAGGTTATGTTTGAGATGATGCATTATCCTTCCCCCTGAACACATTCCGCTTCCGGCAAGTATGATCCCGCTCTTTTCTTCATTTATTGCTCTCGATTCATCTGCTGACCGTGAGAACTGGAAGTTCTCCGGTTCGAACGGGTCATCCCCTTTCCGGAACATTTCTTTAAGGTCATCTGAAAGAAGGGGAATATATTTGCCATAGATCTCAGTTACCTTTATTCCCATCGGTGAATCAAGATAGATCTTCGGCATCTTGAGATCAGGATATTTTTTCTGGAAACGGTCAAATTCGTAAAGTACCCTCTGAGCCCTGTCTACTACAAATGTAGGAACAAGTACCTTTGCGCTTGTTTTGAGAGCTTCCTTGAGAGCTTCTTCAAATTCTGTCCTTGTGTCTTCGAGAGATTTATGAAGCCTGTCCCCGTAAGTTGATTCTATCAGCACGAAATCTGCATCTTCAATAAAAGTCGGTGGATTTTCTATAACACCTTCAAATGGGCCAAGGTCCCCGGAAAAGACTACTTTTACAGGTTTTTCTCCGTTGTTTTCTGATACCCATGTTTCGATTATCGAACTTCCGAGAATGTGTCCTGCTTCGCGGAAGCGGACCTTAAGTCCGTTCATGATCTCAATTTCTTCGTCATAAGGGATAGGTGAACGCAATCCAAGGGAATCCTCCACCTCTTTTTCAGTGTATAGGGGCTCTACTGCAGGCAGGCCTTTTCTTGAATTCTTTCTTGTCCTCCATTCAGCCTCTTCTCCCATAAGTCTGGCTGAATCCCTCCAAAGTATTTCAACGAGCTCCGATGTTGCGAATGTGCAGAAGATCTTTCCCTTAAAGCCTTCCTTTACGAGCAGGGGTATCCTTCCGCTGTGGTCGATGTGTGCGTGAGTGAGAAGCAGCGCGTCGACTGAAGCAGGGTCAAATGAAAAAGATTCTCCCTCATGCTTCTCCTCGTCCTGCCCCTGGTGAAAACCGCAGTCCACAAGGACTTTGTATGAACCGGTTTCGATCATATAGTTTGATCCTGTTACCTCTCCAGCTGCTCCATGAATTATTAATTTCAAGTTATTCGCCCTTATGGGCTCCCACCTTTCGATCATTTTGGTAAAAGATCCTGATTTATTGTACAGTCACTAGCGGCAGTTCACAACGAATTACGGTACCTTTTCCCGGAGTTGAGAAAATGCTGAAGTGACCTCCTACTATGGACATTCTTTCGCGCATGTTCGAAAGGCCCCTGTGTCCCTGAACACGAAGTTCAGTGAAGTTGTCCAGGACCTCAAAGCCTTTTCCGTCGTCCTCTATCTGAAGGAGTATCATTTTGCCTGTATTTTTGAGTGAAATAGATACATTCTCCGCGTCGGCATGTCTTGCTGAGTTGTTGACAGCCTCCTGGGCTACCCTGAAAAATGCAAGAGTTGCTTCATCAGAAAGGTCAGGGATCTCCTGAAGGTCCAGGTGTATCTTTATGTTCAGCTGAGCACTCTGTCTCTCCGAAAGCTCAGTAAGGGCCTGGACTATTCCCAGGTCAAGCCAGGGAGGGGTAAGGTTGTTGCATAGTTCCCTCATCTCTTTGACTCCTGCCATTGCTGCGCTTTTTGCCTCTTCAAGCTGTTTCTCCCTTTCTACTGGAGAATCAATGTCGAGGGAAAGCAGCCTGAGCCTCTGTATCAGGGCAGTCAGGTCCTGAAGGGGGCCGTCATGTATCTCACGAGATATTCTTGCCCTCTCTTCCTCCTGCACCTTTACAAGGTCATTAACATACCTTCGTGAGAGCTGTACTTTGTCTATTGCAGAGTTTGCAAGGACTACAAGGGCTTCTCTGAGTTTCTGAAGCTCTGTAACTGCTTCAGGTGCGTTTTTCAGAGGGACTTCTTCACCCCAGCTGAGCATCGAGACCTCTTCTTCGAGGTCTTTAAGAGGCATTATCACTTTCTGCCACATTATGTAGACTGAGAAGATCCCGATCAACCCAAGGATCCCCATAATAAACGGCCAGAAAGTAGTAAGCGATACCATTGGTCCAAGCAGTTTGTCCCAGGATACAGCGGCCAGAACGAATAGATTTCTCTGAAGCATAGGGTAGACTGCTATGGTGTAAAATCTTCCGTCAGGTCCCCTGATTTTTTGGGGAGACATAGTGGCTATCGGTTTGTTCCATATGATAGAGAGGATCGTGACGTCTGATGTCCCGTATATAAGATTTCCGTCACTGTCGAAGACAGCAAACATGCCCGGGACAGCCATCTCATCTGACATCATTTCTCCAAGTCCTAGAATGCGTGACCTGTACTGATTTGGTTGCCAGGTACCATCGGTCCTCAAGTCCCATTGGGAAGATTCAAGCCTTGCCGCAGCTCCCCTCGCAAGGTTCTGCACGTAAGAGCCGGCTACCCCTTCCATGGTATTTTCAAACTGGCAGAAACCTATCCATGCCAGAAGGAATGCCCCCAGGCTGGGCAGAAAGACTGCAACAGTCAGCTGAAGGAGAAGGTTTCTCCTCAATCGAGCAGTTCCTCCAGGGTCACTATGCCGTATTTAAGAGAGAGCAGCATTGCTTCTGTCTTATTTTTTGCTCCAAGTTTGTCGTATATTGAGGCCAGGTGTGTCTGAACGGTCCTTTCGCTTATGAAAAGCTGTGTTGCTATCTCTTTTCCTGAAAGTCCACGTGCTGCGAGGAGAAGGACTTCCCTTTCTCTTACTGAGACAGGTTCAGGAACGAAATCGCCTTCCTGCTCAACAGCATTTGCCACCTCGCTGTCAAGATAGAAGCCTCCCCGCGCAACTATCCTTATCGCCTTTGAAAGAGTTTCCATACTTGCGGTTTTAAGAACGTAACCCCTGGCACCTGCTCTGAGTGACGCCATAACGTACTGCTGTGCATCGTAAGAAGTGAGCATGAGAGATGCAACGGGAAGGGATGCCTCCTTTATCTTTCGCGCGAGAGCCACACCGTCTATTCCCGGCATCCTGATGTCAAGAAGGGCCACCTGGGGTCTGAGTTGCTGAATCCCCGCCCATGCTGATTCTCCGTCTGCGAAGCTTCCCAGGATATTAAAATCTGTCTCTTTAGCCAGATATGCTTTCATGCCTTCTCTTGTAAGCGGGTGGTCATCGGCAAGTACCAATGAAATTGACATTTTGTATCCTCCCTCCGAATATTTATACTTCTTATTATTTTTCAGGAACCAAGCCCGATCTCTTTTTCTACGGGTCTTAAAGCCGTGATGGTCTGTTCAATAAGCGTTTCCAGCGGGATGTTCAGCAATTCTGATCCTTTCTCGATCACTTCTCTGTTTACACCCCTTGCGAAAGCCTTGTCTTTCCATTTTTTCTTTACTGATTTCAGTTCCAGGTCCTGGAGCGATTTGCTTGGACGTACAAGTGCTACCGCTGTTATGAATCCGGTAAGTTCATCTATTGTGTAAAGATATTTTTCGCATAGTGTTTCAGGTTTTATCCCGGAGTATTCCCACCCATGAGCGAGCACAGCATGAACGAAATCATCAGGGTAGCCTTTTTTTCTGAGCATCTCCCCGCCCTTCATTGGGTGGGTTTCTGTGCTGGGGAATTCCTCCCAGTCAATATCGTGCATAAGTCCGATCAGGCCCCAGTAGTTTTCGTCTTCGCCGTTTTCCCGGGCAAACCATTTCATTGCTGCTTCAACAGCGTACGCATGTTTGATGTGCATCTCTTCCTTGTTGTGTTCCATGAGGAACTCGATCGATTCTTCGCGTGTAAACATCTATTTATTTCCTCCTATTGAAAAATTATTCTTCACCGGTTCATCGTCGTGTATGCATACCGCTTCGATCCCCGACTGCAAAATGATCTCCCTCGATATCCTGTCAGGGTATGGATGAATATAAACAATGCGCCTGCATCCGCAGTTTATAAGAGCTTTAGTGCAGTAGACACAGGGTTCATGTGTACAGTAAAGCCAGCATCCCGCAGTGGCTACTCCTGCATATGCCGCCTGTGCTATAGCGTTTATCTCAGCATGGGACCCGCGGCAGATCTCATGCCTTTCACCTGAAGGGATGCCAAGCTTTTCCCTCAGACATCCTGCTTCCTCACAGTGTATTATTCCCTTGGGAGCTCCGTTATATCCGGTACTGAGTATTTGCTGGTCCTTTACAAGAACAGCTCCGACATTTCTTCGCATGCATGTGCTTCTGCTGGCAACTACCTTTGCTATCATTAAAAAATAACTGTCCCAGTCCGGACGGTTCAGCATGTGATCCTCTCCTGAGTGTATTCAAATATTATATAAAGTATAGTTTATTTTGCACAATTTATGTTGATAAAAACGTCAATGATCTTCCATTTTTTTATGTTGATCGAACTGATCCGGCGTTTATCATATCCTCAAAAACTATACGACTAAAGATGAGAATAAATCATAAGTGGATTTATACTCTTTATTAAATTTACATGTTGGATAACTTTTTTTCGACAGGAAATTGCGGAGATATCAAATATTTTTTATAAGTTTTTCTGTTGAGGTCCTAAGTTCTTCATAAGAATGACTGCGATCCCTCGCGCACTCCTTTGCCGGTCTGCTGCAGAGCAGGCATGTACGGGGAGGAAGTCCAAGGTCTGATCTTGAGATAGTTTTTATCTGCACGATAATATCTATGTCTAAGATGCGTCCTTCAGGGATCCCTTCCTCTATACTGACAGCAATTTCCTTTGCTTTTTTTGCAGCAGTGAGATCTCCTGCAAAAAACCCCACCCAGCAAACTCCCGCTGCATTTGTGATCTTTTTTTCGCATAAAGGACAGGAGGTCCATTTTTCAATGAATGCCTTGCCGAAGCTTTCCACAGCCCTTTCATCATTGGGGATGCGTTTGGGATATCCGGGAATGTTAAGGGTTATCTGACAGGCAAATACATTCGCAGAGAGGTGTGCGTCCCTGGTCCTTACTCTATCTTCTCTTCCTGAAAGTATTTCAGAAAGGATATCCTCAATGTCAGTGTCAGTTTTTTTTGTGTTCATTGATCAGTTTTTCAACGACAGACCTTCCTCTCCCGGAAGAGAGGTAATCCAGCGTAACAGGAGGGAGCATTTTCTTCAACGCCTCAAAATCGTTGTCAACGATGGCTTTTCTGACCCTGGAAGCTGACACAGCTGTTCCTGTAGGGTCGTTCAGCCTTTCTATCTCGACAACTTCAACACCCCGTGCCGGGAGGACTTTCTTCATCATCTCGTTGTACTTTGCTGTGATCGGACAAAATGGTTCTGTTCCAACGAAACGTTTTACAATTGAGAGTTCCGGGACGAAAAGGTTCGCAAAAAGGGTCGCGTCAAGTTCAGCCTGTGTTCCTGCAACAGAAGCCGTACATTTGTCCTTCAGGAAGTAAGTGGGGAACGTGGCTCTTGATACTGCGTAGTCCCCGCTGGGGATCAGCCTGACATTCCTGAGATCTTTCGTGCCCTCTTCTACCAGCATCATCCTGTCATTAAAAGGAAAGAGGGAGAGGTCCTCCTGGACGATTATGAGATAAAGGCCGTCACATTCTTTGCATGCGGTCTCTATGAGATATCTGTGCCCATAAGTAAATGGGTTGCAGTTCATTACAGCAGCCCCAATGTTGTCTTGACCCGAAAATATTTTGTTTTGCTGAAGGATCTTACGGTAATCGTCAGAAGATGGTTGTCCGGATTCCATCAGAACAACAGTCTCAGTCCTTGCCAGTTCGCTGAAGCCCAGATATGCAAATTTATCTGCCATATCACATTTAGTGAAGACGAAAAGGTGGAATATGTTGTTTTCTCTGGCATAACGCAGCAAGTCAGATATCACCATGCCGGATAGGCCGGTTTCCTGCCATTCGGGGTCTGCTGCCACCATTTTTATCACTTTGCCCTGTATGCTTGCAGTCGCGATTATCTTTTCATCGGGGTTTTCTACGACAGCAGTACAGTCAGGTGTGCCTTCAAAGGTCAGTCCGTTTCTCTCAAGCAGAAGTTCCACCTGTTTTTTTTCATTTTTGCTGAGATTTTTTATCGTTCTGGTCTGAAGGCCAAACATTTAGTCTTAGTCCTTTTCAAGTTTTCTTTTTAAAATTTCGCCGATGCTTGATCTTGGCATCTCGGTGAGGAAATCGATTATTCTGGGAACTTTATAGTATGAAAGTTTTTTCTTGCAGTGTTCGATAAGGTCCTTTGAAGTGACCTTCTCATCCTTTTTCAGCACAACGAATGCTTTTACTATCTCTCCGCTTATTGAGCGGGGCACTCCTATGACAGCCGCCTCAGCTAGTGCGGGATGTTCAAGCAGAACTTTCTCTACTTCCTGTGCATAGACTTTGAAGCCTCCGACGAAGATCACCTCTGTCCTGCGTCCTACAAGGTAGAGATATCCATCTTTGTCGAATCTGGCTATGTCACAGGTGTCGAACCATCCGTCCACGAATCTCTTTGCAGTAAGCTCAGGGTTTCGGTAGTAGCATTTTGCCACATTGTCGCCCCTGATCCAAAGATGGCCTTCTGAACCTGCTGGAAGGACCTTTCCTTCATCATTTCTTATCTCAGCTTCGACACATGATAAAAGTGTGCCGACACTGCCCGCTTTTCTGTTTTCTATCCCAGGGGCGATCGATACGACCGATGCTGCTTCAGTGAGTCCGTATCCTTCTATAACAGGAACGCCGAGATACTCCTGGGATCTTTTATCAAAATCCAGAGGAAGCCTGTCGCCTCCGGAGAGTATGTATCTGAGGCTTTTTGGAGGTGTAATTCCCCTTGCAACAGTTCCCAGCAGAAGCGAAATAATAGTCGGAACTGCGGGCACGATAGTTACAGAGGCATTTCTCATAGCGTCCATTGCAGCTTCAGGAGGCATGAAGGTGGGAAGGACGACCTGACATGTGCCCTTGACAAGAGGGATCAGGGAACCGCAGACAAATCCGAATGCGTTGAAATTAGGCAGAGCATTAAGAAAAACGTCATCATCCGTCAGTTTGCCAATATGATCCACACATGCGTTGATGCTGGCATAAAGGTTGGCATGAGTCAAAGGGACAGCCTTCGGTTCGCCTGTAGTGCCGGAAGTGTAAAAAATTACGGCAGTATCTGTCGATTCTTCATCGGACGTTCTTCCTGCAATGCTTTCTACAGGGGCATCCAAAGAAGTGACGGCACAGGGTATGCCCTCCTCAGAGATAAGCGGGACTATGCTTGATGAACCCCTGTAAGTTATAGAGGCGAATACATCTGCGTGCTTCAGCTGTTTTATCAGAGAAACATAACCGCTTCTGGGATCTATTGGTACTACAGTTCCTCCAAGCTTCCATATGGCTATCATTGATGCGAGCAGTATTGGGCTGTTGGGAAGAAGGAAAGCCATTCTTTGTCCGGCCTTGAAGCCGCTTGAACGGAAGCCTTTCTCGCATTCTTCTGTCAGTTCAAGAAACGCGCCGCCTGACCACCATGTTTTCTGCCACCATATAAATGGTTCTGTCCGAAGTGATTCAAGGTTTGATATTATGATATCTTCAAGTCTGGGAGCCAATGCTTCCCCTCCACTCTATTAAAGCGTCAATGCCATGTATGATTCCCATGCAGCAGAAAAAGGCAGCATGCTCTCAGGGATGTCATATCTGGGATGGTGAAGACCGTATTCCAGCCCGGTGCCCATAAGCATAAAGACAGATGGGACACATGAACTGAAGAAGGAAAAATCCTCTCCGGAGAGCAACGGCCGTTCCAACATTTTAATGCCATCCTCACCAAAGAAAGGAATACCAACATTTACAACCTTGTCTACCATTTCAGAGTCATTTTCCACCTGACTGTAATTCCTGGTGTATTCTACTGAAGCAAGGCCTCTGAATGCTTTGGCAATTGCGGGCGCAACAGTTTCAATTCTACTTTGGACGAAATCCCTTGTTTTTGGGTTGAAAGCGCGCAGTGTTCCCCATATGTTGACCTGTTCCGGTATTACATTATAAGCGTAACCTGCCTCGATCTGTCCGAAAGATACGACTATCGGATCTCTTGGGTCTATCTCTCTTGTAAGCATCGTCTGTATCGCTATCACTATGTGAGACGCGATCGTTATTGGATCGATAGCCATATGAGGTTCTGCAGCGTGCCCGGCAGTACCTCGGATGTCAATATGTATCCTGTCTGACAGCGCTGTCAGCACTCCTTTGCGCAGGAAAAGTTCCCCATATGGAATTTCTGACCACCAATGCAGAGAAGCTGCGTTCCCTATGTTGAAAGTTTCTAGAAATCTGTTTTCTACAAGTATCCTAGCTCCGCCCTTACCCTCTCCTGCAGGCTGGAAAAGGAATACAACTTTTCTTTTTAATTCATCTATATGAAGGGAGAGTACTTTGGCTGCTCCAAGCAGGGAAGCCATATGGGCATCGTGTCCGCAGGCATGCATGAGGCCGGGCATGCACGAAGAGAAGGAAAGTCCGGTCTCTTCTTCAACAGCAAGTGCATCCATACAAGAGCGCAGAAGGATGGCAGGCCCCGGAAGGTCTTTCCCCAGGATCCCGATAACGGATGTTGGAATTGCAAAACCTGAGATGACCTCCATACCCTCGATAGAATCGAGCACCCTTGTTATTTTGGAGGCAGTAATATTTTCTTCAAACGCAAGTTCGGGGAACTGATGGAAATCCCTTCTCCAATCCCGCATTTCCTCTGAGATGTTCTCTGCTTCAGCCAGAAGCTGGGCTCCCAGAGCAGATAGTCTTGAATTATCAGACATATCGGATACTTCCTTCCATCTTTAGAAAGCACTAGATGAATAATGGCTTAGTTTATCACAAATCAGGGATATAGTGTACAATTGTGCAGTCGGAAGGCTTTTCTTCTTAAATGATGACAGGGGATGCTGAATCAGGTGGACCAGAATATGAAAGGGATAGCAGCTCTTTTTTTTGCATATTTTATCTGGGGAGCAATGCCGGTCTACTGGAAAGCACTGGAGGCGGTCTCATCTTTTGAAATATTGGGCCACCGGGTCATATGGTCTGCACTGTTTACTTTCATTCTTATGTTCGCGCACAAAAATCGAACGATCCTCCTGGGTATGCTGAAAGAGAGAAGAAGTGATGTATTCTGGCTTGCCGGCGGGGGATTCCTCATCTCTTTCAACTGGGGTCTCTATATATGGGCTGTCAACCACGGCAGGATTCTGGAGACAAGCCTGGGATACTTTATTAATCCTCTTGTAAGTATGTTTTTCGGTATGATGTTTTTTAAGGAAAAGCTTAACAAAATACAGACCGTGGCACTTTGCCTTGCGGTTCTCGGAGTAAGTCTCGAACTGATCTCTGTTGGCTCCATACCTCTTGTCTCTATAGGTCTGGCTCTCTCCTTTGGATCATACGGAGTGCTCAAAAAGGCAATCAAGGCCAAACCGGATATAGCCCTTTTCATTGAGACCCTCACAGTATCTCCGATCGCGCTGGCATTTCTCATGTTTCTCCAGAAAGAGGGAACTGCATCTTTTCCTTATGACGGTCTGACGAACATTCTGCTTGCAGGTACAGGGATACTAACTTCCATTCCTCTCATACTTTTCGCTTATGGTGCAGCACGGGTTCCTCTGACGACGATAGGCTTCGTCCAATATGTTTCGCCGACACTCAGTTTCGTGCTTGGTGTCTTTGTATACAACGAACCTATCCGGATGTCCAGGATAACTACATTTATTTTTATCTGGACAGCTCTGGCTGTCTATTCTGCAGATGCAATTTTCAAAAGCAGGCGCAGGCTCGACAGCAGTAAAGCCTGATACTTTTCCGTTACAATACAGACGATATAATTACGATATAAATTTTGATTTGTGTTGACATACATACTTCAGCGTATGTATAATTCGCTATGCTATTTTTTTATGTCTGGATGTGGTTGATTGCCAAGAAATACCAAAGAAGACTCCATAAAAACACGAAGCAAGCTTCTTGAATCGGCCCTTGATGTTTTTTCTGAAAAAAGTTTTTCAGATGTTACATTGAGTGAGATAGCAGAACGGGTCGGAATGACAAAAGGCGCTCTTTACTGGCATTTTAAAAATAAGAGCGACTTACTTTCCAAGCTTATTGGAGAGATATTCCTTGATTCTGAAATGGAGTTTGCAGAAAAATTCGGTGAACCAAAAACATTGGCAGAACTTCGTGACTACTACAAGAAAAAACTTGTGCTGCCCAGCAGAAACGACAAATTTATGAAGATCAATGCCATCATGCTAAGGCGTTTTGAATGGCCGGAGGATGTCAGGTCAAATGTATTTTCTCTTCTGAAAGACCAGATAACAAGGGAAAAGAAGATGATAAACGATATTCTGCTGAGGTCCCGACAGGAGGGTATCATTAGGCAGGATATTGAGGCTGATGAAGTTTCTTCAGCTATAACTTCGGTCTTTTATGGTCTGTTTATATTGGTGCTCAACGAAATTGTCACAGATGACATTACAAAGTGCACAGATTTTATATGCAACGCATTCAAGAAAGAATTACTTTATAAAGAAAACTGAACATCTATATTCAAGAAAGAGCAGGTGCGTTTATATGACGGCACAAGGGGAAGAAAAAAAGATTCAGATCAAAAATTCTTCGGGTAAGAACGGATGGATCAAGGCTGCAGCAATAATTGCAATAATGGTCGTACTCGGATTTGCAGCAAAGAGCTATTTGAAATCTGACGCAGTAAATAAAAATTCTCAGATGCAGCCACCTGCCCCTGCTGTTGTTCTCTACACTGTGACAGAAAAGGACCTCTCGTCGAGCCGCAGCTTTATTGGAAAGGTAGATGCTATTCAGACTGTATCCATAAAACCCCAGATTTCAGGAGAGATCGTTAAAGTCAACTTCAAAGAGGGATCCCTCGTAAAGGCAGGACAGATCCTTTTTACGATAGACTCCGGCCAATATCAGGCAACCGTAGACCTCAGGAAAGCAGAACTGGAACAGGCTCAGGCAGAACTGGTGAAGGCTGAAAAATATCTTGCTCGCGTTAAGGCAGCAGATGAACGCAGCATTTCTGCGAGCGACATTGATACTGCCGAGAGCGCTTTTCTTCAGGCCAAGGCAGGTGTTTCACAGGCTAAAGCTGTTCTTAGGCTGGCACAGATAGACCTTTCTCATACCAGGATAACTTCTCCTATAAGCGGGCAGATTGGAGCAGCGGCATTCACAAAAGGAAATTATGTAACTCCGGCATCCGGAGCTATTGCGATGATAGTTCAGATGGATCCGATACGGGTCTCTTTTGCACTGCCTGACAAAGATTATCTTAATGAGCTGGAGCAGTTCAGGAAAAACGGTCCAGTGTATAAGACTTCTCTGATACTGTCAAACGGCAAGGAACTTAATGTTCAGGGAGAACGCGATTTCGAAAGCAATAAAGTTGACGAGAAGACTGGTACCCTGGAGATGATCATACGATTCCCGAACCCGGAGGGTTTCCTTATTCCCGGATCAATGGTACGTCTTGGGACTAAACCTGTTGATAAAGAGCTCAGCCTGGTTGTCCCACAGGAATCAATCCTGGCTGATTCTCAGGGAAATTATGTATATACAGTTGATGAGAACAAAATAGCACATCAAACAAGGATAGAACTTGGAAAAGAAGTTGGCACAATGCGCAAAGTTGTGAAGGGCCTGAAAGCAGGGGACAAAGTGATACGCGTAGGATTGCAGAATGTTCAGCCCGAAGGGCCCGTAGCTCCTGCACAGGAAGAAACAGCAGCAAAGACTGCCGCGGAGATCGCAGGACAGAACGAGGTAGAGCTATCACTCTCTTCTTCTGATTCCCAAAACAAAGAAGGAAACTAAAGATGTTCTCGGAATTCTTTATCAAGCGCCCAAGATTTGCGATGGTCATAGCAATAGTACTTGCCTTCGCAGGATTGATAAGCGCGTTCAGACTGCCTGTGGCGCAGTACCCAAATGTCACACCTCCTCAGATCAGAGTAGAGGCAACGTACCGTGGCGCGGATGCATCAACTCTTGCAAACACTGTTGCTGCTCCTCTGGAAGAGCAGATCAACGGTGTAGACGGAATGATATACATGAGCTCTACCTCCGACAACGGAGGGAACTATGAGCTGTCAATAACTTTCGATATGGGAACAGACCCTGACATGGCACTTGTAAAAGTTCAGAATCGTATTCAGCAGGCAACTCCCATGCTGCCAAGTGCAGTTACGGCAGAGGGGATAATCGTTGAGTCAAGTTTTTCGGACACTCTTGGGTTCGTAGGCCTGATATCTCCCAACGGTACGAAAGATGGATCTTTCCTTATGGACTACGCTGAAAACAACATCAAAAACGTTTTTAAGCGGGTTCCCGGACTGGGAGGCTGTAAGGTATTCGGGTCCAAATACAGTATACGTATATGGCTCGACCCGGACCGAATAGCTTCACTTGGCCTCAGCATCAATGACGTTGCCGAAGCGATAAAGAGCCAGAACAAACAGGCTTCGATCGGCTCAATAGGCACAGCACCTGCAAAATCAGACCAACCCATAGTATATTCATTGACTACGCGCGGAAGACTGAATTCTGTCAGTGAGTTTGAGAATATAATTCTTAGAACCACCGCTCAGGGAGGACTTGTCAAACTAAAGGACATCTCCAGGATCGAATTGGGTTCTGAGTTTTATTCCTTTGATTCCTCATTCAACGGAAGGCCTACGGCAATGATGCTTTTGACGCAGTCTCCGGGATCGAATGCTCTCGATGTAATGGCAGGAGCCAAAAGAACAATTGAAGAACTAACTCCTCAGCTTCCAAACGATACAGAGTTCGTTCTTGGTTATGACTCAACAGAATATGTTACTGCCACTATAAAAGAGATCATGATGACGCTCCTTATTACATTCTCTCTTGTTGTTTTTGTCTGTTATATCTTCCTCCAGGACCTGAGGGTAACACTTGTGCCCGTGGCAGCTATTCCGATCTCTCTCCTGGCTACATTTTCAGGGCTGGCATTCATGAGCTACAGCATTAACATTCTCTCACTCTTTGGGCTGGTGCTTGTAATAGGAACGGTCGTTGACGACGCTATAATAGTTGTCGAACGCGTTCTCTTCATAATGGACAGAGACCACTGTGATACAGAAACCGCCACTGTGCAGGCCATGAAGGACGTTACAGGGCCTATGGTCGCTACAACACTGGTATTCCTGGCTATCTTTGTGCCGGTAGGTTTTATGGGCGGGATTACGGGCCAGATCTATCGCCAGTTTGCAGTTACCATCTCATTCTCAGTTGTCTTTTCTCTGATAGTTGCCCTTACTCTAAGCCCTGCAATGTGCGCTCATTTGCTTAGAAAAGTTCATCAAAAACAAAACGGACCTCTTAAGTGGTTCAATGATTTATTGGGTGTTTCTACTAAGAAATACGTCGCTGGCTCAGTCTGGCTGGCGAGCAGAAAGGTGATAACGGTAGCGATACTTACAGCTGTGATAGCGGCAGCAGCTTTGTCGGCAAAATATCTGCCGACAGAGTTCTTGCCCGATGAAGACCAGGGGGCTGTTTTCGCGGCGGTCCAGCTGCCTGAGGGTGCAAGCCTTGGGAGAACAGATGCTGTGATGAACAAACTTATACCTCAGATAAAGGATATCCCGGGAGTTAAATTTGTAATGGGAATAAAAGGCTACAGCTTAATCGGCGGATTAAGCGAAAACCTGGGTTCGATAATAGTTCCTCTTGAGCACTGGGATGAGAGGAGTTCCAGAGAAAAGAGCCTGCAGAGCATAGTTGGAAAGATCGTAGCCATTGGTTCTTCTGTCCCTGAGGCTCAGATAAATGTTTTCACGCCTCCTGCGATCCAGGGGCTGGGTATCAGCGGCGGGATCGACATGCGGCTGCAGTCAAGGCTTGAGAACGATCCCGAAAAGATGGCCATGGTCCTGCGGGGTTTCGTAGGGAAGATTAACCAGCTCCCGGAAGTTCTTTATGCCTACAGCACCTATACATCCAACACGCCCCATCTCTTCCTGGATATTGACAGGGAGAAGGCTGAGATGTTCAATGTGCCGATCGGGAACATATTCTCCACTCTGCAGACATACTTTGGCTCGGCCTACATAAACGACATCAACATCGGAACGCAGGTCAACAAGGTAATGGTGCAGTCTGACTGGAATTTCAGGAACAACATAAGCAAAGTCGGAAACATCTACGTAAACAGCACGGCAGGAAAACCTGTTCCGCTCCAGAGCTTGATTTCAATAAAGAATACGGTGGCACCGCGTGCAATTTCTCGCTACAATCTCTACCCCAGCGCAGCCATAACTGTTGTGATGAAAGATGGATTTTCAACAGGGCAGGGGATAACCAAACTTAGAGAGCTGGCTAAGAGCCTGCCTGAGGGTTACGCCTACGAGTGGTCGGGAATGACATACCAGGAACAGCAGGCAAAGGGGCAGATTGCCATAGTCATATTGATAGCTCTGTTATTCGCCTATCTTTTTCTGGTTGCTCAGTATGAAAGCTGGACGGTTCCGGTACCTGTAATTCTCTCACTTCCGGTAGCAGTCCTGGGAGCTCTTGGCGGAGTTTATGTTATGGGACTTTCAGTCTCGATCTATGTGCAGCTTGGAATATTGCTGCTTATAGGGCTGGCTGGCAAGAATGCGATACTGATCATTGAATTTGCCAAGGAACAGAGGGAGGAGAAGGGACTTTCAATTATTGATGCTGCGGCGGAAGCTGCCAGAGAACGTTTCCGAGCAGTTCTGATGACGGCTTTCACATGCGTAGTGGGAGTTCTTCCCATGCTTCTTGCAAGCGGTGCGGGTGCCGGAAGCAGAAGGGCTGTCGGAACCACGATATGCTTCGGTATGACGACCGCAACCATACTTGGTATATTTTTGATACCTGCCCTTTACGTCCTTTTCCAGACTCTGAGGGAAAACATCAAGGGGCGTATAAAGGCTTCGTTTGGTAAGGATTAAGGGGAGTGGGATGATGAAAAAGATCAATATAGCGGTAATTTCCATATTCATCCTTCTTATGGCAGGTTCTGTTTTTGCTGAAAATGCTCCTCAGCAAAACGCTGATATCGAACTTAGTGAAGGGAAATGGATAGAGATGACCCATAGGTACCCTATCCCTGCGATGTCTGGTGATGTTTTAAGCGAGCCCGATCCCGAAATGCTGGCAAAATGGTGGGAGTCCTTGAATGATGAGATACTCACACAGCTTGTTGAATGGTCACTGCAGAGCAACAGGGATCTGGCTTCTGCCCGTTCAAAAGTGACAGAGGCGAGGGCCGCACTTGGGATAAACAAAGCCGCACTTTTGCCATGGCTTGACAACACTGACTACTGGTACAACTCTAGAACTCCTGTCGAGACAGGAGGTAAGGGTAAAGGTGTTGATGTATATAAGTTAGGTATAGATGCGTCATGGGAGATAGACATTTTTGGCGGAAGAAGAGAGACGGTTAAAGCGGGAGCAGCTTCTCTGGAGGCACAGTATGCATCACTGCATGCCGCCTGGGTCTCCCTTTCTGCTGAGGTTGCACTGAACTATCTGACACTCCGGACTCTTCAGGAGAGGCTTCTTATTGCAGAGAGCAACCTGGCCCTTCAGGAAGATACGCTGGAAATGCTTCAGTCAAGGGTAGATGCAGGACTGAGCGACCACCTTGCGCTTAACCAGTCCAAATACACACTTGAACAGACAAAAGCTGAAATACCCCCTATACAAAAAAGTATTGAGGAGGTCAAAAATAATCTCGCAGTGCTTACTGGAAGGGTCCCCGGAAGTCTTGACCAGTTGCTCAGCGAAAGAAAACCGCTCCCTAAGCTTGATCAAAAAATGATGACAGGTATTCCGGCAAACAGCCTCCGTCAGAGACCGGACATATTTGCCGCTGAGCGTCAGCTCGTTGCACAGATAGCCCGGAAAAAATCGGCAAAGGCTGATCTTTGGCCTAAGTTCTACCTGATTGGCTCCATAGGTACAGAAGCTCTTGATACCGGAAGCCTTTTTGAAGGCCCCAACAAAGTATATTCATTCGGACCAAAGATAGTCTGGCCAATTTTCCATGCAGGTGCCATCAGGAATAATATCAAAGTCCAGACAGCAAGGCAGGAACAGTACCTTGCCGCATACGAACAGACAGTACTCAAAGCCGTGGCTGAGGTCAGGAATGCCCTGACCGCAGGCATAGAGGAAAGAAAAAGGAACGATGCGCTCAGGAGGGGGAGAGAGGCTGCACAGACAGCGCTCGATGTAGCTAATGACAAGTACAGGAACGGACTTACCGATTTTAACAATGTCATAAACGCACAGAGAGCACTCCTTTCCCTGTCAGAAGCGACTGCGATAAGCGACGGACAGATTACATCTGATTCAGTAATGCTCTTTAAAGCTCTGGGCGGCGGATGGGCCCCTATCAGCGAAGAATATGATACTTCTGCAGTGAACAAGTAGGATCATTTTATTCAATATAATAATTTTGAGAGCTCTGTCGCATACTAAGACAGGGCTCTCATTGTTATAATGAAAGAGTATTATTACAAAAAGCTTTTCTAGGGGGAAATAAACGCATGAAACCGACCAGATCTGCTTTGATAACAGGGGGGGCCGGATTTATTGGCTCGCACATGGCTGACGAACTCATTTCTGACGGGTGGAAGGTCACTGTGCTCGATAACCTGATTACCGGAAAGAGAGAGAATTTGGAACACCTGTCTAACGACCCTTCGCTCAGATTCGTTGAGGGAGATGTCTCAGATAAAGATCTTCTGAAGAAACTGCTGGAGGGCATAGATGCAGTCTTCCACTTTGCAGCCATGGTCTCCGTACCGCTGTCGATAGAAAAGCCCGAAGAGTGTCATCTCAATAATGTAACAGCTTTCAGTGATCTGATCATAGCTTTGAAAGACATGAAGATCCCTCTCATATATGCGAGTTCTGCGGCAGTTTACGGCAACAGAAGTGAGGGGCTGAGGCACGAGGGAGAGATCCCTCTGCCAATGTCGCCGTATGGAGCAAGCAAAGCCATAAACGAAATACAGGCATGTTCTGCTGCAAGAGTCTGGGGGCTGGATTGTGTCGGGTTCAGGTTCTTTAACGTCTATGGCCCGAGGCAGGATCCATTTGGCTCATATGCGTCTGTAATACCGAGGTTTTGTCATGCGCTTTCTTCCGGAGGAAGCCCCGTGGTTTTCGGAGACGGCACCCAGACAAGGGATTTCGTATACGTCAGGGATCTGACGTCGGTACTCCTGAAGATGTGTAAGAGAGCACACCAAAACAGGGGACGAGTCTTTAATCTTGCTACCGGAAAGAGTATGACGGTAAACGAACTATTGAAACTTATCTCTGAGATAATGGGTTCAGATGTCAAAGAAGTGAGGCTTCCTGAGAGACCGGGAGACATAAAGATAAGCAGTGCTGATATCTCTCTCCTTACCGAAGCCCTGGGAAAAACAGAATTTACCGAAATCATGTGTGCACTCTCTGATACTGCGGACTGGTACAAGGATAATTATAAAAAATAAAGGATCATCCAAGTATCCTGAATGCCAATATACCGACCCATTCCTTGATGCCAAGACAGGAGAGGTGAAAATTGTGAGCATCCGGGAAAAGGTCCGGGATGCCCCTAAATTTTGGTTCTGTCTCCATCCCTGCAGAGAGAGAGAAGAGTCTCTTTCCCCTAAACACTGAATGAGCCCTTAACATTGAACGGGGCATGTGGAAGGCGTTGGTCACTATAACGACATGATGAAAGTCTGGACCGAAAAGCATCCTTTCGGCATAGATCATGTTTTCTCCCGTCGTTCTTGAAGAAGTTTCAAGCAGTGTTTTGCCCTTCCATCCCATTTTCTTTGCGCAATCTTCCATTATTTCTGCCTCTGTCCTCTGATCGTACCCATAGACGTTTCCACCTGAAAAGATAAGTACATCTTTACTGCTATCCGCCGCCGTGACAGCAGAATAGATCCTTTCAAGGGAGTAGACACCGGGTGTAACTGCATCCCCATCTCTGTCGTAGTTAGAACCGCCCGCCAGTACAAGGAAAGCTACAGGCCTTTCCGTCTCCGGCACAGAATTCAAATGTTTCCTTTCCAGTCCGCCTGTAATAAAAAAGGATCCGGCTGAGGTGCTCATAAACCAGATGGATAGGCTAAGCATCAGCATAGCAATAGAAAGTAACTTCTTGTTTTTTGATCTGAAAAGGACAAAAGAGAAGATAGCTGTGATAACGCACAGCAGCCCGGGAGGAACTAAGAGCGATCCTATCAGTTTGTATGCATAAAACATATCCTCACCTCTTACGCAAAATAGGTCAAAAAAATGTTCATTATCAGTTCCAGTATGTTAATCTGCTCCGTTTCAATAAATTCTTACATTTCAAACAGCTGTTTAGGTGATGCGGCGCTGGACATACATCTGATTTTAGTTAACAATAACCAGATACGATTGTACACTGAGCGAGGAGCTGGTGACCATGGATCTTAAAAAAATATTTGAAAGCTTATACGGGCGTACTCGTCAGGAATGGACGGACGGATCAGGGGACAATGAAAGCGGATGGAATGAGGAAAGACCGAAGATCCCGAATATAAGGATGCCAAAGATCTCGAGGATATGGTTCATACTGGGTGGTATTTTTATACTGTTTACAGTCATACTGCCTGGTCTTGCTGTTTTTCTAACGGATCTCTACTGGTTTGAATCTTACGGTTTTGAGTCTGTTTTCTGGAGACGGTTCACCGCAAGGTGGGAACTCTTTTTCATAGCTCTCGTTCCTGCTTTTGCCATTTACTGGTTCAATTGGAATTCTGCATGGAAAAGCGGGCTTAGAATATTAAACGATGCATCATCAGACGAAAATGTAAAATTTAACGCTTCAAAATGGGTAATAATAGTAGCTGCCGCGCTTATGGCATTAGTAAACGCACTGAATGCAATGGGTTCATGGGGTACGTTCCTTAAATTTATGAATCCGACCCCCTTTGGGGAATCTGACCCATTATTTGGTCTTGATGTAGGTTTTTATGTCTTTACACTCCCGTTCATAAAATACATCCAGTCTTGGTTCCAGGGAGTATTGGTCATCACCCTTCTGGGAACTTTCGTATCATATTTCATGACACGCTCACTTTCACTTGACGGGACAAAATTAACCACATCTTCAAGGGCCAGGCTGCATATGTCCCTTCTTGGCGTGCTCTTTCTTCTTATATGGGGAGCCGGATACTGGCTTGCGAGATATGAACTTCTCTTCTCACCGACAGGAGTGGTATTCGGTGCCGGCTATACGGATGTGAACATATTGCTGCCTGCTTTCAATATCCTGACTGTTGCTGCCGTGGTTGCTGCTGCACTCCTTCTTATGAATTTCTACAAGCCGATGTGGAAAATGTCGGCTGTTCTGATCGGGGCACTTCTTTTGCTTGGCTGGGTATCAAGTTCTTTTGTTCCGGGACTTGTCCAGCAGTATAGGGTAAAGCCCAATGAGTACGAAATGGAAAAACCCTTTCTGGACTACCATCTGGATTATACGCGCAGGGCCTTTGGACTCAATAATGTGAGGACAATAGATGTCACGCCTGAGAACGAGGTCACACCCGAAGAGCTGCTGGCCGATCAGGAGACAGTGAAAAATATTCGCCTTTGGGATTATTCTCCGCTTCTGAGGACTTATAAACAGCTTCAGGCCATTAGGACATATTATGATTTTGAAGATGTTTATATAGACAGATACAAGCTGAACGGGGGCAACAGGCAGGTAATGCTCTCCGTCAGGGAATTGGATCTCTCAAAGCTTCAGAACCAGACATGGGTAAACATGCATCTTGAGTTTACACATGGATACGGAGTAGTAATGAATCCTGTAAACGAAGTATCTCCCGGAGGGCTGCCTTTCTTCTTTATGAAGGACCTCCCTCCCAGGTCAACTGTTGATATCAGGCTTGACAGTCCCCAGATATATTATGGATCGATGAAGGATTTTTATGTCCTGGTCAATACTGATGTCAAGGAATTCGACTACCCGATGGGAGACTCTAACGTCAGAAGCACTTATGAGGGTGCTGGCGGGGTAGAGATCGGGTCTTTCTGGAAAAGACTTCTCTTTACACTCAGGTTCAGGGATACTGAGATACTTTTTACAGGAGCACTCAGACCTGAGAGCAGAATCCTTTACTACAGAAATGTCCGTGAGGCTCTGAAAGAGATAGCGCCATTCCTTATTTTTGACCAGGATACATACCCTGTAATATTTGACGGCAGGATAATATGGGTCCAGGATGCCTTTACATGGACTCATAGGTATCCATACTCAAAGCCGGTTATGACTCCGGACCCCACACTGAGCCACTTCAACGGGGTCAATTACATAAGGAACAGTGTCAAGGCAACGGTTGATGCTTACGACGGCAAAATGTCCTTCTATGTAGTTGATGAAAAGGATCCTTTAGTCCAGACATGGCGAAAAATATTCCCTGCAATTTTCAAACCGGCAGGGGAGATGTCAGAGGAACTTTGGAAACACATGAGATACCCTGAAGACTTTTTTGAGGTCCAGACTGACGTCTACAGGACATACCACATGACTGACACCAACACTTACTACAACAGGGAAGACGTGTGGGAAGTTACGCCGGTAGGGCGTAAGAGAAGGATCTCGCCTAACTACGTCACGATGAAACTCTGGGGGGAAAAAGATCCTGAATTTGCGATCATTGTTCCCTACATGCCGCTTGGAAGGGATAATCTTATTGGCTGGATGGCAGGTCGGTGCGATCCCGGAAAATACGGGGAACTCCTTGTCTACCAGTTTCCAAAACAAAAACTGATATATGGTCCTGCTCAGATCGAGGCTCTTATAAACCAGAACCCGGAGATCTCAGCACAGCTCTCTCTATGGAGCCAGAGGGGATCAGAAGTGATTATCGGCGACCTGCTGGTCATACCGATAGGTAAATCACTGCTTTATGTCCAGCCACTCTATCTAAAAGCAGAGAACGGCGAACTGCCTGAGTTGAAGAGAGTGATAGTTTCAACAGGAGGCAGAGTGGAATGGGATGAGACATTTGCCGGGGCTCTTGAAAAGCTGATAGGCAAAAAAGCTTCAGAAAAGGGATCTGCTGTCAGGCCGGGATCAGTAGCAGACATGGTGGGAGGAAGCGGAAGCGGTGTCCTGTCCGGAGATAATGTGCTTGGAGAAAAAGACATCTCTGCCCTTGCAAAACAGGCCCAGGAAATATACGATTCAGCTCAGGAAGCACAGCGCCAGGGCAACTGGGCGCTTTACGGAGATAAAATAAAAGAACTTGGCAATGTCATATCAGAGCTGGAAAAGAGGTCAAAAGAGTAATGTTCACAATACTTTTCGGAGCATTGGCAGTTATTGTGCTTGTACTCATGTGCTTTGGAATATATATTTTTGCAGCCTATGTATTTTCCAGGCTTGGGGAGAAGTTCAGGATAGGATCTTTCCTCAGGTTTCTTATCCCCTTTTATAACATAGCACTTCTTTGCGACTGTGCCAGGATATCCCGCTGGTTTACCGTAGCGATAGTTGCGCCTGGGATCATAACTGCTGCTATGAACATCGTAAGTTTCTATATTTTTAGCGAGGTCTTCAGCTCGGGGGCTGCACTGGTAGCTTTTGCCGCAAATGTCTACCTTTGGGGAAAGATCGCAGAGAGACTTGGTAAAAATTTCTGGCTTTGGGGTTTCATCACCCCTATCCTTCTTGGACTGCCTGTCCTGGTATTGGCATTTGACGGGTCCATGCCGCTCAGGGACAGAGGATCTTCAAGTAAAGGAGAGACAAGATATATAGATGTCTAGCTATACAAAAATCTGTTCAGTTTTCACGTTAAAAGACCTTGGACTCCATAAAGTGGAGATAAGACATGCAAAAGCAGTTCTTACATACGTTGCCATATCACTATTATTTCTTCTCTCTGTGGGAAGGGATGACTTATTGGCTGCGAATAATGAAGATGTATTATCCGGTGATAACCCTCCGTTTTATGAAACATCATTGACAGTAGCATCTTCAGACATGGAAGAAGAAATTGATGCGATATTCATGTTTCCGGAAATCTATGAAGTTTCGATCAATTTGATCTATCCGGGTGAAGGATATCTAAAAAACGAGCTGATGGCTTCTATAAAAAAACTGTTGATCGAGAGCAGGGAAAAAGATGCTGCCAAAAAACTTGGAGAGATCATAGGGCGTGAAAGGAAAAACTCAAAGGCATATCTCGGTTTTTACTGCAGAAAAGCCCTGCCTTCAGTTGCGGGGGATCTCAATGAAAGGGCTCAGTTCCTTAGCTGGTTTTTGTCCGGTTACGGAAAATCCGGAGTAGTAATGGTTTCTAGAGAAGGGATTGAAAAGTTAAGTGCCTCAGGCAAACGAAGGGGAGAACTCTGGAAGTTTGTTGAAGAGGTAAAGGTCCAGTCTGAAAAACTTGAGAGGATATACCAGGCTGACGATGCCGTTTATATTCCTTTTTCTTCAGGGGAGATCTTTATACTTGATATTGTTGGTTCAGATCAGGGGGAAGCGGCTGTATGGAAGATACTTCCCGGAGGCATAAACCGGAAAGCTTGGGCAGCCGGCCACTGGGAGAGAGAGATAACGATAAGAGGCGACAGGGTCAACTGAGATAATACCCATAAAAGCCTTATCGGATATTCCTTATCATAACTTACCTTTTGAGGGGTGTTGTAAAGATGAAAGTAAAATGGACATTAGCTGTGTTTCTGGTATTGGCGATAACATTATTTTCTGCGCCAGTCTTTGCAGCATCTGACTGGGATACATTTGCTGCAGAGATGGAGAAAAGAAGCAAAATAAAAGACACCGGAGCTGCCATCGTAGCAGACATGCTTGACATTGCTCCGCAGGGAACCGAGATGGAGCTGTGGGATAAACTTTGGGACGGAGAACCTCGCTGGAGGGCGGCAGCTGCTGTAGCACTTATCAACAGGATGTTTCCCCAGGGAGACCCGTCGAAGTGGCAGGAAGTATCAGGATTCGCTCCACAGCGGAGCATACAGCCCAGGCAACTCATGGCAATAGATGCGTTGTTTGTTGCCGTTGATTCTTTGAGACATATACCTGACGGCGTGTGGGGATCTGCATATTTGTTGTCTCTCTTTGGTAAATCAGGAATGGGCAAAGTCATGTTTATTGAAGAGATCCCCGAAGGGATGGATCAGGTTCTCAACGACGTAGTCTCTGTAACGGGCCTTCAGGGTGACTGGAGCGTAAAAAGGACCAGAGGAAAACTTCCGATCTTGCCTTTCTACCGCGGTTATGTTACCAGAGATACCGCTGATTCAAGAAATATGCAGTATCTTGACGGGTACGGCTCAATAGCTCCGAACGGAAGGTACGCTTGGGACAGGGACAGGGGCTATGTATATGAAGTCATGGAAGACAACTACGAAAGAGATATCTGGATAAACCCGTAAGGTGCTTCTTATCTCCTGACTGTTGCAGACAAAATAAATATTGTTTTTTCGTAAGAGAGAACGGAGCGCAGTACTCATCTGCCTCCGTTCTTCTTTGATGTTGTACCTAGTCTTTACCTCTGATAGTTTCAAATGCCATATCAAATATTCCTGCTATTGTTCCCAGCAGGAGATAAAGAGTTGCCAGGCTGAATATTGTCACGCCGCTTTGTGTCGTAAAGAAGAGAGGGTACTGAAATCCCCTTACCATTATCAGGTCGTATGCCAGGGCTGTTAATCCGGCGAGGAGGAGCATCGTCCAAAATTTAGGCTTCATTCCGCCGCATTTATAAAAGACCCAGAAAATCAGTATGACCGGGGGTATTATTATAAAAGCCCTGCTGCGTGCTGATTCGCTTGCCAAGACTTGGGTAGTCTGTGTCAGAGAGTAAGAGAGCGGCCCGAGTTCAAAACCAACGCCCTTGTTTGCAAATATTTTAGAAAACCTGTCCAGGGCGAACAATGCAAATACCCCGCAGGACCAAGTATCTCGACGAAGCTCTCTTTTCATTGTTTTCCTCCTATTTAAAATTCTTGTAAAAGAAGCTTCAACAGTATATCATCTTAATAGGTAGAGATGATCAAAACAAGAAATATGTTCGAAAAAGTTTGTTTTATGTCGCTTAGCGGGGGTGGAAGGATGGAATATGGAGAATATTATAAAAGTTTTGACCCGGAGCCTTACTACAGGGAAAGAGGCTGGCTGATAGGTAGCGGAAAGGTCGGGGGGAAGGCAAAAGGTCTGAGCTTTGCTCATGAGGTCCTGAAGTCGAACGGGATGCTCAAAGATGTCTTTCTGCCCAGATGTTCTTTCATTATAACGACTTCTGTTTTTGAAGAATTTATGGAAGAGAACAGATTATGGGACAGGCTCCTGGATCTGAGGGAGCACAGCGATGCTCCTAAGCTCCACAGGATTTGCCAGGAGGCTGAACTGCCTGCGAGTATTGATGAAGATCTTGAACGTATCCTTGATGTGATCGATACCCCGATGTCTGTCCGTTCATCATCGATACTGGAAGATGATGTCAACCTTTCTTTCGCAGGCAAGTACGCCACAAAATTTGTTGCCAACAGCGGTGACAGGGTCTCGAGAAGAAAAGGCCTGGAAGCAGCGATCAAAGAGGTATACGCTTCAACATACAACCCCGCAGCAAGGGAGTATAAGAGAAAACACAACATACTCTGGGGAGGGGAGCGTATGGGAGTCCTTATCCAACCGATCGCCGGAAGGATGAGAGACAATAAATATTATCCTGAGCTTGCAGGAGCGGCTTTCTCTCAGGTCTTCAGACGTCCATCGCCCAGAATCAAAAAGGAAGATGGTGTGGCAAGGATATGCTTCGGTCTTGGTACAAGGACAGTCGACAGGAGCTTCGCACGTACTTTTTATCTTACAAACCCCAACTTAAGGCCCGAAGGGAACAGGCCTTCGGAGATCGTCTCACATGCGCAGGAACAGTTTGATTATGTGGATATTGAGCACAACGCCTTTATGACAGCCTATGCCGCAAATAACATCAATATGATCTCAAAAAAACACAAGATGGCACAGTCTTACCTTCAATGGTTTGATGACAACATGTTTCACTGGCTTCTTGCCGACACAAATGACATGGTAGCGCCCAGGGCGGTTTTTACTTTTGCAGAGCTTCCTAAAAGATGCCCTCAACTGTTTGAAAGGATCAAGAGGCTGCTTAAGCTTTTTGAAAAAGAGCTGCAGCTGCCGTCAGATATGGAGTTTACCTACGAAAGCGCAGAAGACGAGTTTACCCTTGTCCAACTAAGGCCTCTATCAGTTTACGATGACAGGGGGAAGGTCGAGATCCCGGAAGTTGACCCAGCAAAGATCGTTCTGAGAGGTAACCGTATGGTGGCAAACGGCAGGCTGGAAAACATAAGGCATATAGTATATGTGGACCCTGAATTATATGGTAAAAAACCTGATTTTTATGATGTAGCAAGAGCGATAGGTGACATTAACGAGAAACTGGACGGAGAGAGGTATCTCCTCGTAGGTCCCGGTCGCTGGGGGAGTTCCAATCCTGTTCTGGGAGTACCGGTACAGTACAGTGAACTATCAAATTCAGGCTGTCTGGTCGAACTTGGCATCCCGAGCAAAGGGATGGCTCCGGAGCTTTCGTACGGGACACATTTTTTCCTTGACCTTGACGGGGACAACATCCTCTATCTTCCGGTATTTGATGGTGAGAAAGGAAATATATACAACCAGGAATGGTTCGACAGCAGAAGTTGGATATCTACCCATCATCCGGCCGTAAGGCACTACGAGGGTACATTCGATGTCCTGCTTGATGGTGACAGCGAAGTTGGGATCGTGATCGACAAAGGCGACACGGAGGTGAAAGGCAAGTGACCGATCTGGAAAGGATCAGGGAAGAATACTTTTCTTGGGACCCGCACGACGATCCGGAATTTGAGCCGATGATATTCGGCAAAGGGACTATCGGAGGAAAAGGCAGATCTCTTCTTTTTGCGCTCAGAAAACTGCGTGATTCAGGAGACCCGCAGCTTTGTAACAGCAAGGTGCCTGAGTCTATCTACTTTGGGATCGATATTTTCCACCAGTTCCTTGAATCAGTACCATCTTTGGATCTCCTGATATCACAAAATGAACCTGAGAGGCTGGAAGAAGTTTTCCTTAAGACACCGCTGCCAAAGATAGTTGCCGAAGCAGTGCGGAATTTCCTGTCAGAAATGCATGACCCGGTGGTAATAAGAAGCAGCAGCAGATTGGAAGATTCTGCAAAGCATTCATTCGCAGGGAAGTATCTTACTACTTTCATGAGCAATGATTCGCCCTCACTGGAAGAAAGGGTAAGTGTCGTAGAACGGGAAATAAGAAAGATATACGCAAGGATCTATTTCCCTCAGGCCGTAAGTTACAGGGAAAAGCATTGTCTTGGCGATGACGATATGGGGATAATTGTAATAAGGATGTCAGGAAGATGGCATGGCAGATATTATTACCCAACTATAGCCGGAGTGGGATATTCACAGAATTTCCGACGATGGAACAAAAGAGTAAAACAAAAAGACGGCGTTCTTAGGATCGTGTTCGGGCTTGGGACTATGAGCACAAAGAGAGGTTATGCAAGAACGATCTCCCTTACCAATGCTTATCTCAGGCCTGACGGACAGAACCCGGAAAAAATTGCTATCCATTCGCAGGAAAGATTTCATGTCATCGACAGGGAAAACCCGAATGAGCTGACGACTCTGGACATTAAAAAAGAGTGGCCACAGCTGATAGAACATCACCCTGATTTTGATGCGTATGCTCAGGTCTATTGCTATGATTCAGAGGGAGGATGCCTCTCTTCCCTTATGAAGACAACGAAAAAGATCGATGTCGGTTCGAAGGTCTGTCTGACATTTGATAATTTCCCCAAGAAATATCCAAACTTCTTTGAAAGGATGAAGAAGACTCTTCCGCTTCTTGAGTCTTCAATGGGACTGCCGGCCGATATTGAATTTGCTTATGAGCCTCTTGACGACAGCTTCTGCCTGATACAGTCCCGTCCATGCTGGTGCCAGACATGTACAGAAGAAGATATGCCTGACCTTGGGGGGAAGCGCATCCTTCTTAAGGCAGACAGGATGGTCACACCGGGAGTTATAAACAACATTCCTTTCCTTGTGTATGTAGACCACAGGATATATTATTCAAACCCGGATTTCTTCAAGGTGGCCCGAGGCATTGGAGAGATCAACAGCCAAATGAACGGGCAGAAGTTCATCTTCGTCTCGCCCGGTCGGGTAGGCTCCAGCAATCCGGAACTGGGAGTCCCAGTGAAGTACGATGAACTGACAAACTGCTGCTGCATCGTTGAGCTTGGCATCCCAAGGCTTGGTTTCATGCCGGAGCTCTCCTACGGGACACATTTTTTCTCTGATCTTGCAGTGGACAATGTGCTCTATATGCCTGTTTTTGAGGGAGAGTCGAACAACCTAATAGACCAGGATTGGTTCAGTGAGAGAAAATGGGAAGAGGGGCCCCATCCTGCGATCAGGATATACAGGGGCAGCTTCTCTGCTTACATGGAGGGTGAGACTAATCAGGGTCTGATAATTGACAACAGCTGTACTTCATAGAAACAATAAAACAGGGCGGCCCACAGGGGCCGCCCTGTTAAAAAGGTCTCTCAGCCAAGAAGCTTTTCCACTATTGCTCCTGTTTCACCAAGCGCTACAGCGTCGATCTCCTCTGGATCGCATGCCTGCTGTTCCATTTCACGGATCTTTGCCTTTGCCTCTTCAACTTCTTTTAGCACGCCGGCTCCTTCGTATCCTTCCTTCAAGACCTGGATCTCCTTTTCATCGTTCAGTCTGTCTGTCAGATATCCGAAAAGGAAGGTCGGCGCACTGAGGGCAGCCAGCCTTTTGTCTGAAGAACACCATGGCTCAGCTACATAAGTCGCGTAATTTACTGTATCTTCGATATCTTCATCTATGTCGTCCTCAGGCTCAGGGAACTCCCAAATGTTGAGAACAAAGAAGGGGACTTCTGGATCGAGAGAGATGGCGTAGCTCACAGCATCACGGATCTCACCGGGTTCTGCCTCGGTTTCTATCAACGCTATCGCACGGGCGTGTTCTCCCACGACAGATTCAAGCGGGTCGCTCTCAAGCGTATCGAAAATCTGCCTGTACATCTGAAGGTCGAGCATGCAACGATAAAGAAGGGTCCGGCTGGGATAAAAGCCTTCGTCATCAAAGTTTGCAAATTCTTTTGCCACTTCAAGAGCTTCTTCAGTCTCCTGCTCAGCAAGCAAAGAATAGCCGAGGTTCATCATTATCGTGCAGTAAGCCTGAGCGTCGCGGTCTTCTTCTATGTTTGGAGGTGCATCTTTTTCAGATATTATCATCCTTATTCCGGAAAGAGCCTCTCTAAGCATGTCAAGGTTTTCTACGCAGCCCTCATAGTCCATTGTCTCCCAAACAGCCAGCTTGCCGTAGGGGCTTTCAGGATCGATTTCCAGGATCTTTCTGCCTATCTCAGAGATCTCTTCATCTGTCTCTGCTGTGTCAAGTCTTTCAAGAAGTTGTTCGATATTCATCATTTATTCTCCTTTTTTGTTTTTTATGATAGATCAAATCTTTGATATTACCATCATTAACATACCGCCCGGCTGAAGCTTCAGCATGCATCTGTAACCCTTTACGGAACTGCTCCTCTGGATCCCGTCAAGCATGTTGCCATGTATCCCTACAGACTTTAAAGCGCTTTCAGCTTCTGAGTCGGAGATGTCGCTGCCCAAAGAAAATATAAGCTGTCTGCAGATATTCTCAAAACGGCTGTTTTCGAAGGATCTTGATATAGAAGCGGATCTGTCCTCGCCCGAGTATGAGTCTGTAAGATAGATCAAGGCCACATTCAAAAGTTCTTTCTCATCATCTGATTCTGTGAGTACGAGCATCAACCTGCTGCCGCAGTCAAGGACCTTTTTGGATCTTCCAGCATCCTGGATATCAGAAGCTATAGTGACGCTCGAGATCCCATTTTTTACTTTTACGCAGGCATACCCCATCCTCTTTAAAAAGTAGTCAGAGCTGATGCCCATGCCTTCAGAGCATGGGGCATCATTTGTAAAAAAAAGTACCAGAAATATTGCGGTGATCAATGATAATTTTCTCAGTTCAAAGCACTCCGGTCCCAGATTATTTTATCTTTGCATTATATAGCAATTTTGCCGAATCTCTTATCAGCAAATGAGGTTAAGATTATACCAGAAGTTTAGAAAGGGGTTATAAGAATTGATCAATATCAAGTTTTTGGATCGCGTTATCTTTCTCTCTCTCCTGTTTTTTACTCTTATCTTTAGTTCCATGGCAAGTGCTGATGACGGTGACAGGTTCATTAACGTAATTTTCTCTGATGGATCCTCAAGGGATCTGCTGGGGACCGCCATCGTTCGCGGTAAGGATATCTGGGTTCCCGCTGATGTCCTGAGCACCCTAGGATTGAACTTAAGAGGAGGTCCGAACGGAAAAGGTTTTCTAATTGATGTTAAAGAGCCTTCAATAGTTTTTGGAATAAAGGAACTTGAGAAGCTGGCAGGAAGCTCCATTACCCTCTATTTCCCCTCGATGGACAACGAGGGTATCTCTTATTTCAACGTAACAGGACTGGAACAACTCACGGGGATCGCTGCAGAGGAGACAAACGCAGGTCTTGAACTCAAAAGGATCACTGTCAATACTCCTTTGAACAGGAAAAAGTCTGATCAGGCGTCTTTGAAAGATAAACGGATCACCCTTGCATGGGCCCACATAACAAGGGGCAATCCTGATCTTGGAGCGGAAGACCGCATTGACGGACTCGATGTTATCTCCCCGACATGGTTCAACTTAACCGACGGCAGCGGAAACATGGCAAACAGGACTTCAGCAGCCTATGTTGAGGCCGCCCGCGAAAAGGGATACCGGATATGGCCCCTTGTCTCAAACGGTTTCAGTAAAGAGAACACTTCCAGGTTTTTCAACGATACAGCTGCTGTAAATATCTTTATTGCAAGACTTCTCTGTTATTCGAAGCTGTATGGTTTTGACGGAATAAACGTAGATTTTGAAAATGTTGATGCTGCCGACAGGGACAAATATGTACGTTTCATCTCGCTGCTCAGCGGTTATCTGAAAGGTCAGGGGCTTATCAGCTCAGTAGATGTTCATGTGCCGGGAAACAGTAATCTTTCAAAAAGCCATGACAGGGCAGCTCTTTCGAAGCACGTGGATTACGTAATGCTCATGGCCTATGACGAACATTGGAGAACCTCCCCGAGGGCAGGTTCTGTTGCTTCGATGCCATGGGTCGAACGTGCAGTGCAGAAAACAATAGAAGAGGGTGTGCCTCCTGCAAAGCTGATATTGGGCGTTCCATTTTACATGAGAAAGTGGGAGGAGACTCCGGCAGGTCAGGGAAAGGTGAAAGTCAAAGGCTCTACCCTAACTATGGCCGAGTCCGATTCAATTATTTCCCAGAGAGGGCTCTCTCCGGTATGGCTAAGTGACAAGGGGCAGTATTTCTATTCGTATCTTTCAGAGGGAAAGACCTATAAGGTATGGGTAGAAAACAGGGATTCCATCAAAACCAAGCTCTCGATCCTTGATAAGTACCGTCTTGCCGGGGTAGCGGGGTGGAGGAAGGGACACGAGACTCCCGATGTCTGGGATATGATAAGGACTGTAGTAAAGAACAGGTAAGAAACTTATCAGGGTAGGTCAATGAAAAGAGGTGTTTTTTGAAACATTGTGTTTCAAAAAGCACCTCTTTAATTTACCAAAAAACTGATGAATATTCTGCTGTCAGGGAGATCTGTCGGGAACTGAGAGCTTAAAATTACCAGCCCTTTGCGCCGCCGCCTCCACCTCCGCCTCCGGCAAAACCGCCGCCTCCCATTCCTGAGGATGTCCCGGGGGCAGACTGCGGAGCCATGCTTTGTCCCAGGCTGCTGCCAAGGCTTGATGAGAAATTATACAGGCCTGAACCATTCAGGAACAAATATGGTGAAGGTCCCGAATACCATTCGGGCTTATAACCGGCTTTTGTCAAAACGCTCTCAAACCTGTTGCCCCACGTTTTTGCAACATCAAGTGCAAGCGCATAAGGAAGAAGTTTTTCAAAGAGCTCAGGGGTCTCTTCCGGTGGGTTGAACATTTCAAGCCGCTCTTTTTCTGCTGTGTCCATATAGAGCTTAAGACCCTCCGCGTCGCTCAAAATACTGCTGCCCTTTGCGGTCCTTGAGACCATAAGAGGCCGCATCACAGCAATGACGGCTGCTGAAGCGACGAAAAACACAAATGTAAAGGGAGACAGCCCCTCTCCCCCGAGTGCTATAGCTCCTACTAGACCCACCGCAAGGGCAGGAAAAGCCCTTCCAAGGAACTGTCTTATGTTCTGGCCTCCGGTATTTGCAGCTTTGCTCAGCCTCATTCCCAGTGCAATTATGAGCAGTCCGCAAACTCCGGCCATGAGAGTGTTTAAGGGATATTCCCCGCTGAATGGATAGCTTGCTGCTGTTCCAATTCCATACAAAGCAAGGCCTGGGATCATCTTATCAGTGTTTCTGGTAAAGATGGCGGAGTTTGCGTTTCTGAGATTCCTTGCCAGGCTTCTCATCGCACCTGAAATTATGTCTCCGTTATCTTGTACCAGAGCCACGCTGTCTATGCTTCCCGGAAAAAGCTGCATCATAAGGGCCTCTTCTTCTGGCTGAAGTTTTTCCGGTTCCGTATCTTTTTCATATAGCACAAAGTGCTCCTTGCCCTTTCCAAAGAAGGTTTCTTTTCCTTCAACTTCCAGGATCTTAATGGCGCCCTTAACAGCCAGTCCGATTATTGCAGCAGTAAAGCCTGTCTGATCGAGCCGCATATCCCTTACGTACCTCAGAAATGCAGGTGATGTACCATCGGGTGCGTAGAAAAGCGGAATCACTGTCTTTTTATCCGGATCTTTGCCCCACTTTTTCCAGGCGAACCAGAACCATCCGGAGATCAACGCGAAAGTTGCTGCCGCGATCCCTCCCTGAGCTTTTTCGTTGTCTCTCGCAGGAGGAGGCGGCGGTGTGACCAGTCCTTTTGGCCAGGTGTAGACTACAGTAAAAACCTCTCCCGGCTGAAGTGTCCCGACTGTGAAAACTCTTCCTGAATCCTGGCGCGCTCTGCTGTTATCTCCCTTTGTCCCATACTGGCCCACATACCACTCTATCGTGTTGAATCCCTCTCCGAAACTCTTTCCCGGAAGCGCGACTCTGCATGATGCTTCAAGCACAGGAAAAGAAAAATCTTTTCCTGTTACGTTCCAGTAAAGTTCATCGTGGTCCTCAAAAAATCCTATGTGCCTTTCGACCCGGTATCTTATCAGAAAGGTATGGAGTCCCCTGGATATGATCTTATCCGGGTCACCGATCTTTACATCGACATTTATGCCTGACCTCACTGAACTCCAGGGGATATCCTGTCCGTCCAGCGTTATATCTCTTATCTCTAATCCGAGTTCTGTTGAATTGCCTTTTTCGTCCCTGTATTCCACAGGAAGCGATCGAATTATGCCTCTGTTGATCTCGATATTCTCTACGTTGACCAAGATTTCTTCCGTCACTTCGATCGAGCTGTTCTCATTTATTATTATGTCAGCGTTGAACCTGTTGAAAGCTTCCCTTGCTTCAGTCAACTTAGCTCCTGATAATATAACAAAAACAGCTGCGCATAACAGTACAGTTATTTTTAAAAGATAGTTTGTCCCGTTTCTCATATTTTCCCTCCCCTAAGTATCACAAAATGCTGTTTAAAATGAAACCTTCGGGTTATCTCTCGCCTCTTCCTCCGCCTCAAAGAATGGAGCTTCTTTAAAACCGAACTGTCTTGCAATCAAAACAGCAGGAAAACGCTGGATGGCAGTATTAAGGTTTCTTGCAGTTCCGTTGTAGTAACGTCTGGACATCTGTATCTCATTTTCGATCGTTCCCAGCTGTTGCTGAAGATCAAGAAAATTCGTATTCGCCTTAAGCTCCGGATAGTTTTCTGCTACAGCAAAGAGAGTCCTCAGTGTTCCAGTCAGGGCGTTTTCAGCCTGCAGCCTTGCTTCAGGATCGTTTCCCGCCTGCATTACAGCGGCACGGGCGTTAGTTACCCCCTGAAGTGTCTCCTTCTCGTGAGAAGCATAACCCTTGACTGTCTCAACGAGATTGGGTATCAGGTCGGAACGCCTTTTCAGCTGTACGTCTATGCCGCTCCACCCTTCCTGCATCAGGTTGCGAAGCTTTACGAGGCCGTTGTACGTGGTCATTAGCCATAAACCTATAACTGCAGCTGCTGCCAGTAAATACATCATCATTGTTAATCCCCCTCCTGTTATTTTGATCCATGCAAATTATACCTTTTTTATAGCAGCCCTGTGGTATTATTTATCAGTGTTCCTTATATTTCTCAAAGGGTGGATATTATGACACTTCGTGCAGCCAGATTGATCAACAAGATCTCAAAAGTATTCCTTGCTTCATCTGTTGTCCTGCTCATTCTATTTTTTGCCGTCTACATGAAGGGCGGCATTGAATTCAAATATGTCTCACTTCCGGTGATGGCCTGCTTTATAGGCATTACATGGCTGGGTACATCAAAGGCTGCAATAATGGCCCTGGAGCAAGAAGAGAGAATAGAAGGGCCCAAAAATGATAATTAGGCTTGAGGACCAGTCAGGCCAGCTTCGCACAGCTAAGGTCGGTTTCAGCTGGACAGTCTTCTTTTTTGGTTTTTGTGTTCCGATATTCAGGGGCGATGCAAAGTGGGCAGTGATAATGTTTGTTGCAAGCGTTCTCACTTTATGGCTGGCAAATATGATTTTCTGCTTTACGTATAACGGGACATATATAAGGGATCTCCTGAGTAAAGGTTTCCGTCCCGCCGATGCAGAGTCCCGTCAGATACTCATTGAAAAAGGATTCATATCAGGCTGATCTAAAAAATATTCCGCGAGAACCTTTAATTCTTTGCAAGCTCCGTGAGTGCACTGACAGCAAGATCGATGTCGTCTGCTGTGTTGAAATAGCCGGGGGATATCCTAAGTGCTCCTTCAGGGAACGTCCCTAACGTTCTGTGTGCAAGAGGAGCGCAGTGAAGTCCCGGTCGTGTCTCGATCCCGTAGATGTCGGAAAGGTCACGGGCAAGTTTTGCGTTGTCCATTCCCCTTATGTTTACGGAATAAACCGGAAGCCTTGGGTCGTCAGATCCGGGACCGATTATTCTGAGTCCGTTTATTTTCATTAGTCCCTCTTCAAGCATTTTGCCCAAACGATCCTCATGTTTCCTTATTTTGCCTATCCCTTCATTTTCTATCCACTCTAAAGATGCAAGCAGTCCGGCTATGCCAGGCAGGTTTGGTGTCCCTGCCTCGAACTTGTCAGGCATCTGTGAGGGCTGGAACTCCTCATGAGAAATGCTTCCTGTTCCTCCTTCAAAAAGGGGAGAACATATCTTTGCGAACTCCGGATCCCAGACGATACCTCCTGTACCTTGCGGGCCGAAGAGTCCCTTATGTCCTGTGAAGCATAGAGCTGCGGCTCCGAGAGCCTGCGCGCTGATCCCAATTATCCCAGCTGTCTGGGCACAATCGACCACGAGCGGGACATTTGATGCCCTGCACACTTCGGCAATGTCCTGAATATTCTGGAGGGATCCGCTGACATTGCTGCAGTGGTTTATTATCGCGATGTCCGCGCCCCCGGAAAGGTTTTTTTTCAGCAGTGCCGGGTCCAGATATCCTTTCAGGCTGCACTGTATGATATCAAGTGCGACACCCTCATTTTCGGCTCTTCTCAGAGGCCTGAGTACGGAATTGTGTTCCATAGAGGAGGTCACAGCTCTCATACCTGGTTTAAGGAAGCCCTTGATGATCATATTTATTGATTCCGTTACGTTGGAAGTGAGGGTTATGAACCTCGGGTCGCATTTCTGATAACCGCCGAACAGTTCCGCCAGTTTCTGCCTGCATGTAAAGACATTGTCAAGGCTCTGGATGTCCCTCATGGAAGCCGAACCCCTGGCTACATTTGCTCCCCTGTTTGCTATGAAGTCATAAATAGCATCAGGTACACACGGGGGCTTTGGCCAGGTGGTTGCGGCATTATTAAGATATATTGACATGATCAGCCTATCACTACAGGTTTTGATGTACCGAAAACTGCCTCTGTGATCTCAAACATGTTTGAGATCACCCCCACCGAAACAGCCTCAGTGATCCCAAAGTGTTTCGTGCATGTCCCGCAGACCAGAATAAGGGTCCCACGGTCCCTTAGTTCGCAAAGATAGTCGTGGCAGGAGGATCCGCTTAAAGCCATCTTCACGGCGCTGTTCATCAAAGCAATGACAGAGGGGGCTTTTTCACTCTGCACCAAGGTGCCGAGACAGGATTTCATAAGGACGTCTCCGAGTCCTCCCGATTCGGCCCCAATTTTGTCAGAAGTGAACATAATGCCTATTGACCCTTTTTTTTGAGGAGTTGATTCGCCCTCTTTGGACTCAATTTTAGCTTCAAGTACGATGGATTCTTCGCCGTACTCTTTTTTAACCATGAATCCTTTGCTTTCAAGAAATCTTTGAACATTTGATGCTGCGACTTCGTTGTCGACCCAAACGACAAAAGACCTGCATCCCTTTTCAACAGTCTCTTTTGTTAATATTACAGGTTTGGGACAATCCTGCCCTCTTGCGTCAACGATATTCATTTCAGATAGTTTTCCTCTCATCATGCAGTAATTGTATAAACTGTTCTGTGAGATAGGGGTCGAATTTTGTTCCCGCCATTTCACGGAGTTTCAGTTCTACCTCTTCCTGAGTCGGAAGCTTTCTTCCAAGCCATGGCCTGGTCATCTCATTCCATGTGTCAACGATAGCAAAGATGCGTGCTGTCAAAGGAATTGCGCTTCCGCTTAGCCCCTTTGGGAATCCTGTGCCATCCCATTTTTCGTTCCAGCAGTGCGGGATTTGCGTAGCAGGGCGGAGCAACTCCACTGACTCAAGGAAATCCTTGGATAATATAGGGTACTTGTGATACTCCCTCAGTTCGACGGGAGAGAGTTCGGTAGTTTTGTTGCGTACCGAAAAGGGTATGCCAAGAAGTCCTATTCTGCTGAAAAGGGCTCCAAGATACGCATAGAATTTTTCTTCATCCGGCAGCTTAAGCTTATCGCAGAACGTTACTGTCATTTTTGCTGAACGGGGGAGCGAGTTCCTGAATTTTTCATCGCCGGGGGAGAAGGCAGTCGCGATGTCCTCAAGAGTCTTGTAGCAAAGGCGGTTTCCTGCCTGAGCGAAACGTTCGTAAACCATCAGGCTGATGCTGTCCATCTTACTTTTATGTTCCTGCTTGAAATCGTGGTAAGCCATGACATCGCTCAAAGTTCTCTGCAGGCTGTTGATCTCGTCTTTTTTAGAATCAACTGTAACTATGCCTTTATGTCCCTTTTCGTCTCTTATCGCTTCGACCTCTCTTTGGAGTCTCTTCATTCTGTTTGAAAACGCATGTTTGAAGAAAAAGTCATAAAGGAAGGAAAGCAATACAGCAATGACTCCAAATATCAGAAAAAGAAATTGGATCTTTTTTTCAGCAGCTGCAATGTCTTCCTTTTTGTCTATTCCCCTGACCCAGAAGGAGGGGGTGCCGCTGTGATCTTTTACGAGCATCCTTGCGGATATCGTTGTCGCGTTCTTCTCAGCATCCTCGATCAGGACCAGCGGAAGTTTATCAGAATTCTGCTTTTCGTTTTCTGTCGTTGGTTCTATGGCAAAATTAAAGTGGAGGTTCCTCGAAATATTTGCTATAAGTTTTGGGCTGATGGTCCGAGTGACTATAAGGTTGCCTGCAGGAGGTCCCTGAATGTCGGATGTAAGGATCGGTTTTACTGTGAAAAGTACCGGCTGGTTTTCCTTTAGAACTATCCCGCTTGTACCTGTAGGTCCCGTATAGTCCAAAAGATACTGGTTCCTGGGGTCGTCGAATATTGCAACGAATTCACTCTCAGGGGAGGATGGTTCATCATCTGAGCTGAAGTCCTTGAAGAGGCGCACCATGTTCCCGCTGTCAATGAATATCATTGAAGATATCCCGATCTCAGTCAGAGCATCTCTGTTGAGGGTCTCAGCGGCGTAATTGGCGTTGCGTCCGTTCATGTAGTCCCAGGTCGCATCAGAATGCGCCCAATTTGCGGCTATGGCGGATAGGGTCTTTGCCTCAGCGTTGATCGATACTACAGCCCTTGATAGGTTTAGTGTGATCCTTTCCCTGTCTGTCTGTTCGGCAGATCGTCTTAGGAAATTAGTAAAAGTAAGGTCTAGCATAAGAAGTATGAGGAGCAATGTGATCCCTAATGCGATCTGAGTCTTTCTGCGCAGTGTCATGAGCAACCCCCCATAGGTGACTTGAATTGTTGATATTGTAACAGATGACGCTACTATGATAAATCAGGTTTTGAATAATAGATAGACGAAAATAAACATTGGAATAGAAATATCTGTGCAAATTTATTATGGGAAAAATTTCATTGTTGATGGAACGTGTTTGCGTATTGTGTTTTATTCGGTCTGGATGATTGAAACATCTGTGCGTTCTCATTGATCACGGGGAGATTTTTATCACTCCTCCGGCAGCAACATATCCCTCATCAGTATAGATGACGAGCCTTTGACCGGGTGCCGGAGCAAAAATTGGCTCTGAAAACCGAACTGTCAGGCAGGCATGATCTACGGAGAGGACGCGGCACGGCATAGGGTCTCCCTGGGATCGTATCTTACCAAGTAAAGGAAGGCCTTCTCTCAGATAATCAGGTGCCAGTATGTTGACTGACCCTGCTGTGACCTCTGATCGGAAAGCCTCTGCCCTTGAAGCTACTACAACAGTATTTGTCTCCGGAACTATCGATATAACGAAAAGAGGATGCTTTGATGCGATGCCCAGCCCCTTCCTTTGCCCCAGAGTGTATCCTCCTATCCCTTTATGTTCTCCCAAAACTTTTCCTGAAGTGTCTGTTATTGGTCCTGGCTGCTGATCGCGGCATATAATGGCCCGGTATCCATCCTCATTTGCAAAGCATATTTCCATGCTTTCAGGGCGCTCGGATACTGCCAGACCTGAAGTCCTTACCAACTCCCTGGTCTCCTCTTTTGACTTAAAGTCCCCCAGCGGGAAAAGTATCCTCTGCATCTTTTTCGCTGGGATCCCGCTTAAAAAATATGACTGGTCTTTTGCTTTATTTGCTCCTGCCGCCAGGTAGTGTCTGTCATCTTTTTTGATGATCCTGGCGTAATGGCCGGTAGCAACTGAAAAATCATTTCCAAAGAGCTCTTCTGCGGCCTCCCAGAGCACGCCGAATTTTATCCTTTCATTACAGTCAGCGCAGGGGTTGGGTGTCAGTCCCTGGCTATATGAGCTGCAGAAAGGAAGTATTACATTTTTTTTGAAATCTTCACTTATGTTCACTGAAAAGTGTGGAATGGACAATTCTTTGCACACAGAGGCCGCAGATTCAGTTGCAAGAGCTTCTTCGCTCTCAGTTATCTCCATCGTCATACCGGCAAGGGAATAATTTTCCTTCATGAGCAAAAGAGCGGCAGCGCTTGAATCGACCCCTCCGCTCATAAGTACCAGTGCTTTTTTTGAGTGGGAGTTTTTCCATTTGGAACTATTGAGCAACGATGTTGTTTTTACAATATATTTCATTCTAATATTTTACATCAAAATGAGAGTGCCCCATAATATGATCATCAAGAAAACCGATCATTTTTTTCGGGTATACTATAAAAATACAACCGATAAGATTTTATAGGGAGGTGTCAAGTTTGCCTGCAGACCTGGTCGAAAATTTGCAGATCAATTCGAAGGACAGAGGAGGGATAAAAGTGATCCCTTTCCTAACTTGCCGAAGGTTCGCTTCAGAACTTGGACTGAAGCCCCGTGATGTAGAGATCACAGCGTTAAAAAACGGTATCTGCCCTTCAAGGTATCAGAGAAATATCGGTACTATCGGGATCCAGGGTCAGATAAAACTGCTTGGTTCCAGAGCTGCGGTAATCGGTTGCGGCGGTCTTGGAGGCTGGATCATAGAAATGTTGGCGAGAGCTGGGGTCGGAGAGATAGTGATGATCGATCCTGATGTCTTCGATGACAACAACCTGAACCGTCAGCTTTTCTCTACAGAGGGAAACATTGGAAAGTCCAAAGCACTGGCTGCGGCCGACAGGGTAGCATCTGTCAACAGTGTCGTGGATACCTTTGCATGGGTTACGTTCCTGGATGAAAAAAACGGAAGAGAGCTCCTTGAGGGTTCTTCAGTAGTAATAGACGCACTTGACAATAACAGGAGCCGCAGAAATGCCTCAATAGTTTGCCGTGAGCTGGGGATACCTTTTGTCCACGGAGCCATTGGAGGTATGTTCGGGCAGATCGGTGTCTTTTATCCGGGAGACAGACCATTGTGGGAAAATGACGACGTTCCTGACAAAGGGGTCGAGACAGAGACGGGAAATCCACCTTTTACTCCTGCATTTATCGCTTCCCTGGAGGTCTCTGAGGCTATCAAGATACTGGCAGCTACGGGAAAAGGTTTAAAAGGTGAACTTTTATGGTTTGACATGACTGACCTTGGATCACAGAGGATCAGGATCTGTCAGTCGGAGGAGGATTGAGTCAACGTCAGTTAAAGGATGCTGGATCTGTTTTATCAATAAATGATATGTTCAACGTCATGATATGGGGTGAGGGATATGTATAACATGCTACTTGATGCACATTTTGACGTGCTCCTTGATGTCCTCAGCTACAGGAAAAAAGGGGAACGGAAGGTCCTTGAAAGAAGACATTTCCAAAATTTAAAAGAAGCAGGAATAAGTACGATCATATGTTCCCTTTATATTTCCGATATTTTTCTGCCCGAGGGTGCCCTTCGAAACGCATTGGATCAAATATCAGCGTTGAAGGAAGAACTGGAAGAATCGCGAGAGCTCTTTTCCCTCTGCAGAAATTCGTCTGAAGCGAAAGCTGCTTCAGAAAAGGGCAAAATTGGATTATTTCTCTCTCTTGAAGGAGCTGAACCTCTGGGTAACGACATCTTTCTCCTTAGAACTTTTTATGATCTGGGCGTAAGGCTTGTCGGACTTACTTGGTCAAGGAGGAACTATGCCGGTGACGGCAGCAGCTTCGACCCTGCAGATGCGCCCAGACATCCTGGAGGCCTTACTAAATTTGGAAGGGAACTGGTCATGGAAGCTCAGAAGATGGGCATGGTCATCGACGTGAGCCATCTGAACGATCCTGGCTTTTATGAGGTCGCAGAGTTGATTAAGGCTCCATTTATAGCTTCGCACTCAAACTGCAGGGCGCTGTGCGGATCAGCGAGAAACCTCAAAGATGACCAGATAAAGATGATAGCAGAATCAGGGGGAGTTGTCGGACTTAATGCATATTCACCATTCGTATCGGACAACGAAGCTGATCGAAATACAGATAAGTTTTTTGAACATCTTCAGCATATAACCCAAGTAGCGGGGATAGATAATGTGGGATTGGGTCTGGATCTGTGTGACTGTATAGCATCGCTTAGCATGGGGAATGACGACAGCCGGCAAAAGGATCTCTTTACTGACCATCTGGACGCAGCGAGACGATTTATCGTACCTATGAAGAAAAAATTGAGTCCTGGAGATTACTGCGCTTTTACAGGGGGCAACTTTATGCGAGTCATTGAAAGGGTGCTGGGATAAATGGAGAAAGAGTACGTTTATCCTGCTGTTCTGGCCTTCGGCTACGACGAAGGAAGGCTCTGGGCAGCAAACTTTGTTGGACTGTCTGGCTGCTGGGTAGAGGGAGAGGACAGGGAAGATGTGATAAAAAGGGCTCCTGAAGTTTTAAAAGAGTACCTGAAGTGCTGCATTGAAGCTGAGTGGCCTATCCCTGGGCCGCCGAAAGCTGACGATCTTGAAGCAGCTGATGTGGGCGAAGTAATAATAGTGAAGTGCAGAATATAAAAGAGAGCCGCCTGAATAAAGGCGGCTCTCTTTTATATGTTCAAAAATTTAATATCGAGATTAGTATCTGAGGCCGAATATGGGATGGAAGATCCTCTCGTCATGGAGGAACTCAGCCTGTTCTTCAAGATGTTTTTTCGCATCTGCCTCAAGCGTTATAGCAAGTGCAGAAGCAAGAACATGCGTCAGGAATAGCGGACCTATTATGCTGCTTCCGAAAGTCGGACTGTTTGCAGAGACAAAAAATGAAAGTTCTGCAGTCCTGCACACAGGAGCAGCAGCACTGTCAGTTATTGTAACTACCTTTGCACCATTTTTATGAGCTATCTCAACAGCTTCGGTAACTTCCACAGCATAGCTTGGCAGCTCGCAGACCACTACCAGATCGTCCTCCCCGATGCACCTGGCCTGTTCCCACATCGAGAGACTGCCTCTGTGTACGAATACAGCTTTTCTTCCCATTACTGAGAGCCGCATCTGGAGGAGTTCAACGACAAGGGATGAAATGCCCCACCCAACACAGTAAATAGTGTTTGCAGATCGGACAAGTTCACAGAATTTATCCGTGTCCTCCGGTGACAGCTGTGCCATCGTGTCATCAAGGTTGGCATGCTCTGCTTTGTAAAGACTATCCGGAAAACTGTCCCCGCTGCTTACCGCTCTGGCAAGAAGGGCAGCAGGGTTGATCTGTTCCAGAATGGCTTTCTGAAGACAGCTCTTTAGCTCTGCGTAACCGGAGAAACCAAGCATTTGTGCTACTCTTACCAGCTGTGCTTTTGATACTTTAAGCTCTTCTGCAATATCTCCTATAGAACGAAAAGAGGCTTCACGCATGTTTGCGAGAAGATATTCTGCTACACGCCTTGCTTTGTTGGGCATCGTATGAGCCCTTTCCATAAGCAGGTTCTGAAGCTGTGTGCTGTCCATTTGGTAACACTCCTTATTGTTATTGGTCAACTGCTGATTTCATTTCTGAACTTTATTACAAGTTTAGTCTCACCGGATAAGCTTGTCAACATTAGTCAACTTTTGGTCCGGTTAGTTCAGTGAAAATACGTAAAAATATTTATATCAAATGGAAATCAACAGTCGGTCAGTTCGAAATATGTCTTTGCCCCTGTTCATACCTTTTCAAAGTTTATGATCCCTTGATGGATGAAGATTTAAAGAGGATCCCAGTTTCCTTCATTTCTGTCCCTTAGTATGGGGCACTCTATAAGTCCATACTTCGAGGTTTTGAAGCAGGCGTTGCATGAAATGCACGCAGTCGGCCTGGCATCTTCTTCACGCCACCTGTTTATCAGATCCGGTTCCGCGATGAAAGGACGACTCAAAGCAAGAAGATCACAAGTTTTGTTATGTATCAGTTCAGCCATCACTGGAAGGCTTCTGAGTCCTCCTGTGAGAATTATTATCTGTCTGTCGGATGCATGTATTTTTAACTCCCTGGCATATTCCGCAAATGGAGCCTCAGATTCGCCGGCTGATACCCCCAGAGTGCTGGGAGAGTTCATTGCTCCGGCATAGCTCGTGCCGGAAGAAACATCTATGCCGTCTGCCCCTCTTTTCAAAAGGCCTATGGAAAGCGCTGTACCGTCCTCGGGGCCGTAACCATTTTCAGTGCCTTCCGCAATGCTTATCTTGAACCAAATGTTGAAACCCTCTCCGACAGAGCGCCTTACATCTTCCAGTATTTCATAAAATATCCTAGATCTGTTTTCCAGTGATCCGCCGTATTCGTCATCTCTTTTGTTTATCGAAGGTGAGAGGAACTGCGTCAGAAGGAATCCATGTCCTGCATGTATCTCTACTCCGTCAGCTCCGCCCTTCTTTGCTCTGAGCGCAGCTGCGGCGAAATCTTCTGCTACCTTTCTGATGCCATCCTTTGAAAGGGGGGTTGTTTCAAAATCACACATCGGATGGATCCCGCCAGAGGGCGAAAAAGATACTGTTCCTTCAGCAACGGAAGCTTCGCGCTGTCCGCCGCCGTGGCATATCTGAACTATAAGGTTGGAACCAAATTTATGGACTTCTTCGGATAGCTTGCCAACGTCATTTATCCTCTCGTCGGTATGAAGTCCCCACTCTCTTTTAAAAGATTTCCCTTCATGGCTTATGAAAGCCAGACCGGTAATCAGTGTGCCTGTACCGCCTGCTGCGATCTCTGAGTGCCTTTTTATCTCGGCAATGGAAATTTCGCCTGTAGCCTCATCAGCTCCGCCAAGGTGCGTGGCAGAACGGACGAATCTGTTGCTTGCTTTAAAGGATGATCGTTCGAATCCATAGAACAGTGAATTAATTTTTTCGGCTTTATCCATGTGCAACTGTCCTTTCATAAAAACTGTGAATAATCTATAACAAATATTACGCAGAAGACAGCGCAATTTCTGCAATCTAAAATCTTTATTGTTTTGATTCTGTTGATATTTTGCGGGAGAAGATATGATCCGGTGTCAGAGTATTTTTCCAGCAGGAGGAAAAAAAGATAGCTTTTCTGATACTGCAGTTGTTGTTGTACCGGTAAGCTCAGCCAAACGCCTGAGTCCAAAGCACCCATGTCCGGTGAATTTTGAAATGTGCTCTTCAGGGACAATCCATGGACCTGTCCAGTTGTTTCTGGTCAGTTTCCTTACTAGGGATTCCGATGCTATCATCTCCCCTAAGGCCGGATGATGCGGCCCTCCTTTGACCTTTGATGCAAGCAGTTCAGATTCCTGAAGTCCTATCCTTATCGGATTGAATCCCAAAGAAACTGCCCTGTCAATGAAAATACCGCCCCATTCGATAGCCTGGTCCAGAGTAAGAGGAATATAGCTCCCTTTGGTCATCATATCCTCAAGTTCAGTTCCTTCAAGGACCAGACATGGATAAAGTCTCAAATCCCACGCTATGGCCCCCTTGATCCCAGCCAGATTTTTCAGATCGTTGATGCTGCTCTCTTTTGTCTGGCCGGGCAGACCGATCATCATCTGGACTCCGAGCGGAAGAGACTCGTTCATTATGGTTTTTATATCATTGAGAACTGTATCAGGATCAGTCTCCCTTTTGCACAAAGAGAGAACATTGGGATCAAGAGAAGGTATACCAAGTTCTATGCATGAGATAGGGTAGATTTTTATGAGGTTTCTCATTGAAATGTCGCTGAGATCTCCGGGGTATGTTGAAAAACGTATCCGGCTTCCTTCTGGTGCATACTTTACTACAGAATCGAGATACTCTTTGACTTTTGAAATACCGAACCTGCAGAAAGACCCTCCGAAAAAACAAACCTCTCTCGGTTCATCGAGCTCACTTAAAACTGAGGAAACATATTCAGACGAAGGGATCTCTGAAGCGCCTGTTATTGTGTTTTGGCTGCAGTACACACATCTTCCCCTGCATCCGCCGAATGGAAGAAAGAAAGGAAGCTTTTTCATTGAATTTATCAGGCCCAATCCGAGTAATCCCCCTCGCTCCATTCGGGCCAGAGAGCAGCCCAGGCAAAAGTGTCAGCCCTGTTTTCAAAACTTTCCATTGATTCAAAGGTGTGAGACCAGAAACGGTGTCCTTTTCTGTGATTTAAAAGGTGGTAGGTCTCATGGAAAAGTGCGAACCTCCTCCATACCAAAGGAAGAACTGAATTTATATAAATACGTCCTCTTTTGCCGCGGACTATGTGTATACCCCAGACACCGGCAGGAAGGAGCTCAAACTTAAGCTCAAGAGAGAGACCGGTGATCTCTTCTGCCCTTGCCAGTATCTCGAACTCGCTCAGTCTTTGCCATCCCCTTCCTTCATGGATCGCCCAATGAGGGATCTCTTCCGGAGGAGAGGGGATGCACTCACAAAGATCCTCAGTGTCAGGTTTATTTTGCTGAAGCATCCTCTGTTTCCCAGTCATCAAGAGCCGCCTCAATAAGACGGTAAACCCTTTTTAGTTCCTGCTCGGTCAGTTTTTTGCTGCGGTACCATATTTCAAGCTCTCCGTTGTCCAGCATTGATTCAAGTTGGACTCTCCCAGGGTTGTCCGGGGATGAAAAGTCCATCAGAAGGTCTGTTACGTCTACATTGAGAGCAGGTGCAAGCCTTTGGAGAAGTTTCATCGAAGGCAGTCTCCTGTTGCTTTCAAGAGCCTGTACGTATATCCTGCTGACCTCGACCTTATCAGCAAGCTTTTGCTGAGTAAGGTTCTGCGCCTTGCGCAATGTCTTAATCCTGTTGCCAAGACTCATAAAATATCCACCCTTTCTTTACATTATGTGCAATAAAAGAATACAACATTTTTTTATTGTTGACAAGTAGGTTTAGTTATAAGGTCAATATAAATCGAACAGCAGAGCAGATCTGCTGCTCCGCCCGGGCTGATGCGGTATCTCAAGAATTTTTTTTCGAGGTCTTCTATAGGGCGGTAGTCTTCCGACAGAGGATCGAATTTTTCGATAGTCTCTTTTACCATATCTTTATAGTCATTTTGCCAGAAGCCGTAACCTCCTCGGTGGATCACGTTGCTGTCTTCGCAGTTGTGCATGATCTCTAAAAGAGCGGCAATATGCGAGCTGTTTATTGACCCACCCATTGAGGATACGCGCCTGAGTTCAGGAAGCCCATGCTGCAGTAGTGAGGGAAAACCTTTTTCAGCTTCTCCTCTTGCACCGGTTATACCGTGCGTGAGAAAGAGCCTTTCGCCGTTTGTCAGATTTTCTGAGGCGATTTTTTCAGAAAGAGAGCTCAGCTCTCTGGACGTCAGCCCCTCAACGGATCCGGAAGCGAAACATGTAATATTTTCAGGAGTCAGCTCTTTTCTGGAATATATGCAGTAGCCTGCCCCGTATAAAAGGAGGGACAAAAGAAATATCAGGCCTTTATGAGTGTTTATGCCTGAAGTCGCGGCAAACATTTTTTTCTCCATTTCAATACCGATAAATCTCAGGCGCCCCAAGGATTCTGAAGGCGAAGTGCCTGATAATCCGATCAATGCCTGGTACTCCCAGAAAGGTTCTATTGCCTGGGCGCTTTTGATAAATGTTCGCCAGGTCATATCTAAGTGGCAGCCCTGACCAAGAGGATCTACCAATCCGGGTTTAGGCGCTGTAGCTATTTCATCTGCGACTGCTTCAGATGCAGCCTGCCATAATATCGAGGGAGAGAAAGGCTTGACTTGTCTGTTCAAGTGACGGATACTTTCGGTGTATGTAAAAAAATAAGAGGGTGGCCCGGATCTATGCAAGATATTACCTCCGCGTTCAAAATATGCCTCTCTACATTAACTCAATTCGTTGTCTCCCGCAAGCATGTGATGTTGTCATTATTTGTCCTGTTTGCATTTGCCGCCCATCTCTCTTTGCCTTCGGTCATATCTATGTGCAGGAAGGATGTTTCGGAGAAATGGAATGAAGGCTGGCATGCATGGCGCAACGATGATCCGGAGACTGCTCTTGGGTATTGGTCTGAAATCGGCGTTTCGGGAAATTTTACAGTAAGGCCTTCAAGGATCTTTTACTGGAAGATCAGGGCACTTGAAAAATTAGGAATGCACGCTGAGGCTGATGATCTTAAGGTAGATCTTGCCAGGAAATATCCTTTTGATTTTTATACATTTTTGTTTTTTAAAGACGGTGGAGCCGGGATTTTAAACAATGCCTGCAGAATAAAGACAGAAAGCCTTTTCTATCCCTGTCCCTGGAAAAAAGAAGTATCTGATGCTGCTAAGCGGACAGGGATCTCTGATGTGATGATATGGTCGGTTATGAAACAGGAGAGCAAGTTCAGGAAAAACGCTGTAAGCAGGTCCGGTGCGCTGGGACTTATGCAGCTGATGCCGTCTACCGCAAAAGAAGAGATGCGATCTCTTGATATCCTCTCTTCGGAGATCACTGACCCGAGAAAAAACATCCTTATCGGGGCAAGCTATTTTGCCCGTCTTTCACGTAAATTCAAAGGAGATCTCCCTCGAGTGATTGCGGCATACAATGCCGGGATGATGCCAGTCATCAGATGGAACACACTTTCAGCAGGGGACTGGATTGAATGGATTGAGGAGATACCTTATTCCGAGACGAGGGAATTTGTGAGGGCCGTACTTCAGAACAGAGAGATGTACAACATGATCTCCGGCGAAAATCATGGTCTTCCGATATCTTTTTTAATCTCAGAGAGACCCATGCCTGTCGAGAAACTGGCTTCGGCCAACAGGTGAAAATGATCGATATCCAGAAAATTTAATACACTAAGCCAGAAACGAGGTTGGTTTAAATTGTGCATTCTTAAGGCGGCAGAAGATTTTGATCCTGTGGAGGCTGTAAGCAGATATCTTTCAAACTCAGGGTTTGACGGAAGGATATTTCATACAGAAGAAACGATATTCACTGTCTCTGATGCCTCTTCGGCTGTCGGGGCGCCTGAAGAGGAGATACTCAAAAGCATCCTTCTGAGGGTAAACAGGGGTGAATACTTTGCTCTTGCTCTGATGTCAGGGATAAACCGGGTCGACACAAAAAAAATAAAAAAAATCATGGGAGTCTCCCATGTATCTTTCGCAAATCCGGAAGAGTGCAGTAACTGGTCAGGATTCAAACCTGGAGGAGTTCCGCCTGTTGGGTATCCCGAGCAGCCAAAGACGCTGTTGGACGAAGATCTTTTTAAATATTCCGAAGTGTGGGCTGCTGCCGGGACCGATCACGAATTTTTCCCGATATCCCCTGAAGAGCTGATGAGGATAACGGAGGGAGAAAAAGTTGATATCAAAAAGTGAATTGCGAAGTTTTTATCAACAGCAAATATTACTTTCTCTTATCAAAATGATCGTCATGCAGTAACTGTCCTCGGGATCATCTTCTCCAGCTCAGAGCAGCTATCTTTTCGATCTGAAAGTTCAGGAGGGTCTCTGTCTTGGGAGGCTTCCCCTCAGCAAGGCTGTTGAACTCATTGAGCATCCTGACATATGCGAGTCTCTTGGCAGGTGTGAATTCTCCCTGTATTCCAGCTCTGAGGAGTATGGATAGCTGTCTGTAAACCTCAGGCACAGGTACAAAAGCAGGTCCTTCCGGCGTCATCCTTATGGTGTAGATGAAAGAATAACTGTCGCGGCCCCGGAATGAATCTGCCTTGTCATATGTAGGAATGGCAGGAGAAACATATACAGCTGTTCCCTTAGGTACTACCAGCTTTGCCGGAACAGCATCCCATCTTGTGTATTCGTATGGAGTGATGAATATGTGCGCCTTGGGTGACCATGTCGTGACACCTACCCAAAGGTGGACCCCGGTACCTTCAAAATTTGTGAAGGATGTCCGCCAAAGGAGATCCTCTTTGTCATCTTGGTCTACTTTAGAGAGGAATATGCTGTCCGATACATAAGAGAGTCCGTCAAGCTGTTCTATCTGCTTTACCCCTGCCGGAGTCCTCAGCCATGCCGATGCAACCTCTCCCTGGCTTTGCTCCAGAATAAGTACTATCGGAAAATTCCCGACTCTAAGGGTCCTGAGATTAGCACCGCCCTCGGGGATTTCGTTCCCCGGCACCAGATAGATGATCAGGGCAAGGAAGAGTGCCAATGCGGGCATTAGCCAGATCAGATAATTATCGGAGAAATAAGAAGCATACTTTTTTCTTAAGTTGTTGATTGCCTCATCTATGTTTTTCATTTCTATATGATCCACTCCATTTTTTCAGCAGGGAGAGCGCATATCATTTCGTCCAGAGTTTTCCCTGTTACCGGATGCCTGAACCAAGGAGCGATCTCTTTAAGAGGTATCAGGACAAAGGCCCTTTCATGCATATGCCGGTGGGGAACAGAAAGATCCGGTGTCTCAATGACCAGTTCGTCTATTGCTATGATGTCGATATCTATCTCACGCGGCCCCCATTTTATGCTCTTGCTGCGTCCAAGTTTTTTTTCAATGTTTTTGATAGTTCTGATCATTTCTTCCGGGGGGAATTTTGTTTCAGCGCATATGCACATATTAAGGAACCTTGGCTGATTGGTTAAACCCCAGGGAGATGTCTCCCATATTTTACTTTTATCAGTAATGCAAAAACCGCCCCGTTCAAGTTCGGAAAGCGCTTTAGTCAGCATGATCAGCCTGTTGCCCGTATTTGAGCCCAGAGACATCAAAACTCTGATTTTTTCAGGCATAATCTGCATCTCTTATGGCTTCTGCCATCATTACCGCTTTTTTGTTTTCCTTTGTGTCATGGACTCTGATAATGTCTACTCCGGACCAGGCGCAGAGAGAAGAGACTGCCAATGTGCCTACAAGGCGCTCAGAAGGATCCTTGCTGTCAGTTGCCCTGCCGATAGATCCCTTTCTGGAGGCACCGACAAGGATCGGTTTTGAATGTATCCTTAAAGATTCGATGTGTCTGAGAAGGAAGAGGTTCTGGCTGTGATCCTTTGCAAAACCTATCCCTGGGTCAAGGATCATCTTTGAGCTCTCTACCCCCAAAGAAGAGGCAATTTTGATTTTTTCATCAAAAAATTCATTGATCTCCTTAAGCAGATTGCTGTAACCGCACATTGACCCCATAGTCTGCGGAGTTCCCCTCATATGCATTATTACCAGCATGGCTCCAAATCTGGCTGCTGTCTCTGCTATCTCAGGTTCAAACGACAGTCCCGAAATATCATTGATGATGTCTGCTCCGGCTTTCAAAGCAGCTTCTGCAACATTTTTTCTGGTCGTATCAACAGAGATAGGCATTAAAGGAAGATTTTTTCTGATCTCTTTTATCGCTGGTATCATGCGTTCGATTTCTTCTGATTCGGATATCCTTGCGGCGCCGGGCCTTGTAGATTCTGCCCCGAGGTCCATGATGTCAGCCCCGTTTTCAGCATGTTCCAAGGCACGGGCTACAGCTGTCTCTATGTTTCCGTATGTTCTGCTCTCCTTATGGAAGGAATCATCGCTGAGGTTGATGATACTCATCAAAAGGGTCCTAGTGCCAAGCATAAGATCATTGCCGGAAGGAAGCGATACCATAGATGTTTTTCTTGAAAAGGAGTCAATTGCGCACCTCAGGGATTTTACTATCCCGGGAAATCCCCACCACGACATGATCTCAAGTTTGTCGGCGAGAAAGGAGATCTGTTTGACTGTCCCGAATATTATGACATCGCTTTCCTGCACACTGCAGTCTATCGCATGGGCATGTACCGCGGCGTCTCCTCCTCTTGAAAGCATTTCCTGTTTGATGACATTCGCTGCCCTTGCATCTATGCAGGAAAGGTATAAAGCTCTTATCTCCCTTCTGTTGTCAAAGAAAGGCAGACTTCTCACATCTGCTCCTATGGCATTAAGGGAGGCAGCCAGTTCTTTTGAGTCTCTGAATTTTATCTCATAGACAGCCATGTGCTGCTTTTCCTACTCAAACTCCTGGATCAGAGGGAAGTCTTTCAGGTGTTCTGAATAATTAAGTCCCATAAGACAAAACCCATGGATGTCGTCGTGTGTCAATAGGCTGTAAGATCCGGTATCCATATGCAGCCTCCAGAATCTGGGCTTTTCAATTCCGATCGCTCCTGAAAGGAGCGGTTTAAGTACGCCTCTGTGCGAAACAACAGCAAAAGTTCCACCGCGGTGTTTCTCGATAAGGCGCTGAAGTCCTAAGAGTGACCGTTCCATCACCTGATCCAGAGTTTCTGCGCCTTCAAGGATAAGGCTCTCCGGGTCGTTGATCCAAGTGTTCCACAACAGAGGTTCGCTTGCAGCAATATCACTTTTAAATCTGCCCTCCCATGGATCAAGTTTTATGTTGTTGAATGAATCATCGGAAGAAAGCCCGCACCCGCAGCTGTTGCTTATCATCTCCGCTGTTGAGAAGGCTCTTTTCAGCGGGCTTGAATAGACATGAGTCAAATTTCTGTCTTTCATTGCTACAGCAAGAGCTCCGGCCTGTGCAATACCATTATTATTAAGGGGGAAGTCTACGCGCCCCCTTACTCGGTTTTCCCTATTGCCGGCGCATTCGCCATGCCTAATCAGATATATAGAGGTTTTGGCCATTTGTACCTCTTTAGTTTTTTGTCAAAGAGACAGATTTTCAAAACAACGATCAGTCATTCGGGGTTTATTATACATTATCGACAGCCGCTTCTTTAAAAAACTCAGTCAATATTATTAAGTAAAAACAACTATATAAATAATCTGACCTGTCTTGACATTTGTGCGAAGCGCTGTTATTCTTGTCCCGTTGTAAATGAATTAGCACTCGTGCTGCGAGAGTGCTAACAAGGCAGGAAGTGAAACCTTTGCTTACAGAAAGACAGTTGGAAGTAATGCTTTCCGTAGTATATGAATACATTAGAAGCGGTGAAAGTGTCGGCTCCCGTACTGTTTCGAGGCGCTATCTTACAGGGCACAGCTCTGCCACTATCAGAAACGAGATGTCTGACCTGGAAGAGATGGGTTTCCTGAAACAGCCCCACACTTCTTCAGGCAGGATACCCACGACCCTTGGCTACAGGCTTTATGTCGACTCTGTACTTCAAAGGGTCGATTCTTCAAAATACAGCAAGGAGTGGATCAAGAGCCTTGGCGAGCACCACAAAGGAATTGAGGGCGCTCTTGAGTCAGCGTCCGATATCCTCAGCCGTGTGTCAAACTATGTAGGAGTGGCTGCCGTAACACCATTGGACAAAGTCAAATTTCAAAGAGTTGATTTTGTCCGGCTTGGAGAGAGAAATGTCTTACTGCTTGTAGTGCTTCAGGGGGGACTTGTGCATCAGAAGATGACCAGCCTTCCCTGGGATATGACTCAGGAGTATCTGGACGATCTTTCAAGAAGGATAAATGTATTTGCAGGCTGTGAATGGACTGAGATAAAAAAGTCCCTGAAAGCCTACATTATGGAGGAACTTCAGGATTACAAATCTGCTTGTGCAGCTGCGCTCCGTGAGCTTGAGGGGATAATGATCTCCCCTTCAATAAAGGCATTCACGGGGTCCATGAGCCACATGCTTAATCTTCCGGATTTTCAGGATCTCAGCAGAATACAGGCATTATATGAATTCCTCGAGCAGGAAGAAGGAATGGCTGAACTTGTTAAAAGCTGTTCCAAAGAGGGTATTAACATAATCATTGGTGAGGAAAACGAATCTCCGGCGATGAAGAGATCGTCTCTTGTGGCTGCTTCGACTATCTGCAACGGACAAATGACAATGATAGGTGTAGTGGGGCCTGAGAGAATGGACTACGAAAAGGTAATTACAACGATTGACAGAGTATTTAGGACCATGGATCTGGGACCTGAAGAGGAGGCTGAATAGAAGATGCACAAAAGTGAGAAAGCTGAAGGCATACAAAATACGGCAGAAAGCGATTGCATTGAAAAAAAGGAGCAGAAATTATCTGCTGCAGAAGATGTGATCTCACCTGAGAATGATCAGGAAAATTTACTCGAGATCATTGAAAAAATGAAAAAAGATATAAAAAGTCTTACCGAAGAAGCTGCGAGGGCAAGGGCTGATTATTACAACCTCAGGACAAGAGTCGAAAGGGACAGGGAGAAAAACTGCAAACTTGCAGCAGAAAAATCGATCGAAGAGCTTTTGCCTGTCTTTGAGAATCTGGAAAGAGTGTGCTGTGCGATAGAAGATGAAGAGAGTAACCTATACAAAGGAATGACCATGATCATAAAGCAGTTTTACAAAGCCTTGGAAAACCTTGGGCTTGAAAAAATTGAGACTGAGGGTGAATTTGATCCCTCCGTGCATGAAGCTGTTTCGATAGAACCTATAGAAGACAGATCAAAAGACAATTGTATAATAGGCACATTGAGAAAGGGCTACAGACTTGCAGGCCGTATAATCAGAGCCCCCCAGGTGAGAGTCGGTAAACACACTGACTGATCTTTTTCCGGATAAGGAAACAAGCGAAGTATAAAAATAAATTATTTCAAAGGTGGAATGAGTTATGGAAAAAATTATAGGGATCGACCTTGGAACAACAAACAGCTGTGTAGCAGTAAAAGAAGGAGACAATGTAACAGTTATCCCAAACCCTGAAGGTGGACGTACCACTCCTTCGGTAGTTGCCTTTACTAAAGATGGCAATGAAAGACTAGTAGGGCAGCTGGCAAAAAGGCAGGCAATAGTAAACCCTGACCGCACCATAATATCGATAAAGAGAGAAATGGGCAGCGATTATAAGGTGACTATCGATGGACAGAAGTATACCCCTCAGCAGATATCCTCTATGATCTTGCAGAAGCTCAAGAGGGATGCTGAAGAATATCTGGGAACGACTGTTACAAAAGCAGTTATAACATGCCCTGCATATTTTACAGATGCGCAGAGACAGGCTACAAAAGATGCAGGTACTATTGCAGGACTAGAGGTCCTGAGGGTAATAAATGAGCCTACCGCAGCATGTCTTGCCTATGGCGTAGACAAGGAAGGTGACCATAAAATAATGGTTTTCGACCTGGGAGGCGGAACCTTTGACGTCTCTATCCTTGATGTTGGGGAAGGAGTTTTCGAAGTCCTTTCAACTTCAGGAGACAACAGGCTTGGCGGAGACGACTGGGATTCAAAGGTCGCAGACTGGGTAGCGGATGAATTCAAAAAGACAGACGGAGTTGACCTGAGGAAAGACAAAATGGCAGCCCAGCGTCTTCGTGAAGCCGCTGAAAAAGCGAAGGTAGAGCTCTCATCAATGGCAGAGACCTCTATTTCACTGCCTTTTATCACAGCAGACCAGAATGGACCCAAGCACCTTGAAATGACACTTACCAGGGCAAAATTCGAAGAACTTACGAGGGATCTCCTTGACAGGACAGTACAGCCTGTTCGCACTGCTCTAAAAGATGCAGGCCTCCAGCCGACTGACGTTGACAAGATACTTCTTGTTGGAGGCTCGACGCGTATGCCCATGGTCCAGCGCAAGGTGAAAGAGCTGCTTAACAAAGAACCGACAAAAGGGATAAATCCGGATGAATGCGTTGCAGTCGGAGCAGCTATCCAGGGAGCAATCCTTTCCGGAGAACACAAGGGAATAGTACTTGTAGATGTAACGCCGCTTTCACTCGGACTTGAGACCCTTGGCGGAGTATTCACCAAGATAATTGAGAAAAACAGCGCTATCCCTGTCTCCAAGAGCCAGGTATTTACAACGGCTGCTGACAACCAGCCTCAGGTCGAGATCCATGTCCTCCAGGGAGAAAGAGCTATGGCAGGTGATAACGTGTCGCTTGGAAGATTTTTCCTTGACGGTATAGCGTCTGCTCCAAGAGGCATTCCTCAGATAGAGGTGACTTTTGACATCGATGCAAACGGTATTGTCAACGTTACCGCCAAGGACAAGGCCACTGGCAAAGTGCAGAATATCACGATACAGTCTTCAAGGCTTACCGATGAGGAAATTGAAAAAATGCGTCACGATGCTGAAATGAACGAGGGAGAAGACAAGAAAAAGAAAGAGCTTGTTGAAGCCCGAAACGAGGGAGACAGTGCCGCATACAATGCTGAAAAGTCGCTGAAGGAACTTGGCGAAGACGCTACACCTGAAGAAAAGGCAGCCGTTGAAGAAAAGATCAAAGCTCTGAGGGACCTTCTCACAAGCGAAGATACATCGGCGATTAAGTCTGCCGTCGAGGCTCTTATGAACGCGATGCACCCGATCTCACAGAAGGCATATGCAAAAGCACAGGCAGCACAGAATAATCCGGCGGATGCACAGGCAAATACCGACAATAGAGACTCAAGCGACGAAACTACTGTAGATGCCGAGTTCCATGAAGAAGACAATAAATAACGTGAGGTGAGGCGCTGATGGCTGCTCCCGGCAAAAAAGACTATTATGAAATATTGGGTGTTGGACGGGGAGCCTCGGCCGACGAAATAAAGAAAGCATACCGTAAGCTCACCCGGAAATATCATCCTGACGCAAATCCGGGAGATACTGAAGCAGAGAAAAAGTACAAAGAGATTAATGAGGCTAACGAAGTTCTCAGCGATCCCGAAAAAAGAACTCAGTACGATCAGTTTGGGTATGTTGGTGACATGCCGCCAGGAGGGGACTTTGGGGGCTTCGGCGGAGCCGGCTTTGGCGGAGCAGATTTTGGTGACCTCTTCGGAGATCTCTTTGGAAGTGCTTTCGGTGGATCCGGCAGGCGCTCTGTCGATCCAAACGCTTCGCGAAGGGGCAATGACCTTGAATACACCATGCAGATCACGATGGAGGATGCATTCAGGGGAGTCACCAAAAAGATCGAGGTTCCGCGCCTTGAGACATGTCCGCACTGCGGAGGCGGTGGAGCTGAACCAGGCACCAAAATAGAAACATGTCCGACATGTGGCGGTCGCGGACAGGTACAGCAGACCGTCAACACGCCCTTTGGCCAGATGGCTCAGGTGACTGCCTGTCCTACCTGTCACGGCAAGGGTAAGGTAATAAAGACGCCTTGCCGCGAATGCAGAGGACAGGGTCGTGTGCGAAAACAGCATTCTGTTGATGTGAAGATCCCAGCCGGAATAGACACCGGAATAAGGCTGAGGGTGTCCAGTCAGGGAGAAGCAGGTATCAATGGGGGGCCTTCCGGGGATCTTTTCCTCCTCATAGAGGTAAAAAACGACAGAAGGTTCCAGCGCAAGGGGGACGACCTGAATACCTCGGTCGATATACAGTATCCTCAGGCGGCATTGGGATGTGAAGTCAAAATTGAGACCTTTGACGGTTTTGAGAAATTGGATATCCCTGCAGGAACCCAACCCGGATCAAAGCTCCGGATTAAGGGCAGGGGAATGCCGCGTCTTCGGGGAAAGGGCAGCGGCGACATGAATATCCTTGTAAAGGTCAGCATAAGCAAAGATCCGTCTGCAAAAGAAAGAGAACTGTTGGAACAGATCGCAAAAGAAATGAAGGTTCCTGTAAAAAACAAAGAGGGATTCTTCGATAAGATAAAGCGATAGAAATAAACTAAATTAAGAGCATCAAGCGACAAAACCGGATTTTTCTGAGGACAGGAAAGCCCGGTTTTGTTTTTATGAGAGGGAGAAAGCTTTTATGATTTGACCATCAGGCGCTTCTGTAAAAGTAATTTAATATTTTTCTTAAAAATAGAAAATAAACCTCATCGTTATGAAAATTCAAAATTTTGAATTCACTGACGATTTATTCTTTACATATCCAATTATGGATTATAGAATAATTGAAGCAGATCAATTACCTTCTTAGCATTTTTCTCATTATTGTATTATTATAGCTGTGCATCTGACTGGAGGTGAGGCACAGGCAGTAAGTTCTGGAATCACTCGGCAATTTCACTAGTATCCGAAACATTTCCACAACATTATTGGAGGTGCAGTATATTGAAGAAGATCCTTGCAGTTATGGCAGTTATTATTATTCTTTGCGCCGCAGGTGCGGCATTCGCAGCAGATCCTATCAAAGTCGGATATCTGGCAGCCCTCACCGGCGACTACGCCGCATATGGAATTACAGAAGTCAACATGGCTAAAATGGTAGTCGGCGATGTAAACGCCAAGGGTGGAGTTCTCGGCCGTCCGCTCGAACTGGTCATTTATGATACAAAAACACGTAACGAAGACGCGGTCAACGCTGTCCGCCGTATGATCGAAAGCGACAAAGTTGTCGCCATCATCGGAGCGAACTCAAGCGGCATCAACATTGCAACAGCGCCGATCGTTGACAAGGGAAAGACACCTCAGATATCAACAGTCGGAACCAACCCGCTCGTTACAGTGGACAATAAGGGCAAGGTCCGCCCCTATTCCTTCCGTATCTGCTTCACAGACCCATACCAGGGAGCACTTGCAGCAGAGCTTGCAATGACAACCCTCAAAAAAGACAAAGCAGCAGTTCTTTACAACGTAGGTTCTGACTATGCACAGGGACTCAGAGAGTTCTTCACGAAGAACTACACTGCGCTGAAGGGCAAGATAGTAGCAGACGAAGGATATCGTGAAACAGACGTTGACTTCCGTGCACAGCTGACAAAGGTAAAGAGCTCAGGCGCCAACGTGCTCTTCCTGCCGGGAATGGGCAAGGACATGGCCCTGATCATCAAACAGGCAAAAGAGCTTGGCCTTAAAGACATTATAATTATAGGCGGCGACGGATACGGCGAGTTCATGAATGAGATCGCCGGAGATTCTATGAAGGGTACCTACTGGGTCAACCACACATACCTTGAAGATCCCGGAATGGCGCCGATCTTTGCCCGCTACAAGAAAGTCTACAATGATGATTGTAAGGAATTCGTAAACGGTACAATGGCATATGACGCAACATACTGGCTTGTAGACGCTATCAAGCGCGCAGGCAAAGCAGAGGGTCCTGCGATCGCTAAAGCGCTCGAATCAACAAAAGGCCTCAAACTTAATCATGCCACGCTGACGATCAATGCCAAGGATCACAACCCGCTCAACAAGGCAGGAGTTATCCTTAAGGTCGGCGATGACCTTAAAGCGAAATTCTTCCAGAAAGTCGAACCCAAATAATTTCTCTGAAAGCTATTCCATTTGGGCTTGGGGAATTTATTCCCCAAGCCCGTTCAGGCCCATACAACAGGTTCTGAAAACTGGTTAAGCACCAGAAAGGCAGAGGTGTTTTAAATTGGATATGATAATCCAGCAAGTCATTAACGGCCTTTCTCTTGGGTCGGTATACGCCTTGATAGCAGTTGGTTACTCATTAGTCTATTCTATCCTTCTATTCTCAAATTTTGCACATGGAGGCTTTCTTGTTATTGGAGGTTATATTTGCTATTTCGTATTAAAGGGAGCCGGGATGAATATCTGGACAGCCTCCTTTGCCGCGTTGATCGGCGCAGGAGTTTCGGCAGTGATAGTTGAGCGTCTCGCATACAAGCCGATACGTGAGCGCACTCCCATTACCCTCTACATGCTTATTGCTTCAATGGGTATGAGCATAGTTATCGAGAATATTTTCGTAGTTACCGTAGGCGGCCGCTTCAGGGCACTTCCTCCGGTAATTCCGACGCAGCCTGTAAATTTCTTCGGACTTGCAACTACGAGCGCTTTTGATCTCCTTTCCCTGGTTACAGCTGTAGTCTTTCTTGTTGGACTTCAGCTCTTCCTATCAAAAACGAAATGGGGGCTGGCTATCAGGGCGGCTTCTTATAACCTCAGGACTGCCGGCCTCATGGGTGTCAATGTCAACAGACTGATTTCAATAGTCTTCTTTGTAGCCGGACTTCTCGCAGGAGTCGGGGGAATCTTTTTGTCTGTCAGGTATACACTTTATCCCCAGCTTGGAATGATCACCACAAAGGCATTTGTAGCAGCTGTAATTGGAGGACTTGGCTCACTTCCGGGCGCTGTTGTAGGGAGCCTCATCCTTGGTCTGGCGGAGATGCTGACTGCAGGTTTTATATCCAGCCAGTTCAGGGATCTGGTCGTTTTTGGTCTCCTTATCGTAACTCTCATTATCCGTCCCACGGGCCTTTTCGGAAAATCCGTGGGCGAGAAAGTGTAGGGACCATAGATGGATGGTTACACAACCGGCATAATTACTCTGCTTGCCATCAACTGCATAGCCGCTCTGGGAGTCTCTCTCTTTACTGGTTTCACGGGAGTCTTCACTCTTGGACATGCCGGCTACATGGCGATTGGAGCATATACCGCGGCGATCCTTACTGTACAGTATGAAGTGAACTTTATTGGAGCAATAATTGCGGGTGGTATTTTAGCGATGGTTTTTGCCTATCTGATAGGTATACCTACTCTTAAGCTTGTAGGGGACTACTATACGATAGCCTCCCTGGGCCTGGGGGAAGCTATAAGGCTGGTCATTGAAAACTGGGAAGGCGTGACCAGGGGCGCCAGAGGTTATCCCGGTATTGAGAACTATTCGACTATGCCGGTGGCTCTTACTTTCCTGGTGATAATGGCCGTTGGAATGTTCTTCCTTGTAAACAGCAGTTTCGGCAGGGCTTTCAAGGCCTGCAGGGATGACTATGTCGCTGCTTCCCTCCTTGGTTTCAACACAGCAAAGTTCAGGGTCTTCAGTCTTGCCATTTCAGGTTTTTACTGCGGTGTTTCAGGCGCACTGCTGGGGGGATTCATGTCCTTTATACAGCCGGTCATGTTTGACATGGCCAAATCAACGGAGCTTGTCTCAATAGTCGTATTCGGTGGACTTGGTTCAATGAGCGGATGTCTTATAGGAACGACCATACTGACATTGGTAACTGAGATCTTCAGGCCGATATCACAGTACCGCATGCTGGTTTACGGACTTGTCCTGGTATTGGTCATGGTACTGAGGCCGGAGGGGATCATGGGGACCAACGAACTTACGAAAGACTACATAAAAAGCATTTTCTCCCGCAGGAAGAAGATCACTGCTGAGGATGGGGGGGTGCGCTGATGTCAGCGATACTTGAACTTAAAGACGTCAATAAGTCTTTCGGAGGAGTTCAGGCTGTCAAGGATATGTCCTTTGTCATTGAGACAGGGGAACTGGCAGGCCTTATCGGACCCAACGGAGCAGGAAAGACGACGATATTCAACCTCGTCACCGGTGTATACGACGTAACGAGCGGTGAGATAGAATTCAAGGGCAAAAACATAAACAGGCTTAAGACCTATCAGGTCATATCTCTGGGAGTAGCAAGAACGTTCCAGAACCTCAGGCTTTTTGCCGCATCTTCTGTACTCGATAACGTAATGACTGCGGCGCAGCAGCATTATAAATACAGCTTCTTTGAGGCTGTCAGCCACCTGGGACGATGGAAAAGCATGGAGAAAGCTACAAGGGATGAAAGCATGGAGCTTCTTGAGAGAGTCGGGCTTGCAGATCGTGCCGATCAGGCAGCAGGAAATCTTCCATACGGACTTCAAAGGCGTCTGGAAATAGCAAGAGCTATTTCCCTCAGGCCTGACCTGCTGCTTCTGGACGAACCTGCCGCAGGAATGAACGCGGAGGAAGTTGAACAGCTTAATGAACTGATCAAGCTTATTCACAGCGATTTCAATCTTACGATACTGCTCATCGAACACCATATGGACATGGTCATGGAGATATGCCCCCATATCGTCTGCATGAACTTTGGAGCAAAAATTGCCGAAGGTTCCCCTGATGAAATACAGAGTCATCCTGAAGTCCTCAAGGCTTATCTGGGAGAGGAGGAATAGGACAATGGAAGATAAAAGGCCTATTCTCTCAGTAAAAAATCTGTCTGTTAATTATGGAGCCATCCAGGCTCTTAAAGGTGTCGACCTTGATGTTTATCCGGGTGAGATAGTGGCGGTAATTGGTGCGAACGGTGCAGGAAAATCTACAATGATGAGCGCGATAATGGGAGATGTCCCAAAGGCAGGCGGAGACATACTGCTTGACGGAAAATCCCTGCCATCAAAGAGTTTTCAGGTCGTTACAGCAGGAATAAGCCTCTCTCCGGAAGGAAGAAAAGTATTTGCCCCGCTGACTGTATATGAAAACCTTCAAATGGGAGCGTTCCCCCTGAAAGACCGCAGTCTGGTTTCAGAGCAGTTAAAAAAGGTCTATCACCTCTTTCCGCGTCTTGAAGAGAGACAGAGCCAATATGCAGGTACGCTTTCGGGCGGAGAGCAGCAGATGCTGGCCATAGGAAGAGCGCTCATGGCCATGCCCCGGGTGCTGCTGCTGGATGAACCCTCACTGGGACTTGCACCAATAATAATCAACGAGATATTCAAGGAATTGACCGAGATCAACCAGCTGCTGGGAATGACCATCCTGATCGTTGAGCAGAACGCGAGGAAGGCCCTCCTGCTTTCCAACAGGGCATATGTCCTGCAGACTGGCAAGATCATAATTGAGGGAGATTCAAAGGAACTTCTCCATAATCCTGAAATTGAGGAAGCGTATCTGGGAGGAAAGAAGAAATAAACCTAAACGATTTTTTTTAGTTTAGCTCATGGAATAAATCAGGGGAGGATCCTGTTCCATTATTGGAATTAAGGATCCTCCGCTGTTTGTTGCTTCGATCAAATGTTTTGTTGTTCGCATCTGGCTTAATGGAGTACAATAAAGTGCGCCTTGAAAGGAGTTGGGTTTGGTGATTAAAAATGACAGCTACTGGTGGTATATAACTTTATCAGCTGATGACGGGCAAGAGGAAGTTCTTTTTTCGATAGCTGACATTTCAGGGAGTATCGGTACTGAACTTCAGGAACTACCCTCAGGGGGCGTCAAGTTAAGGGCATACTATAGGAGCAGCGAAGACCTGCATTATTGGAAAGCAAAGCTTCTTGATGCGATGAAGGAATGGAGCAATATCAAAATAGATGATTTTGGAAAAATAGAAAACCAGCCATGGAATGTTGCATCGGAGGAGGCTTTTCCTCCGCTGCCCGTAGGAAAGTCTATGGTGGTTCTTGCTCCCTGGCATAAGGGAACCGAGCCCGAAGGACTCATTCCTCTTTACATAAATCCCGGAAGCGCATTTGGAACGGGCTATCACGAGAGCACTCAGATAGTCCTGGAGCTGATGGAAGATTTTGTGAAGCCCGGGATGACTACGGCAGATATCGGTACCGGCTCTGGTATACTGACGATATGCGCAATAAAATTAGGCGCTGATAAATCTTATGCGCGTGATATCGACCCGGCCGTGATAGAAGAGGTCAATAAAAATTTCGAACTGAACGGATTGGATCCGACAAAGATTGATATCGCAACAGGAGATCTCCTTGTCGGTTTCAGGCATAAAGTGGATCTGCTGACAGCAAACATTCTTCTCGAACCTCTCACAACAATGGTCGGCCAGGTGCCAAAAGTGATCGGGAGAGAGGGTATGGCTATTTTTTCGGGCATGCTCCTCACAGAGAGAGACATCTTTGTTGAGGCTTTGGAAAAAGCAAAAATGGTCATAGTCAAAGAGCATACGAAGGGAGACTGGTGGGGTGTCGCTGCCAAGGCTGCGTCTTGAAAAATGCATTTGTAAAGATGGACGCTGGCTAATAGATCAGGAGCAGGCGCATCATCTGATAAGAGTGAGACGCTGCTGCACGGGATCTTTGGCAGAAGGACTGCTCTCCGGCGAGAAAGTCCAGCTTCGGCTTTTATGTGAAGGAGAACTTGTCTTTGCCGAGGAATTGTCAAGAACTGCTGAAGCATCTCCATCTATAGAACTTCACCTGCTGCTGGGGCTGCTTAAAAACGATCAATTCGACCAGTCTCTCAGATTTGCAGCCGAGACAAGCGTGCATACGATACATCTGCTTGCATGTGAAAGAAGCGTTCCCAGATATTCCGGAATTAAACTCAAAGAAAAAATGTCCCGTTGGGACAAGATCCTTGAAGAGGCTACCCGGCAGGCTGGCGCTGCTGCTCCGCCTGTGCTCCTGCAGCCTGTGACATTAACAGAGCTTGATCCTGACCTGCTGCCAGACTGCAGGTTAGCGGCAATGCTCTCTCCAGAAGCCAAGCCACTTTCAAAGACGGAGATCACGAGTCCTGCAGTGATCGCCATAGGGCCGGAGGGAGACTGGTCTCCCTCTGAAACAGAGCTATTGCTGGAAAAAAACTTTAAGCCGGTGAACCTGGGCAATAGGATACTCAGGGCAAGTACGGCAGTTGCGGTTGCCTGCGGCTGGTTCTCAATGAACTGAAGGACGATTCGTAAAATGTACCCTTTAATGGACAAAACATACTCAGTACATATACAGGGATGCCGCACAAACCAATATGAAGGAGAGGCCATTGCTGCCTCACTTGAAAAGGCCGGTGCGGTTCAATCCTCTGACGCCCCCGACATTATAGTGATCGTAAGCTGTACCATAACAGCAGCCGCAGACAGAAAGTGCCGAAAGCTGATCCGTAAAATGAAGAGGGAAAATCCCGATTCACTTATCGTCGCATGCGGATGCTACGCACAGAGGATGTCTGACTCAGACAGAGTAACTCTCGGCGTTGATATTTTGATAGGCAACAGAATGAAACACAAAATTGCCGAGCTTGCGGCCGACTGGTTTATAAAGAATGAGCGAAGATCATGTTTTTCCATTTTTGACGATGACATAATGACGGACGGATCGTGGGATGACCTCCTTCTCGACAGACCCAGACTTCACACCAGGGCATTCCTTAAGGTGCAGGACGGATGCAGCCATTTCTGCAGCTACTGCATAGTCCCTTATGTCAGGGGGAACCCGGTCTCAAGGGATGTCGATGAAGCGCTTGCCGAGGCGGAGAAGATCGTTCAGTCAGGCTGCCCTGAGATCGTACTTACAGGGGTCCACCTTGGGCTGCATGAAGACCTTCCGCTTCTTGTAAGAAAGATCGGTTCGATAAAAGGACTAAAGAGGCTGAGGTTTGGATCGATAGAGCCTTTTGCCGTTGATAAGAGGCTGCTGGAGTCGATTGCGGAGACAGAGACCTTCTGCAGGCATCTTCACCTTCCGCTGCAAAGCGGCGATGACGGTGTTCTTGCCGCTATGAGAAGGGGCTACACGACAAAAGGATTCCGTGTGATAACCGATAACATCAGAAAAAAGCTCGGAGAAGATGTACACCTGAGCACTGATTTGATGGTAGGTTTTCCCGGTGAGGATGAAAAAGCATTTGAAAACAGCATCCGGTTCATTAACGATATAGGTTTTGGAAAGATGCATATTTTTAATTATTCTCCCAGAGAAGGCACAGCTGCTGCACAGATGGCCTGTCCGCCTGAGAACGAAGTAAAGCAAAGGCTTGCAAAAGCACTCACGGAAGCAGACGCTCTTCACAGGAATTACTGTTCAAAATGGATCGGTAAAGATGTTGAAATCCTTGTTGAGCAAAAAATCAATGATACCGTTCGCGGACTTGCCCGCAACTATATAAGGGTCGCTGCACTTTCCGAAAATGCAGAAATAGGTGAAGTGCTCCATGTTACGCCTCAAAAATATGTGAACGGGATTCTGACATCAGACCTTGTCTCGAAATGTTCCCCGGATAATTGCGAATTCCCTGAGTTTTTGTAACTGACCGCTTGTATCGAATTCAATAGTACGATACAATAACATGGTGTTTATCCCCCACTGCACATATGTGTTTATGTTTTGTGAGTGGCCGAGAAAGGGGGGAATGTAGGTGACCACCGTAACCAGACGAGATAACGAGTCGATAGAGGATGCGCTGAAGCGTTTTAAGCGTGAACTCCGGAAGGTGGGCGTGCTTCGTGAAGCAAAGAAGCATGAACATTACGAAAAACCCAGCGAAATCAAAAAACGTAAGAAGGCTGAAATGGCCCGAAACAAAGGCAGGAAGGCTGATTATTAGTTATGTCCGACCTTGAGCTGAAGATCCAGAACGATCTGGTCGATGCAATGAAAAAGAGGGATGAACTAAGGCTCTCAGTCCTTAGGATGCTGAAGTCTGCGATACAGATGGCTCAGATCGAAAAAGGCAGGGATCTTCCCCTTACAGACGATGAAGTCCTTGTTATCGTTCGGAGACTTATCAAGCAGCGGAATGAAGCAGCTGAAATGTACAGGTCAGGCGGTGCGCATGACAGAGCTGAAACTGAGCTTGAGGAAGTCAAGGTGCTTGATTCTTACCAGCCCGAACAGCTTTCTGACGAAGAGATCGTAAAAATAGTAACGGAGATTTCAACACAGGTTGAAGCGTCAGGTCTGAAAGATATGGGAAAAGTAATGGGCAAAACTGTAGCTGCTGTTAAAGGCCGTGCAGAAGGCGGAAGAATAAAAGAACTGGTCCTGAAACATCTTTCTTCAAAGTCATAAACCAGAAGAACAAATAAAAATGCCGGACGTAAGTTCGGCATTTTTTGCGTTTAGGGCGATAATAACAGAATAAAAATAAAATTTTTTTTGATCTTTCATGTCTTTGAACGTATTGAAGGGAGTGCTATCGATGAAAACTTATATGATACCGTTGATCCCCGGCCCGGTCTCTGTACCGGTCAGATTCAGAGAAGCCTATATGACAGATTTCGGGAGCTCTGACCTGGAAAAAGATTTCTATGATCTGCTCAAAGAGAATCAGGGATTACTGAAAAAAATATTAAATACAGAAAACAGTGTGACAATCCAGTCAGGAGAAGCAATGCTCGTCCTTTGGGGGGCCCTCAAAAGCACAGTTAAACCTAAAGACAGGGTGCTGACCCTCTCGAACGGACTTTTTGGCCACGGTCTTGGCGAGATGGCAGGATCCTTGGGAGCGGAAGTCAGATATCTCGAGGCTGCGGACGGCAGTTTTATTGACGAAAGTATCCTTAAGCGTGAACTGGATTCTTTCAGGCCAGATGTCGTTACAGCTGTCCACTGTGAAACTCCCAGCGGCCTGCTCAACCCCATAGGGGAAATAGCCCCGATGATAAAAGAGAGCGGAGCACTCTTCTGTGTGGATTTCGTGGCAAGCGCCGGCGGAGCGGAAGTGAAGGTCGACGAGTGGGGAATAGATCTTGGACTTCTCGGCAGCCAGAAATGCCTTTCACTGTTGCCGGACCTCTCTGTCCTGACGATGAGTGAAAAGGCCTGGATTGCAGCCGAGAAAGTAAATTACGCCGGGTATGACGCAGTGCTCCCATGGAGAAACGCTGAAGAAAAAATGGAAATGCCCTGCACTCACAACTGGCATGCTAATGCCGCAATGAACCTATCTCTTAGATCACTGCTCGAAGAAGGACTCGAAAATTCCTTCAGACGGCACAGGGATGTCGCAGAATACTGCCGTTCAAGGATCACTGCAATGGGCCTTGAGCTGTACGCAAAAGACATTAAACTTGCTTCACCTACAGTGACCGCCGTCAAAATACCTTCCGGGTGGACCTGGGAGGAGCTGGATGGATCGCTAAGAGAGCGTGGGATGGGTGCGGGCGGAAGCTACGGCCATCTTGCAGGGAAAGTTTTCAGAATAGGACATATGGGATCACAGGCGAACATAGAGCTTGTGAAAAAAGGCATGGATGTCCTCGAAAAAGTGTTGAACAAATAATTTTGTACCTGCTATCCTTTTGTCCGATCAGTTAAAACCGGGCCTGAGGCAGGCCCGGTTTTATTTTGGAAGTCAATTATTTAATATTCAAAGTATTTTTTTATACCGATAATATATTTTTCTTTTTTGCATTTTCAATCCCTATATCTAGTGTTATACTTAAAAAACCGTTATATATAGTGTCAGGGGGGATGTTTAATGCGCTGTCCGGCCTGTGGTGCGCTTGAGACAAGGGTAATCGAAACTAGGAGTGCTGATGAAGGCAGAGTTAACCGGAGAAGGCGCGAATGCCCGGAATGCCAGAACCGCTTTACTACTTACGAGAGGCTCGAAGAGAAGAACTACCTTTGGGTCGTCAAGAAAGGCGGAAGCAGAGAGGCTTTCGACAGAGGAAAGCTGATGAAGGGGCTCCAGAGGGCTTGTGAAAAACTGGCAGTTCCCCTTGAAAGTATAGAAGAAGCTGTTGCAAACGTTGAGGCAAAAGTCCGCGGCGGGGGACAGGGAGAAGTTCCGACTTCCATTATTGGTGAATACGCTGCGGAAGAACTCAGGAAGATAGACAAAGTCGCATATGTCAGATTTGCGTCAGTATACAGAGAATTTACAGATATCTCCAGCTTTACCCATGAAATAGCAAAACTACTGGAGGACAAGGAGGCACATCGTAATGGCAAATGATGCATTACATGAATCAGGGTCATTTTTCGGCAAACAGGGAAAGATTTTTGAAAAACAGGGGGAATCGACAGATCTTGCACTGATGGTCGATGCACTGGCCCAGGAAGAAAGCTCTCCCTGGGATGCCAGCAGGATAAGGGATGCCCTGATAATCGAAGCCGGGGTTGATCCGGCTACCGCCGAAGGGATAGCCCTCGAGGTCGAAGAGGAGCTGCTCAGGTTTGAGAGAAGCCATGTCACGACAACGATCATACGTGAAATGGTCAATGTCAAGCTTTTCCAGAGGGGGCTGGGAGCAAAACTGGCGGATCACAGCAGGATAGGTCTGCCTGTTCACGACCTTGAGAAAATGATGCTGACCAGAAATAAAGAGAACAGCAATACAAGCCATAATCCTGAATCCATAAATTTATCCATAGCGGAGATGGTCCTCAAAGAATACGCCCTTACAAAGGTCTTCACTAAAGACATAGCAGAGGCACACCTTAAGGGAGACATTCATCTCCATGATCTGGGCATGGTAAATCGCCCTTACTGTTCAGGACAGAGCGTTGCATATGTTGCCCGTTACGGTCTTAATATTCCTTCGATAACAAGTGTCTCTAAACCAGCTAAGCATGCGGACGTGCTTCTTGCCCACATACTTAAAATGACTTCTGTACTGCAGAACCATTTTGCAGGAGCTATAGGATGGGACGCTGTAAATATGTACTTTGCGCCCTATCTGGTCGGATGGACATATGAACAGCTCAAACAGCTTGCGCAGCAGCTTATCTTTGAATTCAACCAGCTGGCAGGAGGCAGAGGCGGTCAGGTGGCGTTTACAGATATTAATCTGTACTATGAGATTCCAAATCATTTCAGGGATGTTCCCGCGATAGGACCTGGGGGTAAATTTACAGGAAAGACCTATGCTGATTACGATGCCGAGTCAAAACTGTTCCTCAAAGCTCTCTTTGATGTGTATATGGGTGGCGACAGCAGGGGACAGCCTTTCTTCTTCCCGAAACCGCTGCTCCACATCACGGATTATTTCTTTAAGGAGCCGGGATGGGAAGATTTTCTGAACCAGGCCTGTGAGCTTTCTTCAGAAAAGGGCAACACGTACTTTGTCTTTGACCGCGGCGGTGTAGCAAAGCTCTCGGAATGCTGCAGGCTATCTTTCGAGCTGACTCCGGAGGATCTTGATGAGGCAAAGCATCCATGGAAGATGCGTTACTGTGCTCTTCAAAACATTACTTTGAACCTACCGAGAGCAGCATACAGGTGCAATGGTGACGAAGAGACTCTTTTTGAGATAATCGACGAAGAGATGGAACTGGCCGCTAAAGCGCATCTGCAGAAAAGGGCGTTTATAAAGAGCATTCTTGACCTGGGGCTGCATGGCCCTCTTGCAGCCTTATGCGTTTCACATGATGACGAAGGCTATCTTAGAATGAGAAAAGCCAGCCATCTTATAGGCATACTTGGACTGAATGAAATGGTAGAGGCTGTTACAGGATGTCAGCTCCACGAGAGCGAGCATGCGGAACAGCTCGGCAAAGCGGTCATACAGTATATGGATCTCAAGTGCCAGCAGCTGTCGGAAAGACTTGGCCTCAAGATCGTCCTTGAACAGACTCCGGCGGAGAGCACCGCGCTTCGTTTTGCAAAGCTTGACCTGCGGGCCTATCCCGATATTGCCCGTAAGTATATCAAAGGCAGTTTCGACACAGGCGAAATATACTACACAAACAGCACTCACCTCAACTACAAACTGGTACAGGACCCGATCGACAAAGTGACGAGGGAGGGTGTGCTTCATCCCATGATAAAGGCCGGTGCCATCACCCATGTCTGGATGGGAGAACATAAACCGGATCCCAAGGCGCTTGCTTCGTTTGTGATCAAGACATTCAGACATTCAGAAAACGCCCAGGTGGCATTCAGCCCCGAATTTACCATCTGCAACGAGTGCAACCATATTGAGAGGGGACTTTCTGATTCCTGTTCGAGATGCGGCTCCGAGGATGTTGACGGCATAACCAGAGTGACCGGTTATTTTACAAGGACTTCATCCTGGAATGCCGGCAAAAGAGGAGAGCTCAGGGACAGGGCAAGAGGACCTGTAAGAGCTTCGGTATGAGTAGTGGGGAAGAAATGAAACGTTATACTGCGGGGGGATATCTCCCCGCATCTTTTTTAGACTGGGACGGTCATGTATCCGCAGTAGTCTTTACTTCAGGATGCAATTTCAGATGCCCATGGTGCCACAACAGCGAACTTGTCCTTCAAAAGACTGATATTATCGACATTAGTTTTATCATCGATGACATCTGCAAAAGGATAAATTTTCTTGACGGAGTAGTCATAACCGGAGGAGAGCCCTGTTTATGGGATGGGTTGTTTGATTTTCTGGGAAAGATGAAAGAGTTGAAAATGAGCGTTAAGCTTGATACTAATGGATCAATGCCCGACATACTAGGCAAAGTGCTTGAAGAGGGACTGGCAGATCACGTTGCAATGGATGTGAAAGCCCCTCTTAATAAAGTGGCTCTTAAGAGAGTTACAGGTGTTGATGTTGATCCCGAGAAGATAAAGAGAAGCATCGATATCATAAAAAGGTCCGTTCCTGCTTATGAATTCAGGACCACTTTTATAGATGGGCTGCTTACGATAGAGGATATGATCGAGATAAGAAAAGAACTGATAGATGACGCTCATTGGATAATACAGGCATTCAGGCCCGTTAACTGTCTTGATCCCAGCTACTGCTTGTTTCCTGCAGCAGATGCCGAGAAGCTGAGAGAGAAATTCTCCGGCATAAAGGTGAGAGGATAATGATGAAAAAGATCAGTGAATGAGTTATAATTGTCGGCGCATAAGCACAATTTTTACGGCTTCTGTAATCTAAAAATCCAGTTGAGAAGAGGGTGTTCTGCAGTGAAGTTAACAAAGAAAATTTTAGTGGCTTTTTGTGTCGTACTTGTCATGGCCGGAACGGCTATGGCAGCGGATACGGTGAAAATTGGAGTTTACCTCCCTGTAACAGGAGGAAACGCCATCGGAGGACAGCTTGAGCTTGATGGTGTGAAACTGGCGCATAAGGAAGCCCCGACTGTATTGGGCAAAAAGGTAGAGATCATATTTGTTGACAACAAGAGCGATAAAGTTGAAGCAGCAAATGCAGTCAAGAGACTTGTCGACAAAGAGAAAGTCAACGCCATAATAGGCACATATGGTTCTTCCCTTGCCATGGCCGGCGGAGAAGTTGCAGAGAAGGCGCGTATCCCGATGGTAGGCACTTCCTGCACCAACCCCCTCGTAACCCAGGGCAAAAAGTATGTTTTTCGCGTTTGCTTCATAGACCCATTCCAGGGGGCAGGTGCTGCCGCCTTCGCGAAGGAAGAGCTGAAAGCCAAGACTGCAGCCTGCCTTATCGAAGTCACAGAGGACTATAGCGTAGGTCTTGCTTCATTCTTCGAGCGCAGTTTTACTAAAAACGGCGGGAAAATAGTTTCAAAACTCAACTACCAGAAGGGTGACCAGGATTTTACAGCCCAGCTGACAGAGATCATCAGCAAGAAGCCCGATGTCCTTTACATCCCTGCCAACTTTGCTGAAGGCGCGATCATCATGCGTCAGGCAAGAGAACTTGGCGCTAAGTTCAAGATCCTTGGCGGCGATGCCATGGACAACCCTGAAATTGTCAAAATAGGCGGAGAATCTGTCGAAGGTTTCAGCTACACCACATTCGCTTATGCTCCAGAAATGCCAAAAATGAGCCCAATAGCCAAGAAATTCACGGAAAACTGGAAGAAGGCTTTTCCGGGCAAAGATCCTAACGCACTCACAGCTTGCGGTTATGACAGCTACATGCTTATCCTTGACGCCATCAAACGCGCGAAAAGCGATGATCCCGAAAAGATAACAGCAGCGATCGCAGCTACAAAGAACTTCCCAGGAGTCACAGGAAACACTACGATCAATGCTTCCCATGATGCAGAGAAATCTGTCGGCATTATGCAGATCAAAAACGGGAAGAGGATATTCCTTACCGTAGTTGAACCTAAATAAATAATATTGACTTAAGCTCCTAAAATGGGGGGAGGGTATATCCCTCCCCTTTTTCGAGAGCGGGGAGAATAGTTATGACATTGGATATGTTTATTCAGCACTCATTCAACGCGTTGACGCTGGGAAGCCTCTATGGCCTTATCGCCATTGGTTATACTATGGTTTACGGTATTCTTAGGCTCATCAATTTTGCTCACGGCGACATCTTCATGATAAGCGCCTATTTCGTCTTTTTTGCGATAACCCTCCTTAATCTTCCATGGGTCGCTGCCGTCATCCTTTCTATTGCAGGAACAGCCCTTTTCGGTGTAATGGTAGACCGGATAGCCTACAGGCCCTTAAGAGATGCGCCAAGGATATCTGCTCTGATAAGTGCAATAGGAGTCTCATTTTTTATTGAAAATATATGTCTGGTCCTCTTTACTGGAGTCCCGAAACCGATGCCCAGGCTTGAAATGCTTGTAACTGTCATGCAGTTTGGCAATATAAGGATCCTTCCCCTGGCAATATTTGTTCCAATAAGTTCTTTTCTGCTTGTAGCCGGACTTCTATGGATACTTTACAGGACTCCTCCCGGATTAGCCATGCGGGCAATATCAAAAGACATAGAAACTACTCGTCTCATGGGAGTTAGAGTGGACAGGATAATTGCTCTCACATTCGCCATTGGTTCAGCCCTTGCTGCGGCAGCAGGCATAATGTGGGCGCTCAGGTATCCCCAGATACATCCTTTTATGGGAGTATTCCCGGGATTCAAAGCCTTTATAGCGGCAGTACTGGGCGGGATAGGCTCTGTTCAGGGGGCAATGATAGGCGGACTTCTGCTCGGTTTCATAGAGATAATGATAATTGCCTTCTTCCCGGAGCTTTCTGGTTACAGGGATGCTTTCGCATTTGTGCTGCTGATAATGATACTTTTTGTTAAACCCACCGGGCTAATGGGAGAAAAACTGGAGGACAAGATATGATGGAGAAAAAAACAAAAATCATTCTTAACCTTCTGCTGACACTTCTGCTTGCACTTTTCCTCTGGTGGGCCAATGGAAATCTGGACGGATACAAGATCCAGGTTCTCAACCTGATTGCAGTGAACGCGATCCTTGCACTAAGTCTGAACTTGATCTACGGTTTTACGGGGATGTTCTCGCTGGGGCATGCAGGTTTTATGGCCATAGGTGCATATGTCAGCGCCATCCTCATCCTTCCTGCTGCACAGAAGGAGATGATGTATATTCTGGAGCCGATAATCTGGCCCTTCTCAGTCCTTGAAGCTCCGTTTTTCATCTCTGTTCTTGCAGGCGGACTAATCGCTGCACTTCTTGGTCTTCTGATCGCGCTTCCGGTACTTCGCCTTGGCGGAGACTATCTTGGGATCGCTACTCTTGGATTTGCTGAAATAATCAGGGTCGTCTTTACAAATATCACGCCGGTCACAAACGGAGCACTGGGGTTAAAAGGAATACCGCCTTATGCCAACCTTGGCTGGAATTATTTCTGGTGTGTCTTGACTTTTTTTGTGATCGTTAAACTGCTTTCAAGCAATTTCGGAAACTGTCTGAGAGCGATCCGTGACGATGAAGTGGCTGCAAAGGCGATGGGAATAAACACTTTCAAGTGCAGGGCAATATCTTTTGCAGTGGGCGCTTTTTTTGCAGGTGTCGGAGGAGCGCTGATGGGGAGCCTGATAACTACGATCGACCCCAAGATGTTCAACTTCCAGCTGACATTCAATATCCTTATGATCGTTGTTGCCGGAGGGCTGGGTTCAATCACGGGCTCAATGGTAGGGGCGGTCGTGATAACTGTACTTCTTGAATGGCTGAGGTTTGTAGAAGACACGATAGAGATCGGCTCTTTCGTACTTGTCGGAATTCCCGGGATGAGGATGGTAATATTCTCGCTGGTGCTTCTCTTAATTATCCTATACCGCAGGGAAGGGATAATCGGGGGGTATGAATTCAGCTGGGATAGCGTTACCAGACGATTCAGCAGTAAAAAGGAGGACGAATAGATGGGCAGATCCGTTCTCAGGACAGAAAATGTAACGATAAAATTTGGCGGACTGACCGCTGTCGGTGACTTCAACATAGAGATAGAAGAAGGAAGTATCTCCAGTCTGATAGGCCCCAACGGAGCGGGAAAGACTACCTGTTTCAACATAATAACCGGCTTTTACACTCCCACTGAGGGAAAAATATTATTCATGGATGATGACATTACAGGCATGAAGCCTCATGATGTCTGTAAGGCCGGGATAGCAAGGACGTTCCAGAATATCAGGCTTTTTGCCGGAGGCACAGTTCTGCAGAATGTAATGACTGCCTGCTGGGTACGTCAGAAATCACCCTGGTGGACAGCCCCACTTATGCTTCCGGGTTTTCTCAGGGAAGAACGCGAGATAAGGGAAAAGTCGATGGGACTGCTCAATGCAGTCGGCCTGGGCCATCTCTCTAAAGAAATAGCCACAGGACTGCCCTATGGCGCCCAAAGAAGACTTGAGATCGCAAGGGCGCTGGCAACGGAACCCAAACTTCTCCTGCTTGACGAGCCTGCGGCAGGCATGAATCCACAGGAAAGCCAGGAACTGATGAATTTTATAAGGCAGATAAGGGATAAATTCAACCTGACCATCTTCCTGATAGAACATGACATGAAGGTCGTCATGGGAGTATCTGAATGGATAAGGGTACTTGACTACGGCCAGCTTATTGCCGAAGGAACTCCTGCTGAGATCCGCTCGAACTGCAAAGTGATCGAGGCATACCTTGGAAAGGAGGCCGTCGCCTGTGCTGAAAATTGAAAACCTTAACGTCCGTTACGGAGGGATCCATGCTATCCGTGGTATCTCGCTTGAAGTCCCGATAGGCAAGATCGTCACGCTGATCGGAGCAAACGGTGCCGGAAAAAGCAGCACGCTGAGGTCTGTTGCGGGGCTGGTCAAGAACAAAACGGGAAGCATCTCATGGAAAGGCAAAAATATATTTGGCCTCCTGCCGGAAGAGATACTGATGTCCGGTGTTGCATTATGTCCCGAAGGCCGCAGGATCTTCCCACAACTTACAGTTCTTGAAAATCTCAAGCTAGGCGGATATTCCCGCAAAGACAAGTCAGGACTCGAAGAGTCGATAGAGAGAGCCTTCAATCTCTTCCCTAGGCTGAAAGAGAGAGTCTGGCAGAAGGGCGGGACACTTTCAGGAGGAGAACAGCAGATGCTTGCGCTTGCAAGGGCTCTTATGAGCGATCCCGAACTGATCATGATGGACGAACCCTCACTTGGACTGGCCCCATTATTGGTACAGGAAGTATTTGAGATCATCCGGGAGATCAACAAAGAGGGCAAAACGATACTTCTTGTTGAACAGAATGCCTTTGGAGCCTTGAATGTAGCAGATTATGCATATGTTCTGGAAGTCGGTGCGATCACCCTTGAGGGCAAGGGCATAGATCTGTTGAGAGACAGACGCGTAATAGATGCCTACTTGGGAGGATGACCTTATTAATATTAGAAATTGGCTGCGATGATAGTCCCCGCTGCGGTTACGGTGCAGCGGGAATTTTGTTGTTTTTATTTTAGATGTATTTTTTATTATAAGATTAAATTTATTACTAAAATCATTATTTAGGTATCTTAATCAGTTTTCAAAATATTAGTTTATCAATGCTATTAAAAGTAGTTGTTGTAGTATAAAATGTAACTGCAGAAACAGAAAACACAATATTTCCACAGCGGAGGAAGCCATGAAAATACCTTCTGCAATGAATCTGCCAAACCTGCTCAGCATATCACGAGTTTTTCTTGTGCCGGTGGTGATGGTATTTCTTACATTGCGTACCCAGTTTGGTTTTATTGAGGGAGTCAATATTGGCGACCTTCTTGCTGGGCTTGTATTTATAATAGCCTCTCTTACAGATGCCGCCGACGGATATATCGCAAGGAAGAGGGGCATAGTAACCAACCTTGGAAAGTTTATAGATCCTCTCGCGGACAAGATTATGGTGGTCGCTGTGCTGGTAGCGCTTGTGGATCTGCACAGAGTCCCTGCATGGATGGTAGTAGTCATAATAGCAAGAGAGTTTATCGTTACCGGACTCAGGATGATAGCAGCCTCTGAAGGGGTAGTCATTGCGGCTTCCAAAGGAGGCAAACTCAAAACAGTGAGCCAGATCATAGGCATTATCCTGCTGATCTTTAACATCCCAGGCGGCCTGACAGTAATGTGGATCGCCATGGCTCTTACTATATGGTCAGGCGGGGACTATCTTGTAAAATGCATCGACCTGCTTGATTGAACTGACTCTTTTGATTTGTATTGATGGACAGATGCAATATACATTTATTCAAAAACGTATTCCGGATAGAGGAGGAATGTATTTTGAAGGACGAACTTTTTAAAACTATAGAAAAACTTGAGCCGCAAATGGTCTCTCTATTGTCGGACCTGGTGGAGATACCGGCGATAAGTCCTCTTGGCGGAGGCAATGGAGAATACAGAAAAGCCAGATACATCGCAGAAAAACTTGAAGAGATGGGCTTTGGCAAACCTGAAATATATAACTCACAAGATCCCAAAGCTGAAGAGGGCGTAAGACCAAATTTGATCGTGAGGATACCGGGAAAAACTTCAAAACGCCTCTGGATAGTTTCACATATGGATGTGGTTCCTGAAGGAGACAGGAAGCACTGGGAGACAGATCCCTTCAAGGCTGTAGTTAAAGATCGCAGAGTTTATGGACGGGGATCGAACGATAACTGTCAGGAACTTGTCTCGTCACTTTTTGCCGCGGTCGCTTTAAGAGAAAATGATCTGCAGCCTGAACATGAGATCTGCCTTTGCTTCGTGGCAGACGAAGAGGTCGGCAGTGTTCACGGGATACAGCATCTTATCAGGCAGGGTCTTTTCAGTCCTGATGACCTAGTAATAGTTCCTGACGGAGGCAATGAAGAAGGCGATTTCATAGAAATAGCTGAAAAGAGTATTTGCTGGATAGAATTTAATGTGGTGGGGAAACAGGTGCATGCAAGCAGACCGCAGCTTGGCAGCAACGCATGCAGGGCTGCCAACGAATTTTCATGCTCGCTCGATATAGCGCTCCACAACGCTTTTCCGGATAAAGACGATATTTTTGATCCGGCAGGTTCCACTTTTGAACCCACGAGGCGTAATGCAAACGTCCCGAATGTGAATACGGTGCCCGGACGTGATGTTTTTTGTTTTGACTGCAGGGTACTGCCGAACATTCCTCTGGAAGAAGTACTGAAAGTCGTCGACGCAGAGATCAGGAAAATCCAGGATAGAAGAAATGTAAAAATCACTTACGATTTTTTACAGAGAGAGCAGGCCCCATCTCCGACACCTTCTGGCTCTCCTGTGGTAGAGATCCTAAGAGAAGCGATAAGATGCGTTTATGGCCTTGAGCCGCATGTCGGCGGAGTAGGCGGAGGCACTTGCGCCAAATATTTCAGAGATGAAGGTATCCCCGCTGTAGTATGGTGCCAGGAAGCCGATGTGGCGCACATGCCAAACGAGTATGCAGAAATAGACCACATGATCAACGAAGCCAAGGTCTTTGCGTTGATGATGCTCAAGAAAAACTGAATACAAAGAAACCTGAGCGATAATCGATTGGGCCGGCGCGGCATGTAACGCCGGCCCAATTTTTTTGATCTCTAAGTATAGGTCATATTGCTTTGACTGCTATATGCATAAAAGGATATAATCAGCCGATGGGAAGAAATATCATCACAAAAGAATTGTTTTATGTTTTTGAGAGGTGGAGTTTCAATGGGACTGTTTAGCGGTGTCATAAAGGCACTGGGATTAGATCCTAATGACAGAGCGATCGCGCGTTATGAGGAAAAAGCTTCGATAATAGATTCCTTCGAACCACAGTTAAAAGATCTTACAGATGAAGAACTTGCCCAGTCAGCATCATTTTTTAAAGCACGCCTTGAAAATGGAGAAACGCTTGACGACATGCTTCCTGAGGTTTTTGCAAGAGTTAGGGAAGTCTCAGTGCGTACACTTGGACTTCGCCATTTTAAAGAACAGCTTATGGGAGGAATGGCACTTCACGAGGGTAAAATAGCCGAAATGAAGACAGGAGAGGGAAAAACTCTTGTTGCCACTCTGGCAGTAGCTTTAAATGCAATAGCAGGCCGCGGAGTCCACGTTATCACTGTCAACGACTACCTAGCAGCACGCGATGCTGAATGGATGGGGCCTGTTTACAGAGGAATGGGACTCTCTGTTGGTGTGATCTCCCCTTTCATGGATCAGGAAGACCGTTTCACAGCCTATCGCAAAGATATAACCTATGGTACCAACAGTGAGTTCGGGTTTGATTATCTAAGGGACAACATGGCAATACAAAAAGATCAGCAGGTACAAAAAGGTCATTTCTATTGCATAGTAGACGAAGTCGACTCCATACTTATAGATGAGGCAAGAACACCACTAATAATTTCAGGACCGTCTGAAGATGATACCGAGCCCTACAGGATAGCTGACAGCGTGGCCAGGGAGCTAATAAGGGGCACTGACTTCGAGATAGAAGAAAAAGAACGCAATCTTGCTTTGACTGAAACCGGAATAGCAAAAGCAGAAAGATTAATGAAGCTGCCCAACCTTTTTACTGATTTTGCCAACTCTTCGCTCTCACACAAAATAGCCCAGTCGCTTAAAGCACACCATCTTTTCCAGAGGGACGTTCATTATGTCGTTAAAGACGGTGAAATAGTTATCGTTGACGAATTCACAGGCAGACTTATGTTTGGCCGCAGGTATTCAGATGGTCTTCATCAGGCCATTGAAGCCAAAGAACGTGTGAAAGTCGGCAGGGAGAATCAGACCCTTGCTACAATCACGCTCCAGAACTATTTCAGGATGTACGAAAAACTTGCCGGTATGACAGGTACCGCACTCACAGAAGCGGAAGAGTTCAAGGAGATATATGGTCTGGAAGTCATCCTTGTGCCGACACATATGCCAATGGTAAGGCAGGATCATCACGATGCCATATACAGGACAGTGCCTGAGAAGTATAACGCTGCTGCCGACGAGGTATCTGAAGCATACGAAAAGGGACAGCCTGTCCTGGTCGGTACGACCTCTATCGAAAACTCAGAGAAGGTCAGCAGACTGCTGCGTGCAAGGAAGATACCCCATAGTGTCCTCAATGCCAAAGTTCATGATAAAGAAGCTTCTATCGTTGCCCAGGCCGGTCGCCTCAAAGCAGTTACTGTTGCGACAAATATGGCAGGCCGCGGAACAGACATTGTTCTCGGAGGCAACGCTGAATTCATGGCTCGTGAGGAGATGCAGAAAAAAGGGCTGAGTATCAAGGACAACGATGAGGAGTACAAAAACGTCCTGGAAGAATATAAAAAACTTTGCACAGAAGAACATGAAGCGGTCATCAAGGCTGGTGGGCTTCGCATAATCGGTACCGAACGGCATGAATCCAGACGTATAGACAATCAGCTCAGAGGCCGTTCCGGAAGACAGGGCGACCCGGGCGAGAGCCGTTTTTATATTGCACTTGAAGATGACCTTATCCGCCTCTTTGGAGGAGACAGGGTTCAGGGAATTATGGAGAAGCTCGGAATGGAAGAGGGAGAGTGCATTGAACACACACTTCTTTCCAGGGCTATTGAGAACGCCCAGAAAAAAGTCGAAGAGATGCACTTTGATATAAGAAAGCAGCTCCTTGCATACGATAACGTAATGAACCAGCAGCGCGAAGCCCTGTACAAAGAAAGAAGCGAAATACTGAATGATAAGGATATCGCTTCCAGAATGCTTGGTGTTCTGGAAGATACTGCACAGTCCCTTTTAGATAAAGTCTTTGGAGATAATGACAATGCAGAACCTGATATACAATCAGTGAGCGTGAAACTGAACGCACTCTTCTGGCCGGGCATGTCGAAGCACATTGAAAATGTTGAGACAAAGGAAGATCTTGATCAAGCAAAGCCGGTCATCCTCGAAGACATAAGATCACGCTTCACTCAGAAAACGGAAGACCTTGGGCCTGAAGTTTCAGAGCAGATCTTCCGCTATATTTTTCTTGAGGTCCTTGATACGAACTGGAAAGAACACCTGCTGGCGATGGATGAACTCAGAAGGGGTATAGGGCTCAGGGCCATAGGTCAAAAAGATCCGTTGCTCGAGTATCAGTTTGAGTCTTTCAGCCTTTTTCAGACGATGCTGGTTCAGATCAGGGAGGGTATCACCGAGTTTGCTCTTAAGGTGTCGGTTGTAAATAAAGAAAAAGAAAAGAGCAGGACAAATTGGATCGAGAGCCGGGATGCACTTGAGATACCCGATACGTTTGGATACAGCGAAGATATGGAAAACCCTGGAACATTGGCAACGGCGCAAAAAACACAGCCGATAGTGAACGTCAACAAGGTTGGACGCAATGATCCCTGCCCATGCGGGAGCGGTAAAAAATACAAGCAATGCTGCGGCAGATGACCGGGAGGTATTTGATGAGACGTTTTTTTAGCTTTACTGCAATATTTCTGACACTGCTATCAGCGTTTTTAGTTCTGCCTGCTGATGCAGAAGCCTGGAACACCTCTGAAGAAGTCAGGAGACTCAACAAGGAAGCTCCTTCGATAGAGGGATTCACCGGGGCCACCTCAGTAGTCTGGCTCAAGAACAATGATTTCAGGATGCTGAATGACGGAACGATGGAAGACACCCTCCATTACGTTGTTCTGACTGGAGAGAGCATTCCTGACCAACTCAAAGATATAAAGATACCTATTCCGGCAAATGGTTCCGTTGATATATTGGAAGCCGCCTGGTACAACCCAATGACTTCCATGAAAGAGGGCGAGCTATCGCTTTCCGAAGAAACACTTAACGGCGGAGCATTGGTAAAAAAGATCACCACAACTGATGAAGCGGTGGGAAGGGTTGTTGCGCTTGTTGTCAGAACAAAACATGAAAAACGTTATGGTGTAGATGAAACTATAGATATGGCAGGACACCTTCCAATATGGGAACAGAACGTCACTGTCGAGCTCCCAGAGGGAAGGGAGCTTTACTGGCATGGAAGGGATGTCAAAGATCCTGTAGTTACAAAATCGTCAGGACAGCAAAAATTCAAATGGACAGTCATGAATCAGGAAAAATGGGATGGAGAAGGTTTTGTCGTTTATAAGAGGCCGAGCTTGTCTTTCAGCTCAAGGAAGGGTATCAACCAGAGCCTTTCCGTTATGAGTGAATTTGTGAACACTTTTCCATCCATTGGGCTCCCCAAGTCAATATCTTCAGGAGACAAAACAAAGACAGGTATGAAGCTCATGGAATGGATAGCCCAGCCCTCAAAAAAACTCTCAGGATACCCCCGCAACTGGGTCAGATCTCCTGAAAATATTCCTGAAGAGGGTCCCTGGACTCCATGGGAACAGACCTTGATCCTTAATAAATGGCTAAAATCCCTTGGATGGGAGACAAAGATATGGTGGCAGGCATCAATGGAACTGGACAAAGAGAGCCCCGGTTCTACAAGCCTTTGGGCAGCCCCTGTCCTTGAGCTGTCTCCAAACGGAGGCAGAACTGAATTTTATCAGGCCGGCCAGACATCCGCTTATGGGGTCACTGCGCCCTCAATAACAGGAGCACTTCTTTACCGACTCAAAGACGAGGATTACGAAAAAAAGACTGTGAGTTCAGGCAGCCCTGCCGATCACAAACTTGACTTTCTTTGGAAGCTGGATCTCAACGAGATAGGTTCTGCCGAGGGGACATTGACGATAGCCGTAAGTGGAGGCTGGGCACAGCTGATGTCTGATGGATATTTGCCTTCACAGAGCGGACTTAGTGATTTTCTAAGAAAAAGGGTAAACTTCGCAATACCGGGCATGGTCCTTGACCCTCTTTCAGTGGAACCTACCAAGACGGGATACAAACTTGAATTCAAAGTAAAGTGCGTTCCGGGAATAACGTTGGGAGATAATCTCCTGCTTCGACTTCCGGGAGGAGTCCCATCAAGAGTCGGGGAGATGATCGGAAAAGAAAGCAGCTATACTTTGCGTTTTCCCTTCATAATTGATCAGAAAATAAGGATGAACATGCCATCAGGGTATAAAATGATCCAGTCTCCCCCGCTTAAAAAACTTGGGGGAGGAACAAAAGCTGTCCTCATAGAATCGATCACACACTGGCCCAAAAAAGCCCAGCTAATAGCGGACAGCACGTGGACAGTAAAAAGTGTGATCGTAGATGACAGCCTTGCTGCAATTTTAAAGGAAGAGCTTGCTGCCTGCATGAGATGGCCTGTACTTGATCTTCCTTTCAGGAAATAAAGTCTTTTATTTTTTAAGGAGTGTTTGACTTTGCAGAACATGACAGAAGAACTTAAGCAATTACTTGAAAGAGCAGTGGATGATATCGCAAGGGACGTGGAGCAGGAATTACCTGAAGGCTTTATGGTGCGCCTTGAGCGCCCAAGACAGGCAGGACATGGTGACTGGGCGACCAATATTGCAATGCAGCTGGCGAAGCCTTTCGGCATGAAGCCCAGAGAACTTGCTGACAAATTGATCGACAAGGTGCCGCTTGGAGAGATCGTTGAAAAGGCAGAGGTCGCAGGTCCCGGCTTTATCAATTTTACACTTGCCTCAAACTGGATCACAGAGGCAATAAAAAGCACGATAGCCCAAAATGAAAATTACGGAAGGGTCAACTCGGGCGAAGGCAGAAGGATCCAGGTGGAATTTGTCAGCGCCAACCCGACGGGCCCGCTGCACATGGGACATGGACGCGGCGCAGCAGTGGGAGACATAACAGCCTCGATACTCGACTTTGCCGGATGGGATGTTGAACGTGAATACTACATAAATGATGCCGGTCTGCAGATGGAACTTCTGGGCAAATCAGCCCAGTCCCGATACTTTGAAGCCCTCGGAAGAGGGGACGAAGCGCCAATGCCCGAAGACGGCTATCACGGAGAATACATGACGGACATAGCTCGGTCGTTCGTTGATAAGTATGGTGAAGAACCGGCAAAAAAACCATTGGAAGAGACCGTTGAATTTTTTTCTGTAGAGACAGGCAAAATAGTTACCGAAATGATCCGCAAGGATCTGGAAGAGTTTGGTGTGACATTTGACGTCTGGTTCTCAGAAAAATCACTTTATGACAACGGCCAGGTAGAACCGGCGATGGAAGAACTGAAGAAGAGGGATTACGCATACGAGGAAGAAGGCGCACTCTGGTTCAGGTCCACTCTTTTCGGGGATGATAAAGACAGGGTCCTTATACGGACCAACGGAGTACCGACCTACTTCACATCTGATGTGGCCTATCTGAAAAACAAGTATGACAGGAATTTCGAAAAGCTGATCTATGTCTGGGGCGCTGACCATCACGGGTACGTACCGAGACTTAAGTCGGTCAATAAGGCTTTTGGTCATCCGGACGATGCTGTTGATGTGCTTCTGATACAGATGGTAAACCTCCTCAGGGATGGTAAACCGGTCCAGATGTCAAAACGTGCAGGAACGATAATAACACTGAGAGAGATAATGGATGAAGTCGGAGTAGATGCAACGAGGTTTTTCTTCGTGATGCGCCGTTGCGATAGTACCCTTGATTTTGATCTTGAGCTGGCGAAAAAGGCGACTTCTGAAAACCCTGTTTTCTACGTTCAGTATGCTCATGCAAGAATATGCAGCATATATCGTGAACTTGAGGAGAGAGGGGTAACACTGCCTGGGATCGAAGAATTTGATGTTTCGCTGATAACGGACCAGTCTGAGATAAATCTAGCGAAGGCTATATCAAGACTTCCTGAGGAAGTGGCAAAGTCAGCTGACGAGTTTGCGCCGCACAGGATTGCATATTATGCTACGGAGCTTGCAGAAGCATTCCATTCTTTCTATAACAGCCAGCGCATACTTGGTGTGGACGAGCCTGTTATGAAAACACGTATTCTGCTGATGGAAGCAGCAAAGATAACACTTAAAAATGTACTCGGACTGCTGGGAGTTTCTGCTCCTGAAAAGATGTAGCACGATAGCTGAAAGTTTATTAGCTGACAGATCATGAAAGCTCCCAGATTGCGGTGGATCATATTTGCTGCAGCAGTGACATTTTTAATAGCAGTTCTCCTTACCTCTTTTTTCAAGGAACTTGAAAGGATAGATGTCCTTTCAGGTACCATGGATAAAAGAATGGAAGAGCTTGTCGCTGAAGAAAGAAAATCACAGGAACTTAAACAGAAAATTGAATACTACAGTACCCCGGAGGGCATTGCCAGACTTGCAAGGGAACAGTTCAATCTGGTCCTATCAGGTGAGGTTATCTATAAGATAGAAATAACTTCAAACGATGTCTTGCACTAGGCTAACTTCGGTGCTATAGTACTTGATTGTATGTCCCTGTCTCTTCCTTGAGAAGAGACCAGAGTCCAAAGGGAGGAGGTGAAGTACGTGCGATCTTACGAAATGGTTGTGATTCTTCAGGCAGATCTTGAGGACCATAAAATGGTATCAGAAGAAATTGCCGAGGTCGTGCGCGGTTTGGGAGCAGAGTTGGAAAAGGTGGATCTTTGGGGCAAAAAGCGTTTTGCCTACCACATTGAAAAACAGCTCGAGGGTTTTTACGTTCTGTATACGTTTAAGCTCGACCCCGCACAGGTCAAGGAAATGGAACGTCTCCTTAGCCTCAAACCCCAGGTTATACGCCAGATGGTCGTTAACCTGGAGGAGAAGTAAACGTCATGGCTCGCGGATACAACAAGGTTATCATTATGGGTAACCTGGCAAGAGATCCTGACGTGAGGTTTACTCCGAACAAGCAGAAGGTAGCAAGGATAACTGTGGCGATCGGCCGCCAGTGGAAAAACAAGGCGACAGGAGAGCTGCAGAACCACACTGACTTCGTAAATGTTTCTGCTTGGGGTTTTACGGCAGATATCTGCGAACGCTATCTCAAAAAGGGACGTCCTGTTTTAGTCGAGGGGCGCATAAGTGTCCGTGATTTCGACGACCCAAAGACAGGACAGCACCGATGGGTGACGGAAGTAGTCGCTGAAAATATAGTTCTCCTTGGTTCAGGCCGCAGGGAAGATGAAGGATCTTCAGGATCCACTTCTCACGCTGAACAGAATCCCGGAAGCGCCAGGATCCATTCCGATGCGATGTCTGGCGGGGACATGGGAAGCCTAAGAGAAGAAGAGGGATTTGAAGATGAATTCCCACTTGATTTCTCTGAAATGGGCGGAACTGAGGGACCTGGAGATGTACAGATACCATTCTAGGAAGGGGTTGAGTCTTTGATGGAAAACAGTTCGAATTTTAACCGTAAACGCCGTAAGCGCCGGCCGAAGGTATGTCATTTCTGTGTAGATAAAATCGATCATGTAGATTACAAAGAAGTAGAAAAGCTTAAAAAATATATTACAGAACGCGGCAAGATAGTGCCAAGAAGAGTTACCGGGACTTGTGCCAAGCACCAGCGCCAGCTCACAAGGGCTATAAAGAGGGCAAGAATAATTGCGCTTTTGCCTTTTACATCAGATTAAAAATTAAGTCTGTGCTGTATAATTGGGAGAGGGCCGTAGGGCTCTCTCTTTTTTTTATTGTCTTTGTGGGGGTCGGAAAGTGAAATCGAAAATTATTTTTGAATGGTTGTCATTGATACTTTTGAGCATAGTTATGTTCTCGGGTGGAATGTATGTTGCTCTCGCATCTCCCTTCCTGATCCTTATAGCTCCGGCTCCGCTTATGGTACTTGAAATAAGGCAGGGATTCCGTGAATCGCTATTAGGAGTCCTATTCGGTTCTGTATTTGTCTTTATTCTCTTTGGAAGTCTTCCTGCTTTTATGTATGCCCTTGAGTTTGGTGTTTTAGGGGTAGTCTTCGGCTATATTTCAGGCAGGACTGAAAAAGGCATCGATTTCATCCTTCTCTCTGTCACAGCCTCAATTATAGCCAAGATAATCCTGCTGGTCACCTTTACAAGCATTTCGGGAATGAACCCATTTGCAATGTCGCCTGAAACAGCGATGGAGATAGTATCTTCGCTGGCAAGCAAACTTTCATCCGGCGGCATAGGTGCCTCAGATGAAATAATTAAAAATTATTCACTGGCTATGGTAGAGACTGTATCACTCTTGATGCCCTCCATGATTATTTTTTTCTCTGCTATAGACACATTTGCGACCTACTGGACGGTTTCATATCTTATCAGGAGATCAGGTGGAGAACCTTTACCGAGCCTTCCCAAATTTGAAACATGGCGTTTCCCTAAAAACCTTTTTTGGGCATTGGCTGCAGCGGTGATAATGGATCTTGCAGGCAAGGCTTTCCCGGATGAGAGAGTATACACTGTAGTATCTGCAAACCTCATGGAAGTTCTCAGGGCAATATTCATGCTTGAAGGCCTGTCATTATGTTGGTACTATATGTCATCCAGGAGGATAGCGAAGGTTATAAAAGTGATATTTTCGCTTTTCTGCATACTCTTCTCTCCTGTCTCGTATATTTTGTCTATGGTTGGAATCTTTGATATCTGGTACGATTTACGTACTAGGATAAGGGGGAAAAAGAATGAAAGTGATTCTTAAACAGGATGTTAATAAAATAGGGAAAAAAGACGACCTTCTTGAAGTCGCTGACGGCTACGGCCGTAATTTCCTAATCGCCAGAGGACTTGCTGAAGAAGCCACAGAGGGAAAAGTACGCGAGCTTCAGCAGATGCAGAAGACTCAGAAGATAAAAGATGATAAAAAATTAAAAATTGCTGAGGAAGCAAGAAAAAAACTTGGCGGTAAAGTAGTCAGGGTAAAGGTCAATACGGGCGAGGGCGGCAAGCTGTTTGGAAGCGTAACGACAGCCCAGATCGCGGAAGCTCTGGTCGCCCAGTTCTCTATTCCCGTAGACAAAAAAGATTTGAAAATAGAGGAAACAGTCAAAAAGACCGGTGAATACCAGTTTAAAGCAAAACTATACACTGGCGTTGAAGCAGAAATGACCCTTAAAGTGGAGTCAGAATAAATTGAGCACCAGCAGGGAATTCGACAGGATACCTCCCTTCAATCTTGAAGCCGAGCGCTCTGTGCTCGGTTCATGTCTCCTTGACAGGGATTCCCTGCTTATAGTAATTGAAGGTCTGCGAGCCGAGGATTTCTATGATCCAAGGCACAGGACTGCATTTGAGATAATCGCTTCCATGGCGGAGCAGGACAATGCAGTAGACTCCCTGACTTTCAGAGAAGAGATAAAAAAACGCGGTGTGGAAGACCGTATGGGAGGACTTCCCTTTGTAGCAGAGCTTATGGACGCGGTGACTACAACAGCCAATATTGAGTACCACGTAGGGATCGTAAGGGATAAATCTGTACATAGAGGACTCATAACGGTTGGGACCGACATATCACGGATGGGTTTTTCGGAGGAGATCGGAATTGACGAGGCTTTGGAGACTGCCGAACAAAAGGTATTTGAAATCGCCAGGTCAGGAAGATCTTCAAGACTAAAGGGAGCCAGAGAAGTTGTAACTTCAGCTATCGGGGAAATTGAGAAACGACTGGCCGGAGGACTGGATATCACCGGAGTGCCGTCCGGCTTTACAGATTTTGACAAACTTTCCGGAGGAATGCAGCCAGGCAGCCTTTACATACTTGCTGCAAGGCCCTCTATGGGTAAAACAGCTTTTGCGCTTAATGTAGCGCAGCACGCTGCCCTTCAGGAAGACATCCCGGTTCTGATGTTCAGTCTTGAAATGTCCGCGGAACAGATAGCCCAGAGGATGCTTTCCGCTGAATCCAGGGTCAACCTCAGACAGATGTTTGAATCACGGAAAGTCCAGAACGAACAGTGGCAGGAACTTTCGAAGGCTGCAGGAAATCTATCGAAAAGCCCCATTTATATCGACGATAGCTCAACACTTAACACACTTGACCTAAGAGGCAGATGCAGGAGGTTTTTTGCGAAGCATAAGTCGGGCAAAGGGTTGGTGGTACTTGATTATCTCCAGCTTATGAACGTTGCCAGAAAGATCGAGAACAGACAGCAGGAAGTGTCTGAGATATCCAGGGCACTCAAGGGTATAGCGAGGGAATTTAAAGTGCCAGTGCTGGCGCTTTCCCAGCTTTCAAGGGATGTTGAAAAACGCGGGGGAAGCAAAAAACCACAGCTTTCAGACCTTCGAGACAGCGGAGCTATAGAACAGGATGCTGACATGGTCATATTCCTTTACAGGGAAGCATACTATGCCCAGGAGGGTGAGACAGTCGACCCCACCTCTGAAGTCATAGTAGCAAAGAACAGAAACGGCCCCACCGGTAAAGTAGACCTGATATTTTTCAAAGAATATGCGAGGTTTGAAAACAAACTTAGCGGTCATTATTGATCCGGTTCGGACATTATTTCAGTTTATGTCTATTTTTCCCTGTCATAGGCAACCGTTGAAGATTCATTAAATCGAAGGGGATCTGCAAATGAAATCAAAGTTTTTAGCTGCGACTAAATTGCCCTCTGAAAACCTTTTGGGAGGTACGATCAAAAGAGATCAAATTGAGTCTTCGGAGCATAAGAATGCTGTCCACCCGATCATTTTTTATTTTTTGATATTTATCTCTCTCGGATCGCCTAACTTGATCTTTTCCGGCATCAGCTGGTTTGACACACTTCACATTATGAAATGGACCTTTGCAATGGTCCCCGTTGCGATAATCTCAGTTATCGGAGGGATGTCCCTTGCCCTATACGGGAATGAACGTACAGATTTCAAAATAGACCTCTTCGGTTTTTTATGGCTGATAATGCTCGGATATATTTCGATCCAGACAATGTGGGTCGACATCACTTCATGGTCCACATACATGAAGGAATGGTTTTTCTTCGCTACTCTGACAGCAATTTATCTTTTCTCCTTCAACCTCTTTAAAGATGCTAAAGCCCACAGAACTATCCTTTGGATTGCGAACATTAACGCAGGTATAAATGTCATCTTTGCAGAATTACTTATCAGAAATATGAACGGGCCTTTTCCTTTCATAATGAACGTCCCGGGCAACTACATCGGAAACACAGGCCAGCAGGAAATGTTCGGGCTGTGGATGGCAATGGCTGTAATGAACGGCATATATCTTAATGCCGCATATTATGAAGTCTTTTCAAAGGATATCTCAGGTAAAACAAGTCGGTCATCCATACTCAGATACATCAATATTAGCCTCCTTGCCCTTAATTCATGGGGAATGTGGAATTCGACCACAAGGGCAGGCTTCTTATCCCTTATCACAGGCACTGTCATAATCTCGATCATATTTATGCGGAACGACAGAAAACAAATGCTGAAAAGGGTAGGACAGGGTGTTGCGATAGTCCTGCTGATGCTTGCACTTAACATTGGAATGAGTTATTTTGGATTTGGCCGGGCTTATGCCCTTTTGAACAAAACTATGGATATGGTAATGAACACCAGGACTTTTGGCAAAAGGCGAGGAATTTGGAAAACAAGCTGGGCAATATTTATGGAACACCCGGTAAAAGGTGTGGGCATAGGCCATTATAAGTGGCATTACCTTGAAGGGCAGAAGCTTGCCTTCCAGAAAGACCCTGAAATGGAATGGCAGTTCACATACTGGGCTCATAATGAGTACCTACAGTGGTTTGCCGAGTTTGGAATATTTGGGATCATACTCCTTTTGTCTGCTGCAGCCTGGTGGATATGGAGGTTCATAAAATTCCTATCTCAGAAAAAAATGCTCTCTATCGAAGCTTCATGGTCATGTGCGATGCTTTTTCTCATACTGTTCGACGCAATATTCAGCAGGCCTTTCCACCGGATAGAGAACGTAGTATGGCTTTCCTTGGCTTTTGCAATAGCAAACAGGGAATTGCTTCCACAGAGCTATTCTTGGTCAGAGGTAAGGCATACATCAATATACAGAATATTGGGTGTCTTTATTTGTACGATATCAGTATTTGGACTTGTATTTCTTGGGAACGGGCTGGCAGGAGATAAATACCTAAGGTATGCAGCAGATACTGATCAGGCTGAATTGCAGGCTGGTTACATAGAAAAAGCAAAAGCTAAAGCAATGACAAGAGACGAAGCAGAGGAGCAGTATGCCAATCACCTGATGGCAGTAGCAAAGGTGACCAAGGATCCCCAGGACTGGGCAAATGCCATCAACCAGCTGTATAGATCCTTTACCATAAGTCCGCAGGCCAAACAGCTGATGGAGCTTCTAAATCTGGCAAGGCAGATCCGGAACCAGGAACTGCTTAATGTATTGGTTCCATATCTTCCTCCTGCCGGGAGCAAGAATAGTTCGGGCGGTCTCTCTGAAAGCAAATAGCCAGAATCAAAAAACGGACAGGTGGAACATGAATGAGGATAATCCAGATATTGCCTGAATTGGATATCGGCGGAGTTGAGCGCCATGTCATCGATCTCTCTAACGAGCTGACAGAGAGAGGTCATGAAGTTATGGTCATATCTAACGGAGGGCAGATGCAGAACCAACTCTCAGGCAAAGTCCTGCATCGTGATCTTCCTGTTCATAAAAAGAATCCTATTACTGCATGGCGCTGTTCGGGGGAAATATCATCATGGATCAGGCAGGAAGGATGGGAATTGATACATGCTCATTCAAGAGTCCCGGCATGGATAGCATGGCGGGCTTCTTCCAAAACAAAGATCCCGTGGATCTACACAGCCCATGCCTGCTACAGCCTGAATTATGGTTTGATACCACTGAAACATGCCGGGTTTGTGATATCAGTAAGCGAAACAGTCCAGGATCACATAAAAAGTTATCTGCCAGTAAATTTTACTGTCATTCCTGTTGCGCTTCCTGAGCCTACGGTCAGATGGGATAGCACTTACAGAAGTAAAAACCGCTTTATATTTGTCGGACGCCTTACAAAGATAAAGGGACTGGATACAGTCATTGAAGCATTGGGAAAATTAAGGGATGACAATTGGACGCTTGACGTTCTTGGAGACGGCCCTGAAAGACAAGATCTGGAATCGCTTACCCAAAAACTTGAAATCTCTGATAAAGTTATTTTCAGAGGATATTCTGATCAAGTGGATAATTTTATGGCAAATTCATCATGTCTTTTATTTCCTTCGCATACAGAGGGAATGCCGCTCACTTTGGTACTTGCAGTACAAATAGGGATACCGGTCATTGCATCGAATATATCGTCAGTTTCTGAAATGACCGGATCAACTGAGGGGCTAATATCAGCAGGAGATATATCTGGATGGCGTGATGCCATCATGGATTTTATTGTCACAGGAAAAGCTACTGCGAAAATTCCAGTTTCCAGTATTCTCACATTAAATCGAATGGTGGATATGAACGAGAGTATATATTCCAACTTAACAAGCAAATAATCATTATCTAGGATAGAGATAAATAAAGAAGCAACTTTAATTTTTGTGTTATTATGATAATATAAAATATTACTTAATGTTAATATTTAATGTGTAGCTTTTAATTTAGTTATATATATACAAAATATTGTTTTATGTAAATATAGTAATTTTTACATGTTTATTTATTATCACTAGACATAAATTTATGTATTGTTTAACGACAGGAACAAATTGTAACATTCTTGCATATAAATATTGCTATTATTAAAGTTTTTGGCATATTTTAATTATTGATATGTAAAATAATGTTGTAGATATAATCTGTGAAAATCGTAGTATCGAATGGAAAGTAGGACAGACTTTTATGATATATGGGCTTAGACAACGATTGTCACTTTTGACATACGAAACTTTTGCTTTCTGGATATATACATTGGGAGTTGCAATGACAGCATTTGGCCCTGTTGCTCACTATATTGGATGGTTTTTGGCTTTGCTAAGCATTGTATACGGCAGGATAAGATACAATGCTCCTCTTGCAGTTAAGCTGGAGCGGGATAGCAGACAGATAATTTATTTCCTATTTTTCTTTTTGTTGTGGTCAATGTTCGCGCATATCCCCTATGTCGACAGCTTTTATACATGGGGTAAAGGCGCCTCTATACCTCTTGAATTTTTAACGGGTCTTTATCTGGCTATGCGACTGATAAATACTTCAGACAAGAGAAAAGTTTTTGGACTTGCGGTTGTGGCAGTTAACCTTGTATTTTGTTTTGACGTTATGTTCAGACCAGACTTTTTTATGCTTGGTTGGAACGCCTCTCTTGATAACGGCAATTCAGTAGCCAGTTATTCACTATTGTTGATGCCTTTTTTCTTTTGTTATGCATTCTGGTTTTTTGAAAAAAAAATTATTTTACAATATTTTTTAAGTCTGACAAGTATTTTGCTTATCATTTTTTCATTCTCTTCAGGAGGTTGGATCACCGCTGCAGTTCAGATGGTAATTTTCGCATTTTATGCGACAGCATCGAAAAAAACGACGATCAGATCTGTCGTAATATTGATTATAGGTTTGTTTTTTCTTTTATTTACTATTGTTTCTGTTTTTGATAACGGTCCCATTGCTTCATTTAAAAGAGAAATTGAACAGATAATGTCTTTCAATGATATTAATGCATTCACTAATAGCAGAAAAGATATTTGGAATGTATCTTTATTCATGACAAAAATTCACCCGGTCACAGGAAGTGGCTGGACTACTTTTAGGACAGTTTTTGAAAAGGAACGAATCAACATGGAAGGTGCAATTAGTCAAAGCTTGGAACACGATGTTTCTCATCCTCATAACATGTATCTTTCAATTTTATATTCCGGCGGCTTTCCGGCGTTATTGTTTTTTATGGTCGCTTTAGTGCTGTCAATAAAAAAATCGTGGTCCAGACTAAGGTATGAAGTTATTTCCGACGAAATACCTTGGAATCTTATTGGTTTTATTCTACTGGTATCTATGGCAATATACGGAACAAATGGAGATGTTTTCGAGGGGAGAAGAGATGTCAGCGTTATTTTTTGGGCTGTTTGGGGATTACTTCTCGTAATTCCAGGAAGGTCTCAATCCTCTCATATAAGTGATAAACGAGCTTAGCCCTTTATTCAAAGACTTGAGTAAATAATTGAAGCATCACAATTACTTAGTTGCGGATACATACAAAAAAACTTTTTCAATAATATCTCTGTCTACGTTTATATCGAATTTTCTTGCAAAGAAAAGCTCTGAAGATATTAGGTCATCGTAATCAGCAGTTCTGAAGACGTTGTCTTTATATTTAAAATTTACATACCTCAAGCACGCAGAACTTCCCTCATCATTATCGTATTTATTCTGGTAGATCTTTTCTTTGAAATCCGAATTCATGATCAATGTATGTATGAACAGTTCATCACAGCATCTTGAGTTTGCAAAAGTGCTTTTGATAAAATTTTCTTTACTTAATATGTGTTTGGCAAGATTATCTGTAATGCTGAACCAGTTGCAGCCTTTCTGAAAAATGATTTCTTCAGGTTTGATCCTGTGTAAACGAAACCTTTTCTGTATGAATACCAGGATCTCCTCCCAATAGTAAAGAAGACTTTTTTTTCTCCCTATACTGTCTTGGTGCAGATGGTAGATCTGAAATCTGGAGTAAAATCTCTGTGCCATAATTGGGGCTTCAAAACCTACAAATTCAGTGCCTTGGTGCTTGTCAAAAAAGTTATGTATATGGTCTTGTGTTTTTAAAGGAAGATCAACTCCTGAAATAAAATGATAGTAAGCATAGCCTTTCTTAGTTGATTCCTTCAAGAGTATGAGAGTCGCCTCTATTTGACTGTAACCTCCCCAAAAAACAGGGATGCGGGGTACAAAAAAAACAGAAGAACATTTTAGGATGCCTGCAAAACGATCAGAATCAAAGTCTTTTACTTTGTCATCTATGTGGATGTAGATATCATTCCTTGGGTCATCAAGCAAAATGAGCAACTTTTCCAGTATCTCGAACTGGTGATGTGCTGTTATCAAATATGCGTGTCTACTCATTTAAAAACCACCTCGAATATATTGCAGTTCCAGTGTTTAATAACCTGTATCAATGAGGCAGATATTGCTTTTATATAATTGAATTAGTACCGTGGTGTTTTATTGTTTGACTAGCATAGTTTTATGTTTGCATAATTGTTGCCCGTTTATTAAAAACGTCAATATCGATTACCTGCTCAATTATTAAAGATTTTTTAATTATTTGTCTGAGGTGTAAGTAAAAACTATCTAATTTTCCTTAACCCCTATAACTTAAATAATATTTATTCAGATATTGTTAAAATATCAAGTTTAACTGTTAAAAAAAGGATGACCATCTAATTTTACTGAGCGATCATCCTTTGAGTTCTTGTCACTAAAATTTAAATATCCGGATGTTGAATATTAATTTTTCTATAGTGAAGCACCTAGTTCTTTTGCTTCCTCAATCCATTTAACTCCCTTGGCTTCGATATCTCCCCTTGAGTAAATGTCAGGTGCGCAGATTTCCCCTAACACTTCCCATCCCAGAAAATTAGTCGCGAGCTTGAACGAAGCACGCATTCCGTCGAATACACGCTCTTCCGTATCACCGGCTGCTGCCAGTAGTATCGCTTTTTTGGACGGAGTTGTGCGTAGCGCTCCGGGCATGTAGTAGGGCAGGAGCCTGTCCCACACTGGCTTGATCTGTGAGGTCCAGGAATAAAAATATAGAGGGGAAACAAATGCTATAACAGAGGCCGCCTCTATATCAGGGTAGACCTGATCCATGTCGTCGTTTTGTATGCAGGGCTTGCCTGTGCTCCAGCACTTTCTGCAATCGAGACATCCTTTGAGTGTTAAAGCCGCAAGATGGACTTTTTTGACTTCATAACCTTTTTCAGCGGCTCCCTCCGCCAGGGCGTCAGCTAACTTTTCTGTGTTGCCTCCGATTCTGGGACTTCCCAGAAGCAGGGTGAGAACTTTTTTATCTTCCATTTCCGGACCTCCTTATAAAATATTAAAAATTAACCTCTCCATGTCTCATATTTATCCAGACCGGAATTATCCAGTATCTTAATGATCTCTTTTTTTACTTCTTCAGATACAGGGAGCAGCGGCGATCTGCAGGGGCCGCCTTTCATGCCCTTGCTGTCAAGCGCTGCCTTAAGTCCAGGTACGCCGAATCTGCGAGTCAGCGCATCACTTACCGGCAGGAGCTTAGCCTGCAGCTCCATTGCCTCTTTCAAGTTGTTTTCATGGAAGGAGGTGTATATTTTTCTGCATGTGTTGGGATATAGGATAGATGCAGCCATCGTGCCTCCGCAGGCACCCATTGAAAGGGCTGCAAGGAACCAGTTGCCTGTGCCTCCGAAAACCGAAAAATCTTCAGGAGCGGCTGCGGCAAGGTACCCCAGCTTGGTCATGTTTCCTGAAGTGTCTTTTATCCCCTTGATATTTGAATGTCGCGAAGCTGATATTATCGTTTCTGTCTCTATGTCGACCCCGGTATTTGCCGGCATGTTATAAATGAATATCGGAACCGGGGAATTATCGGCGACTTCAATAAAATAATTTAATATTGCTGTCTGATTCCCTTTGAAGTAGTGCGGGGGAAGCAGCAGAAGTGATCCGGCGCCGGCAGATGCGAGAACCTTTGCGCACGAAATAGTTTCACGAGTCGATGGGAAGTGTGCTCCAGCCATAAGCATGAGCTTGCCTTCAGCTTCTTCCGCGGCAATCTCAGTTAATACAACACGTTCCTCCTGTGTCACAAAAGGCATTTCCCCGTTCGATCCGCATATTACGATGCCGTCCAGAGCTGACTCTTTCCATATCCTTAAGTTGATCTTCCACGCTTCTATGTCAAGCGATCCGTCCGACGCGAAGGGCGTCGGGACGGGTGCGAAAATGCCTGTTATTTTCACTTGCGTTGCCCCCTTTTTGTTTGGTAGAGTATATCATCTATTGAAGCAGTGGTACAATCTATCAGAAGGTTTCTGATTATTTGTGAGGTGTATCTCAGATGTTTCTTTGCAGGGAATTCAAATTTGACGCAGCCCATAATCTTGTAAACTATCACGGAAAATGTGAGAACCTCCACGGCCATACATACAGGCTTGCGGTCATGTTAAAAGGGCAGCCTGACGATGAAGGTATGGTATTTGATTTTGTGGAGCTCAAAAAGCATGTCACAGAGCTTGTCTTATCAAAGCTGGATCATGCTTATATCAATGACATACTGCCTCAGCCGACAGCAGAGTATATTGCTATGTGGATATTTAAAATACTGGACAAGCCGCTAAAACGCGATAACTGTGAGCTATACGAGGTCAAAGTCTGGGAGACAGAAAGCTCATCTGTTATTTGCCGCAGGGAGGATGTCTAGAGGTGCGTGATGTTCAGAGTGAGCATGACAAAAGGAATATTGCGATAGACAAAGTTGGCATAAGAGGTCTGTCCTGGCCGATACAGGTCCTTGACCGTTCAAATGGTATCCAGGATACTGTCGCAAATGTCAGCCTTTCTGTTTTTCTGCCTCGTGACTATAGGGGAACGCATATGAGCCGTTTTATTGAAGTGCTGGGAGAACAGGAAAATCAGGTCACATTTCACAACATGGAGAATCTTCTTAAGATGCTCCAGAAGAGGCTTGACGCGGATGAAGCCCATGCTGATTTTGAATTTCCCTATTTTATTACAAAAAAAGCTCCTGTAAGCGGTGCTCCAGGACGAATGAGATATGATGTCCGTTTCTTCGCGGAACTTAAGGGCAGCAAGTTTGATCTCATAACTGAACTTACAGCTCCTATTCAGACATTGTGTCCCTGCTCAAAAGAGATATCGGACAGAGGAGCGCACAACCAAAGAGCACATGCAAAGATCTCAGTAAGGATGAAGACTTTTGTTTGGATCGAAGAACTTGCCGAGGCGGCTGATCTCTGCGCCTCTGCTCCGGTCTACAGTATACTTAAACGCGAGGACGAGAAAGCAGTAACAGAAAAAGCATATGCCAATCCCCGTTTTGTGGAGGATTCGGTCCGTGAACTATCAATTGCGATGGAAAAAGATCACAGGATAACATGGTACAGCGTTTCTGTGACAAGCCACGAAAGCATACATAATCATGATGCTTTCGCCAGTGTAGAGAGGAGCAAAAATTAGTGCCTTCAGAAAAAAGACTTGCAAGAAGGGCTGTCCTTGACGAATCGGGTCTTGAGAGGGTCAGGATGAAGCACCCATGGATATTCAGGGGCAATCTCAGGCAGATCCCGCAATGCGCACAGGGAGATCTGATCGCTTTTACTGACAGGGCTGGTTCGATCAAAGGATGGGGCCTTTGGAGCGAAAGCGCTCTTTCAATACGTGTCCTGACTTACGGAGCCAAAGAGCCTGATCAGATGGGGCTTTTGAGGGAAAGACTGACATCAGCGCTAAACTGGCGCAAGACATGGTATCAGGGAGAAGAAGCTTTCAGGTGGGTACATGGGGAAGCTGATGGCCTGCCGGGGATAGTCGCTGATCTCTACGGTGATGTTTTATCTCTTCAGATATCAGCTGCAGGATGGTACAAGCACATCGACAAGGTTGCGGATGTTTTCAGGAAGGTTCGCAAACTATCTGCGATAGTGCTTCGCAACGAGACCAAACATCTCGAAAAAGAGGGTATACCCAAAGAGATAAGGGCTCTCCTTGGAGAGATACCTAAGGAACCGCTCAAGATAAAAATGGGTTCCATTTATGAACTCGTAGACATTCAAAACGGACAAAAAACTGGGGCATATCTGGATGTTAAAAGTATTCCCGATATGATAGCACCTCTTTTCAAAGGAGCCAGAGTGCTGGACTGTTTCAGCTATCAGGGGCATTTCGGGCTTCATGCCCTTGCCGCAGGAGCTTCTGAGATCGTGGCTGTAGAACAGTCACAATCTGCAATAGAGATTGCACGGAAAAACCTGGAGATAAATGGTCTTCCCAAAAAGATGGAGTGGATATGCGGGAATGCATTCGACATCATGAGGAAGATGGACAGCGACAGGGAGAGATTCGACATAGTAATAATGGACCCGCCTCCCTTCTCACCAGCCAAAGGACAGGTGGATTCAGCACGTCGCGGATACAAGGAACTTGCCATCAGAGGACTTAACCGGATCAAAGATGGAGGGCATCTTGTTTTCCTTTCCTGCAGCCATGCTTTTACAAGAGAAATGCTTCTCTCTGTGCTCAACGAAGCCTCCATAGATGCAGGGATCTCATGCCGCATTGCGCTGGAGATACATCAGCCTTTTGATCATCCGGCTCTTTCCGCAGTACCTGAAACAGATTATCTCAAAGGTTTTGTTATGGGGGTCCAGTCTTAATGGTATGCACAAAAAAAATCAAAGCTGTACTGTTCGATTTTGACATGACGCTTGTCGACAGCAGCTATGCAATACACCACTGTACCAATTTACTCGCAGGTCATCTTGGGTTTGATCAGATTTCAAGAGAAAAAGTCCTTTCGGCGATAGGGCTGACGATAGAGGACAGCTGGCGGATGTTTTGGGGAGATTTTCGCCAGGAATGGGTGGATTTCTACAGGGCAAACTACAGGGAAGAAGAACAGGCGAGGCTGAAGTTTTTCCCAAACACACTCAGCACTCTTGAACGGCTGCGGATGATGGGGATCAAGGTCGGAGTAGTATCGAACCGCCGTTTTGCAAAAAGACCCGTTGAGTTTATGGGACTCACTCCAATGCTTGATGTGGTTGTCGGCCTGGAAGATGTTGAACGGGCTAAACCAGAACCTGACTCCCTCCTCAAGGGTTTTGAAATTCTGGGAGTAGCGCCGTCAGAAGGACTTTATGCGGGAGATACGGACATAGACATGATGACGACAGTGGCTGCCGGCTGCAGGGGAATAGGAATGACTACGGGCAATTTCGACAAGAGAGCTTTGAGTGAAGCCGGAGCATGGGAGGTCAAGGACGACCTCGGAGAGATCCCACTGCTTTTTGCTGAGTGACAGAAGGTATAATCGATGGTAAGACGTTTTGAGCCCGATGAACCAAGAAGATTCAAACCAATGTACTGGCTCATGGTATTTTTAATAATTGTCATATGGATCTGGGCTTTTAAACTCTATTTTGACAGGTACGAGTATCTCCACCCGGAGATAACATGGGCTATACCTGGGATAGATGTAGAACTGGTGAAGATCCGCGGAGTTTTGCTATGGAAAGAAGTTCCCCTTCCGGCTTCTGCTGGGGGTATAGTAACATATCCTCAGGGTACCGGGCCGGTACGTGTTTCAAGAGGTTCTGTCGTTGCGAAGATCACCTCAGGAAACAGGGCCTCTGATGTCAAGGCATATCAGCAGGGGTATTTCGTCGCGGCACTTGACGGGAAGGAACAGACCTGGCGTTACTCAGAGATCTGGCCTGGATTTCAGACTTTGCCTGAGCCGGGGGCATTAAATCGTTTAAAAAATGGTTTGCTTGTAGGAAAAGGCCAGCCGGTTGGAAAGCTTATCGAGCAGCCGCAGGAGCTGAGGTTTATTGGCTACTCAAGGATATTAGGGAATATGGCGGAACAAATAAAGAATAAAAAACTGCGAGTAAAAATGGACGGGGTAGACACAGTTTCCGCAGCAGACATAAGGGTAAGCACGAAGGCAGACAATAAAATAAAATTATATCTTACGCTGCCCTGGTTCCAGCCCGAATCTGTCCTTTCAAGAAAATATACGTTGACAATAGAAGCAGGAAGGACAGAGGGCGCACTGGTACCGCAAACCTCGATCATAGAACTTGATGGAAGATCAGGAGTATACATGGTAAGAGGTTCCAGAGTTGTTTTTGTTCCTGTTAAGGGCAAAAGAGTAGACAACAATATGTTTATCATTACTGAAGGGGTCTCTGTGGGAGATGCCGTAGTAGAAGACGCCTCTACTGCTCGTGAGGGGAGGATACAGCTTTGGTAGATTTCATAGATCAGAACATAGTTGACATCCGTGAAAAGATAAGATCCGCAGCAAAGCGGAGCGGTCTTGATCCGGCGGAGATAAAGCTGATGGGGGTCTCAAAAACCCAACCTATAGAATACATGTTGTCTGCTGCAGCTAAACTTGACATGTTTGGAGAAAACAGAGTCCAGGAGGCAGCTGACAAAAGGCTTAAATGGCCCTCAGAAGATAAGACGCCATGGCACCTTATTGGTCACCTCCAGAGGAATAAGGCAAGAAAAGCGCTTGAAGTCTTTGATCTGATAGAAACTGTCGATTCACTTGATCTTGCACGTATGCTGGACAGGATACTGGCTGAAACTGATGATCATGGTTTTCCAATTTATATTGAGATAAACATGTCCGGTGAGCTGACAAAAAGCGGAGCAGTTCCTCAGGAAGCTGCTAGCCTTCTTGAAAGAGTGATGCGTTATTGCCCACGTTTATCTGTAGAAGGATTGATGACGATAGGACCCAACACGGATGATAGTGGAGAAATAAGAAAAGCTTTTGAAGGGCTCCGCCTCTTAAGAGATAACTTAAGGTTGTTTTCAGGGCTTTCCCTTTATGACCTATCAATGGGAATGAGCAGCGATTATGAAATTGCGATCGAAGAAGGAAGTACGATAGTCAGGATTGGGACAGGGATATTCGGTTCAAGACCAAAATTACAGAGTTAAAATTATTTAATTACCAATTTATACCTTAGATAAATGTATAATTATTATTAAATATATATAATGAATGAACAGAATTAGTGCTTTTTTATGTAAAAGCGAAAAGGACGGTGGGTTTTTATGGTTGAGCTTTTAACATCTCTTGATGTGGTCAATCAATCTTTCAAAAAAAGCATGAGAGGCTACGATTCAGCTGAGGTAGATGAATTCCTTGACAATGTGGCGGAGACACTTCAGACATATGCACAAAGGACAAAGGATCTGGAGCGTGACCTGACTGTAAAAGAGGATAGCCTTGCGGAATATGAAAAAATGAAGGATATACTTCATGAAGCGCTCCTTATGGCACAAAAAAGTGCTGATGAAAAAGTCAAAAGCGCGCAGGAGCAGGCGTCAAAAATAATTTTTGAGGCAAAAGAAAAAGCTGACATAATATGCAAGGATGCTGCGCAAGAGGCAGAGCGCCTGCGCGATGGAGTATCCCAGATCAGAAATGTAAGAAATTTATACGAACAGGAGTTTAGGGGCCTGCTTGCAAAGTTTGACAACATGCTCAACCAGAGCATTAACTCTTCCACACTAACTGCAGCGGTAAATTCGATACTTGAAGAGATCCCAGTAACGGATGATCCAATGGAAAGGGAAACAGCAACTTCTGTTGACAAGGGAGATCTGGAAGCTGCTTATGCAATGCTTGGAGTTGATCCAAAGGAAATAATGGAGAAGGATCCGGGCAGAGAGGGACATAACTGAATTATCCGTGACCGCAGATATCTATGAACCGGTAATAAATATTAAAGGGATCGGTCCTGGAAGAGGCGGGCTTTTGGGAAACCTGGGCATTTTTACAGTAAATGATGCTTTATGGTTTTTCCCACGAAGGTATGAGGACAGAAGAGAAATATGTAAAATTTCTGCGTTGAAGGAAGGCCTAAGCTCTGTAGTGGCCGCAAGGATAACGAGCGTCAACTGTAAAAGAAGTTTCAGGACGGGCACTCACATTTGTCTGTGCGAAGCAGAAGACGGGACCGGAACTGTCTCTATAGTATGGTTCAACAGAAAAGGCCTTAATAATATTTTAAAACAAGGGATGTCCATAGCGATTTTCGGACTCCCTTCTTTTTGTGACGGCAAGATAGAATTTTCAAATCCCGATTTTGAAGTAGTAAAAAATAAATCAGATGTCGAAAGTTTTTCAGGAATAGTGCCTGTATATCCTTCAACAGCGGGTTTGCCTGTCAGGTGGTTCAGAAAGTTTATGTGCAAAGTATTGGAAGATCATCTTCCTCTTGTTCCGGAATATCTTCCCCAAGGGATCATGGAAAAAAGGAGTTTGCAAAGCATTAGTGAGGCCCTCTGGGGTATGCACAGACCTGATTCAGAAGAACGATGGAAAGATTCCCGCAAGAGACTCGCCTATGAGGAATTTCTTTTTCTCCAGACAGTTCTGGTTTTGAGAAAAGAAAGACTTAAGAGATCTCATGAGGCAGCAAAAATAACGCCGGACGGATATTACTACTTAAGTTTCATGGACTCTCTGCCCTTTGAACTTACTGCTTCTCAAAAAAATGTTTTTGCCCAGATATTTAAAGATACGAAAAATGGTCATCCTATGTCGCGGCTATTACAGGGAGATGTAGGTTCAGGAAAGACTGTCATAGCGCTTGGCCTTGCTGCTGCGGGCGCTGATGCCGGAATACAGACGGCGATCATGGCGCCGACAGAGGTACTTGCAGAACAGCTTTACTCACAGACTCAAAAATTTCTTTCTCCTTCCGGAATATCGTGCGCACTGCTTAAAGGAGGGCAAGCCAGGTCAGAAAGGATCCCATTGATCGGATCGATAAGGGATGGCCGGACTAAAGTAGTCGTAGGGACTCACGCGATGATACAGGATGGTGTTGAGTTCTTAAATTTGGGAACGGTGATCATAGATGAACAGCAGCGCTTTGGGGTAATGCAAAGAGGAGAAATGCTCAGCAGAGGAAAAACCTCTCATCTTCTGATGATGTCAGCGACCCCTATACCCAGAACTGTATCTGTATGTCTGTTTGGTGATATGGATATTTCGCTGATCCGAGAAAGACCGGTAGGAAGAAAAAAGACTGAAACCAGACTGATCGATTTCACAAAAATCAGGGATCTGATGCAATTTATCATAAATGAATCTGCTGCGGGGGGCAGAACATACTGGATCTGCCCAAGAGTGGAAGACGACGCAGAAAACGAACTGGTTTCAGTTGAAAAAAGGTACGCTTTCCTGAAAAAACATTTGGGACCACTCGGGATAGGTTTTATCCACGGTAAAATGGCAGGTAATGTAAAAAATACCGAGCTTGAAAAGTTTAGGGATGGAACTACAAAGGTACTAGTCGGAACGACAGTCCTTGAAGTAGGCGTGGATGTCCCTGAAGCCTCGGTGGTAGTAATAGAATCTCCTGATATGTATGGCCTTTCCCAACTCCATCAGCTTAGAGGGAGAGTGGGCAGGGGAAGCAGACGTGGAGTTTGTCTGCTGCTTATAAATATGATCGGGGACGAAGTTGCTGAAAGGCTTAAGATAATGCTGAAGACAGATGACGGTTTTAAAATTGCCGAGGCTGATTTCCTTTTGAGGGGTCCGGGAAAGATAACCGGTTTGAAACAGCATGGAGCTGCCGGATTCAAAATTGCGGATGTTTTAAGGGATAGTGAATTACTTAAATATGCGAAGGAAGATGCAGAATGGCTGATCTCTGATGCCCCGGCCCTTTTAAATGATCCCGGATTTGCTAAAAAACTTGAAATTTTCCGGATGAATGGCATTGATGCATCATTTAAGGCATAATATATACATATAACTACCACTTGTGAAGTTAGGTTTTATTCTGTACAATACATCCCATCGGCGTGAAACATGAAGCAGTATGCAATATAGTCAAATTGTAAATAGAATGATCAAGGTTTAAATGTATGTGACCAACCGAACCATGACAATTGAAACTGAGGTGATAGATAATGACAATGACAGTAATTTTGAGTGTGATTGCAGGACTCGCTGTTGGAGTCCTGATAGGGTTTATGTATCAAAAAAATGCATCAGATAAGAAGTACAAAGGAGCGCTCTCTGAATCAGAAAGGGTAATTTCCGAAGCAGTAAAAAAAGCCGAACAGATGAAGCGGGATATCGTTTCCGAAGGAAAAGAAGAGATACACAGATTAAGACAAGAACTTGACAGGGACACTAAAGAACGAAGGAATGAACTGCAGCGTTCTGAAAGGCGTCTCGAACAAAAAGAAGAGAACCTTGACAGGAAGATCGAAAGCATAAGCCGCAAAGAAGAGGAACTTATCCAAAAACACGAACAAGCACAGGAAAAACTGAACCAGCTCTCCGTTAAGGAACAGGAACTGATTTCCAATCTCGAACAGATCGCCCAGCTTTCACGCGAACAGGCCAGAGACCTCTTGCTGGCTGAAGTAGAAACTGAAGCCAACCATCTTATAGGTCTCAGGCTTAAAGAACTGGAAGAACGTGCGAAGCGTGATGCAGATCGTAAAGCTCAGGAAATTATTGCAACCGCAGTCCAGCGCTGCAGTGTTGAATTTACGTCTGACGCAGTGGTCAGCGTTGTAAATCTTCCTTCCGACGAGATGAAAGGCCGGATAATCGGCAGAGAAGGCCGCAATATAAGGACCTTTGAAACACTTACCGGTGTCGACCTGATTGTAGATGATACTCCGGAAGCTGTTACGTTGAGCAGCTTTGACCCAGTGCGGCGTGAAGTTGCACGTCTTTCCCTTGAAAGGCTTGTTGTTGACGGACGCATCCATCCTGCGCGGATAGAGGAAATTATTGAACGTGCAGAAAAAGACGTCCAGATACAGATACTTGAAACAGCGGAACAGGCACTGCTTGAAACTGGTATCAAAAACATGCATATAGAACTTACGAAGATCATAGGTCAACTTAGATATCGTACCAGCTATGGTCAGAATGCACTTGCTCACAGCCTTGAAGTAGCTCACCTCGCAGGGATCATGGCTGCAGAAATGGGTCTTGATGAGCTTAAGGCAAGAAGAGCAGGACTTCTCCATGATATCGGAAAGGCTGTTGACCATCAGGTAGAAGGACCTCATGCAAAAATCGGAGCCGATCTTGCAAAAAGATATGGAGAAGCCCCTGACATCGTAAACTCGATCGCAGCTCACCATGAAGATGAAGAGCCGCAGACTATTTATGCTGTACTTGTAGCTGCAGCTGATGCGGTCAGCGCATCACGTCCGGGAGCCAGAAGAGAAAGTCTTGATGCTTATGTCAAGAGGCTTGAAAAACTGGAAGAAGTTGCCAAGTCCTTTAGCGGCGTAAGCAAAGCTTTTGCCATCCAGGCAGGTCGCGAAGTTCGTGTCGCCGTTTCTCCTTCTGTGACTGATGACGGAGCCATGCAGAAACTGGCCTATGACATCGCCCGAAAGATAGAAGAAGAAATGAGATACCCGGGGCAGATCAAAGTGACCCTGCTCAAAGAGACAAGAGCTGTAGAATACGCAAAATAGGTGAGGCATGATGCGGATCCTTTTTATCGGAGACATAATGGGAAGACCCGGGCGGAAAGCTGTCCCCCGGGTTTTGCCTTCTTTGCGCGAAGAATATGGCGGTTTTGATTTTATAATTGCCAACGGAGAAAATAGCGCTGCTGGCTTTGGCCTGACTGAATCAGTATTGAAAGAACTCTTCTCAATGGGCATAGATATTCTGACCAGCGGCAACCACGTATGGGACAAGAAAGAGATCTTACCTCTGCTCGACAGTGAAAAACGCATACTGAGACCTGCCAATCATCCGGAAGGAACTCCCGGGCGAGGATTTGGGATATTTGAAAAGAATGGAAAGGAACTTGCAGTGATCTCCCTTCAGGGAAGAACCTTCATGCCCCCTCTCGATTGCCCATTCCGTACGGCAGAGAAACTGATAGAGAAATCCAGGACTCCATGTATCTTTGTTGATTTCCATGCAGAGGCATCGTCAGAAAAAAAGGCACTTGCGTATTGGCTTGACGGTAAAATTTCTGCAATAGCAGGGACCCACACACATGTACAGACATCGGACGAACAGGTCCTTCCAGGGGGTACCGCTTTTATATCTGATGTAGGAATGACAGGTGGACATGGTGGAATAATTGGGATGACCGCAGAGTCTGTGATCCCTAAATTTTTATACGGCACCCCGAGCAAATTCGAGATATGTGATACAGACGTAAGGTTCCAGGCCGTGGTAATTGATGTTGATGATGAAACAGGCAGGGGAATGGATATTCGACGGATCAACACTCAGTGTGATAACTGATAACTAATATTTAACGCTGATATTAAAGTAATGGCGGGAGATTGCCTTCATGGTTTCTTGTTTTTCTCCCGCCATTACTTTTACTAAATCCACCTTTTCTTATAAACAAGTTTTACTATATGGAACCTTTGTTATGTTGTTTTTTATGGTAATTAGTTTAAATAATCATACCATTATGTGATATTACGACCGCTTTGTAACTATTTGCAAACTTGTGTTTTTGACTGTAATATGATATACAACTTAAGCGCTGAAGGGGCTTTTCTTTGGCTGTGGCTTTTTTAATTATCGAGAGGAGAGGATCATATGTCTGAGAACAGAGAACAGTGGGGCAGCCGGTTTGGGTTTATTATGGCTGCTGCAGGTTCGGCGGTAGGTCTTGGTAATATCTGGCGATTCCCTTACATCACGGGGAAATTTGGCGGAGCGGCTTTTGTTGCGGTTTATCTTGCTGTAGTTATAGTTTTGGGGATTTCTGTAATGCTTGCGGAATTTGTAATTGGTAGGAAAGCACAGTCTGACGCAGTCGGCTCTTTCAGGAAACTTGGTGGCGGAGCGTGGCCTATGGTAGGTTGGATGGGCTTTTTCTGCGGTTTTGTTATCCTGTCTTATTATGCGGTCATTGCCGGCTGGACTCTTGCATACATGTTCAAGTCCTTTGGTGGTCTTATGGCTGCTGCAGGAGAAGGGAAAGCGGGAGATGTTTTTGGCGCTTTTGTTTCAGATCCGGTGCAGTCGATTTCTTATCATGTAGCAGTAATGGCGATAACAAGCGGTATCGTTTACAAAGGCATCAGCGGCGGTATTGAGAAAAGCTGCAAGATACTTATGCCTGCCCTGTTCGTTATACTACTTGTCCTGATCGTCCGTTCAGTCACTCTCCCAGGGGCGGGTGCAGGGCTTGAATTCTACCTCAAACCTGACTTCTCCAAACTTACCAGCGAAGCCATACTTGCTGCTGTTGGGCAGGGCTTCTTCTCGCTCTCCCTTGGCATGGGCTGTATGATCACTTATGGCAGCTATCTTGGAAAAGACGACTACCTGCCGTCGATAGCAAGGACTGTTGTTTTTCTTGATACCTCTGTTGCTATTCTGGCCGGTTTTGTTATCTTCCCGGCAGTTTTCGCATTTGGGATCGAGCCCGGAGCAGGACCTGGTCTTACCTTCGTAACACTTCCCGCGGTCTTCGCTAAGATGCCCATGGGAGCGGTATTCTCATTTGCATTCTTCCTTCTCCTTTTCATCGCGGCGCTTACTTCTGCCATCTCTCTGCTTGAGGTCGTCGTCACATATGCTATCGACCAGCTAAAGTGGAGCAGGGCAAAGGCTGCAATAATCATGGGAACAGCCATAGCTTTGCTGGGGATCCCCTCAGCTCTTTCTGTCGGGGGACACATACCGCAGATCGCGGGCAAGGATTTCCTTGACGCTGCAGATTTCCTTACTAACAACGTCATAATGCCTCTTGGCGGTATCTTTATCGCAATCTTCGTTGGATGGGTGTGGACAGATGGCGCCAAGGCCGAAGTTACTGACAACGGCAAGCTCGCCTTCCCGATGTACACTGTCTGGCTTTGGATCTGCCGCGTTGTAGCACCTGTATGCATTGGATTGATATTTATTACAGGACTCAAGTGGTAAATAGCATCGTATATCGTATAAAGTAACCAGAAAATATTTTTTTGCAAAACAAGAGCTACGGTTGACAAGAACGTGGCTCTTGTTATACTGACAATAATCTGTATGAAAGCAGCAAGAGAGACTCCTGGTTTATCGTCGGGAGCGCCGAAGGGGCAAGGCATTAATTAGCTGAAACTCTCAGGCATAAGGATTGCTGCCGGACAGTACTCTGAAGACGGCTAAAGGTTGTTTGTATGACTTTTAGGGAACGAGGACAGAGGATCTCTTGCTGGAAGGCGGGGTTCCTGTGGGCTTGTTCCCTTTTTTTTATGTCTGTATAACGAACAACAAGGATCTTGCGGAATGTGTTGATGATCCAAGGCTTGTTGAAGGATCTGCGATATCAGTCCTCACTATTGCAAGAGATATGGTACATCAGGGATGGAAACTTGTAGCTAGCCCGTTATACGGAAATTTCAAGCCTGCTCAACAGCCTTACAGGACGCTTATTTTGAGTAGGAGGGACGAAAACACACAGATTTCTGCAGACAGCTATTCACTTGAACTGATCGAATCAGCCATGAACATTTTCCGCGAATGTGAAATCAAAAGAATTCCCGGTGACATGCCCGACCAAATTGACAGTGACTATAAATATGTTGACTTTGCATTAATGGAAGATACTTTGCGGGAATGCGGCATTCTTCGTTGTGATCTTCACAGATGCACCAGGGGGTGAGAAGCTAAAATAAGTTTTTTGATTTGAAAAAAATTCCAATCATTGATCATGAGGAGGATTTTTATGAAACTTGAACTGTTGAAGGTAAGTATTAAAGGTGTGAAGTGGGGCGGCAGCACTGAAGTGCTGAAAGACGGTACCCTTCAGGTAAGCAAAGAAGACCTTTTGGCCTTTGTAGCAGATGATGACAACCTTAAAAGCATTAATGCGGATATCGCTCTTCCCGGAGAAAGTGTAAGAATAGTACCTGTAAAAGATGTTATCGAGCCGAGATATAAGATCGAAGGCGGCGGGCAGGTCTTCCCAGGAATGGTAAGCGATGTTGAATCTGTTGGGGAGGGAAAGACACTTGTCCTTGAGGGCGCTGCAGTTGTTACATGTGGCAAAATAGTGGGATTTCAGGAAGGCATAATTGACATGTCAGGAAAGGGTGCCGAGTACACGCCTTTTTCCAAAACATGCAATGTAGTCCTGGTTTTTGAGCCTAGGGATGGCCTGGAAAAGCATGATTACGAAAAAGCCTGCAGGCTGGCCGGACTCAAGGCCGCGATGTACCTTGCGAAAAGTGTATATGAGTCGGGGCATGGAGCCGATAAGACTGAGACATATGAGATAGCTCCTTTTGCTGAGAGCATGAAGTCCTATTCAGGTCTTCCGAAAGTGGCATACCTCTACATGCTCCAGACGCAGGGGCTCCTCCACGATACCTATGTATACGGTATTGATGCCAAAAGGATCCTTCCAACCATCATCCATCCGAACGAAACGATGGACGGGGCCATTGTGTCGGGCAACTGCGTTTCAGCATGTGATAAAAACAGCACTTATGTCCATCAGAACAACCCGGTCATAAGATCTCTTTATGAGCGTCATGGCAAGGATATCAATTTTGTTGGGGTCATAATCACCAATGAAAACGTTACTCTCGCAGACAAAAAAAGAAGTTCCTCTTTTGCGGTAAAAATTGCAGGAATGTTCGGGGTAGACGGACTTGTCATCAGCGAGGAGGGCTTCGGCAACCCTGACGCGGACCTGATCATGAACTGCCGCAAGGCAGAAATGGCGGGGATGAAAACGGTACTGATAACAGATGAGTTCGCAGGCAGGGACGGAGCAAGCCAATCCCTTGCAGACGCTGCGACGGAGGCAAATGCTGTCGTTACCGCAGGTAACGCCAACATGACCGTTACCCTCCCTCCTCAGGAGAGGATCATAGGTTTCACTGAATATGTTGATGTAATAGCAGGAGGCTTTGACGGATCACTGAAACCCGACGGGTCGATAGAAGTTGAACTTCAGGCGATAACAGGCGCGACATGCGAGCTTGGTTTCAATAAGCTCGGAGCAGAGACCTGGTAGGGGAGGGTTAAAAATGACTTACAGGATAGTTCACTACATCAATCAGTTTTTCGCCGGAATAGGCGGAGAAGAAAAAGCGGGTGTCGGACCAGAATTCCGTAATGGGGTACTTGGTCCGGGGATGGCTTTCAAGGCTGTTTTCGGAAATGAAGCTGAGATAGTCGGCACTGTTATCTGCGGGGATGGTTATTTTGCCGAAAACATGGACGAAGCAGGCGAAAAGATACTTAAGATGATCGCAGACTTTAAGCCCGATGCCGTCATCGCAGGCCCTGCTTTCAACGCAGGACGCTACGGAACGGCATGCGGCGCTGTAAGTGAAGCTGTTATCAAAAAACTTGGGATACCGGTCGTTACAGGAATGTATCCTGAGAACCCAGGAGTCGACATGTTCAGGAAGAGCGTTTATATACTTGAGACCTCTGACAGCGCAAGAGGTATTAAGGATGCAGTCCCAGCGATGTCGAAACTTATAATGAAGATGCTCAGGGGAGAACCTATTGGAAGCCCTGCTGATGACGGCTATATCCAGCGTGGAGTCAGGGTCAACCGCTTCCACGATAAGATAGGCGCTGCGCGAGCTGTTGATATGCTTGTCAAAAAACTGAAAGGGGAAGAATTCAAGACAGAATACCCGATGCCTGTTTTTGACAGGGTGCCTCCTGCAGAACCGATAAAGGACATGAAAAACGCGGTCATCGCGCTCGTAACGTCCGGCGGGATAGTGCCGAAGGGAAATCCTGACCATATCGAAGCTTCAAGCGCGTCTAAATATGGAACTTACAGTATAGCAGGTGTGCAGAGCGCAGATGAAGTCGCCTACGCAACAGCTCACGGAGGTTATGATCCTACATACGCCAATACAGATCCTAACCGGGTACTTCCTATAGATGTCCTTCGTGAGATGGAAAAAGAAGGTATGTTCAGTAAGCTCTACGACTACTTTTTTACAACTGTAGGAAACGGAACCTCAGTAGCCAGTTCAAAGAAATTCGGTTCTGAAATTGGAGAGCGGCTGAAAAAAGACGGTGTTGATGCCGTGATCCTCACATCCACCTGAGGAACCTGCACACGTTGCGGGGCAACGATGGTAAAAGCAATTGAAGCAACTGGGATAGCAGTGGTCCACATATGCACGATAGTTCCCATTTCTCAGACGGTCGGTGCTAACAGGATAGTCCCTGCAGTGGCGATCCCTCATCCGCTGGGAGATCCCTCAAAGACCCATGAAGAGGAGATAGTAATAAGAAGGGCTATTCTTCAGAAGGCACTCAAGGCACTAATGACACCGATCAAGGAACAGACGGTTTTCAATTAGACCGATCATTTTGATCCGATAGGCCGTAAAGAAGATCGCGGCAGGATAGTCTTCTTTCTTTTGACTGTTCTGCCGCTCTTTGTAAATCAGAGCAAAAGAATGGACTGTTTATCAGAACATAAATATTGAGTGGTTTCAATGTTTCTTTATTCGATCTGACAAAGACCTTGATTTTTTAAAAAATTATAATTAGTCATACGTACAAGTTAAGTTTAACAATAAAACAGCAAATATATGGAGGAATGCGAAATGCCCAATGCAGCGGTTAAAGGTACATCATATTCTCTCAATCACACTCCCGAATTGGCGCTCCATTACGGTAATACCCCGTTCGTCGAGAGAGAAGCTCATCCGGATTCGGAATTCCTCTCTGTTCTTCCAAAGCATGTCCAGAGCTACGATGAATGTTCAAGATATGCTCCAAACCTTGTTTACATTGGGGCGATGGATATTGAAGAGCTTGAAAAAAAGGAACAGCCCTGGTATGAAAAACTTGAGCAGGTATCTGTCAGATATGGTAAGTACGGGGAGATAATGCCGGAGGACGAAACAATTGGTTTTCTTGATCTTTGTGATGTGTTTGACCTCGTGTGGCTTGAGAAAGACTTTGCGGCGAAAGTAAAAGAAAAACTGGCAAAGCATCCGTTGATAAGGGAAGACTTGTTGGCCCGCCTTGAATCAGGCCATGAATTAAGCGAGATCGAACATGAGATAGCGAGCTCTGCTGCACTCCCCCTTTATTCAGGAGGAAAGATCGTTGGCTGCAGCAGAAGAGGTCATGAATTTGACCCAAACCTGACAGCATACGAGCTGCTTGTTAATATGACGAGCAAAGCTAGTGCGGTCCTCTCCCTGCTTCACCTCATCGAGAACAGTGGGATAAAACCTGAGGATGTGGATTTTGTTGTTGAATGTTCTGAAGAGGCTGCGGGAGATATGAACCAGCGCGGAGGAGGCAACTTTGCGAAGGCCATTGCCGAGATAGCAGGGTGCTTAAACGCCTCAGGATGTGACGTGAGGGGGTTCTGCGCCGGACCGGTCAATGCAGTGCTGGCAGGAGCCTCAATGGTAGCAGCCGGTACACGCAAAAACGTGGCTGTTGTAGCCGGAGGAGCTATTCCCAAACTGTACATGAACAGCCGTGATCATGTTAAAAAATCATTGCCGGCTCTGGAAAACTGCCTTGGCTCCTTTGGTGTTCTTATCGTACCTGATGACGGGACACTTCCAGTGATAAGGCTGGATGCCATAGGCAAACACACTGTCGGAGCCGGCGCATCACCGCAGACAGTTACGAGTGTCCTCACTCTTGAACCGCTTCAGAAAGTAGGGCTGCTGCTGACTGACGTTGATAAATATGCACCCGAGCTCCATAACCCGGAAATCACTCTTCCAGCGGGAGCAGGAAACGTGCCAGAGGCAAACTTCAAGATGATAGCGGCGCTTGGAGTGATGAAAAAGCAGATAGAAAAGGCAGATATGCCGGAATTCATAAAGACCCGTGGCATGAAGGGTTTCGCTCACACCCAGGGGCACATCCCATCAGGAGTGCCGTACATGGGACACGCTGCAGAAGCTATCAGCTCAGGCAAGATAACAAGAGCGATGATAATAGGCAAGGGAAGCCTCTTCCTCGGCAGGCTTACAAACCTTGCTGACGGTGCCTCCTTCCTGATGGAAAAGCCATCGCTGGGCAAACCCGAAGGTGATAAAGGCGTTACCCGTGAAGAGATCCGCGAGCTTATTCTTGAAGCATTGGGAGAACTTGCGGCAGGAATGAAAAAGTAAGGGTACATGTGATGGAAGAGAGAAATGCAACAAAAAAGATCATTGGCGAAGTCCTTGCTGAGATCATTGAGGATGTAAAAAGCGGTTGTGTCAAAAAAATCAGCATAGGACTGATGGCATATGGCAGCGAGCTCGGAAGCGAAGAACTTTTAAAGGGAGCCGCACTTGCCATGCAGAATGACCCGTCAGTCAATGTCGTACCCATCGGCCCTAAGGTAGAGGGTTTCGAGCAGATGGAGTGGATAGAGACACCTGCCTGCGAGTCTGATATATCCAAAGCGATGGAAGATGCGCTGGATAAGGGAATAATATCGGGAGCGGTAGCGCTGCACTATCCCTTCCCCCTAGGCGTGACGACCATAGGCAAGGTGCTGACCCCTGCAAGAGCAAAACCTTGTTTCATAGCATCCTCCACCGGGACTTCATCATCCAACCGTGTAGAGGCCATGGTAAGGAACGCGATATATGGCATCGCTGCGGCGAGGGCAGACGGCATTGTTTCCCCGAATGTTGGCATATTGAACCTTGACGGAGCTCAGACCGTACTCAGGGCTCTTCAGAAACTTAGTGAGGGAGGCTACCCGATAACATTCGGGTCCAGCATGAGAAAAGAGGGCGGAGCGATACTAAGGGGCAATGACCTTCTTGCCGGATCGGTAGATGTATGCGTAACAGACACACTGACAGGGAATGTCCTGATGAAACTTTTCGCAGCGTGGAACACAGGAGGGAATTACGAGGCTCTAGGCTGGGGATACGGACCTTCAGCTGGCGAAAACTGGAACAAGGTCGTGTCGATAATATCAAGGGCATCCGGAGCTCCTGTAGTGGCAGGGGCGATAACGCTGAACGCAAGATGTGCAAAAAACGGGCTGCCGGCGGCTGTAGCTGAGGAATTGAAGCTTGCCAAAAAAGCCGGACTTGATGAGGTCATCGCATCTCTTCAGCCGAAACAGGCCTCATCTGAAGAAGATGTAACCTCACCCCCGTCAGAACCGACGGACGAGGAAATACACGGGATAGATGTCCTTGAGATAGAGGATGCTGTCAAGATTCTCTGGAAAGCCGGAATATACGCAGAATCCTCGATGGGATGCACCGGGCCGGTGATAAAAATGGCAGGTGCCAGGATAGAAAAGGCGAAGGCAGTTCTCAAAGAAAACGGTTATATTTAACATCTTTACCTCTTAAAAAAACAAAAAATAGTAAAACAATATTGCCGGGATGCGAACTTGCACATCCCGGCAATATTTTGTCTTAAAATATTTTCAGCAATCGTTTTTAGAAAGCCGGTACGACGCCCTTTGGAGAAAGAACTTCTGTTATGTATTTTTTGACCTCCGGAGAATTGAGGGCTTTGGAAAGGGCTTTTATAGCCGGAGTATCCTTGTCTCCGCTCCTTACCGCCAGGACCACTGCATATGGTGAATTCTTATCCTCAAGCGCCAAGGCCTCTTTTGTCGGGTTGAGCCCGGCATCAACGGCAAAATTCATTGTGATCACCGATATCGTTGTATCGGGAAGGCTCCGGGGAAGCTGCGGCGCCTCAAGCTCAATTATCTTCAGAGATTTGGGGTTATCGATTATATCCCTGGCCGTCAGGTCCTTTTTCGATGGGTCCATTTTCAGGAGTCCCTCACGCTCAAGAAGTTTGTATGCGCGGAACCCGTTCGTTGGATCGTTCGGCACAGCCACTACTGCTCCCTTTTTGACGTCCTTAAGTGATTTTATCTTCTGTGAATATATGCCTATGGGAAGCAGGTGCACCTTCACGAGGGGGACTATGTCAAGCTTCTTTTCCTTTTTCATGTTGTCAAGATAGGGGACGTGCTGGAAAAAATTGGCATCGAGGTCTTTGTCCTGAAGGGCATAGTTTGGCTGGACAAAGTCGGTGAATTCTTTGATCACCAGCTCGTATCCATCTTTTTTCAGTACTTCTTTTGCTACTGCGGCGATGTCTTTGGCCGGAAATGGCGTTACTCCGAGTACGATTTTTTTGTCGGCTGCAAAACAGGCTGTTGGTATCAATATTGCTGCGATTAATGCGATGATCAATGCTTTCTTCATTTCTTTCTTCCTCCTCGTGATTTGTATTCCATTTAAAAAAAGAAAAGGGCCGAACCCTAGCGGGTCCGGCCCTGATATGGCAAGAGCTGGCTAAGCGCCGACCATTTCAGGAGAGGATCCGCCCATGCCGCACATCATCATGCACATTATTCCGAATAGGGTATTATGCTGCATCGCGCTTCCTCCTTTCCTCAGTCGGGAAATTATTAAATTGCGGAAATTCTATATTGATGTTCGATAAATGTCAACTAATTTTATTGATTTTTATTGATTTTCCAGAGGGAAAAACATCTTTCCCGGGTTCAATATGTTGAGAGGATCAAATGAACGTTTGATACCTCTTAATAACTCAAGTTCCGCGGGAGTTTTGCTCTGGATGATTATATGCTGTTTTACATGTCCAACTCCGTGTTCTCCGCTGCCTACGCCTCCAAGGCTGATAGCCTCTTTGATAAGTTCCTCAAAAAATTCCTCCGAGTATACGGCCCATCTTTCAGGTGACATCCCTTCAGGCTTTATAGGTATAGGATGGATATTCCCGTCGCCGATGTGAGCTATTATGCCCATTTCAAGGCCCCACTTACTGCCGGCGGAGCTTATCCTCTTCAACATCTCAGGAACAGCCGAGAGCGGCACCATCAGGTCTCCCGAGCTACAGGCATAGGGATCTTTGGCTCTCATGCCCTCGAGGCCGTTCTGCCTTACGTTCCACATAGCCGCGGAATCTGTCCTGCTCTCTGCTACAAAAACTTCGAAAGCGCCGCAGGACATGCAGATCTTGCCAACGACTTCGTAGCTTTCTTCAAGCTGTTCTTCGTTATCAGCCTCGATCTGCACTATCAGGTAACCTTCGCTTCTGTCCTGTTCAGGCAGTCTGCACCCAAGATACTCGGTAGTGTATCTCACAAGATTCCTGTCCATGAATTCACAGGAAATTATTTTCTTGCCCGAGCTTATTACCTTTGAAACGCTATCTACCAAAGTCTCTATGTCCGGGTAGCATGCAAGGAGATTTACTGTCTTTCCCGGTTTGGGTTCAAGATTAACTATCAGTTTTGAAACTATTGCCAGTGTTCCTTCGCTCCCAATGAGCAGCTGAAGGAGGTTGTATCCCCATGTATCTTTTCTGAAGCGGCCTCCGAGATTTATGACCTCTCCGGAGGGAAGGACGGCTTCTGCTCCCAGTATGTGTCTTCTTGTACTGCCGTACCTCACGACCTTGCCGCCTCCGGCGTTAGTTGCGAAGTTTCCTCCTATGAAGCTTGTCTCTGTGCTCATAGGATATCCTGCATAAAGAAAACCCTTTTCAGCGGCGGCCCTGCAGAGGTCGTTCGTGACTACGCCGGGTTCCACAACTGCTACACGGTTGAGAGGGTCGATCTCAAGGATAGAATTCATCCTTTCAAGGGACATTACTATTCCTCCTGCAAGAGGGACGGCACCACCATTCAGTCCGCTACCTGCTCCTCTTGGAGTCACAGGTATCCTGTAACGGGATGCGATCTTCATTACGGAGCTTACCTGTTCAGTGTTTTCAGGTCGGACGACAGCATCAGGCATGTGTCCCCAGATCCTGCCGGCCTGATCCCATGAATAGTTTTCCAGGACATCACTGTCTTCTGTTATGATGCCCCCGCTGCCTAGTACTGAGGCCAGTTCCTTTTCTATATCCTTTGTCAGCCTGCCATATACATCCATTTCTATGACTGCCTTTTCTTTAGTGATTCAATAAGTCCGTCAAGGATCTCCAATGCGTCGCCCTGGATGCTCAGGTCTGCCACCCTGAAGATCGGTGCCTCGGGGTCATGGTTCACTGCAATTATTGTTTCAGCTCCTGACATGCCTGCGATATGCTGGACGGCACCGGATATGCCAAATGCCAGGTAAAGCCTTGGAGTAACAGACTTGCCGCTTAGTCCCACCTGAGCTGAATAGGGAGCCCAGCCCAGATCTACCGCCATACGCGAAGCCCCCACTGTTCCTCCCAGCAGTCTTGCAAGTTCTTCAAGCTTTGCAAAATTTTTGGAGTTTTTCATTCCCTTGCCGCCGGAAATTATGATCTCTGCTTCCTGGATAGGGAGGCCTATTGACGTCTCAGGAGTGAATCCCAGGTATGTCAGCGCGGATGCCAGCAAGTTTGTTGAAGGAGAGACGTTGATCAGTTCCCCCTTGCGTGTAATGTCAGGACAGAGAGGTCTTTTTGACTTCGGCCTCACAGTGCACATCTGAGGATCACGTCCTCTTGTCTTTATGTCTGCCATAACGTTGCCTCCGATAGCAGGCCTTGTCTGGATAAGTTTACCTGATCCGGGGTCTATGGACAGTTCAGTGCAGTCAGCAGTAAGCCCGCAGCCTATCCTGGCACTGAGCATCGGCATAACGGTCCTCCCCTGTGTTGTTGCGGAGGCTATCAGGATGGACGGTCTGAATCTGTTGATAAGGTCCTCAAGGATGTTTACCTGAGAGTCACAGAGAAAATTTTCAAGTGACGGGTCGTCTATTACATATACCTTGTCAGCTCCGTAAGGAAAAAGTTCTTCTGCCTTTGGAGAGACGCCACATCCGATAAGTATGCTTGCAAGAGGAGCGCCCATTGAGTCGGCAAGTTCCCTTCCCCATGCGAGAAGTTCTCTGGAAACAGGATGGATCTCTTTGCCCCTGACCTCTGCAAGTGTCCATACCTCATTTTTATTGACGTTCATTTTGATTCCCCCAGACAATTTTTCTCATCAAGAAAGTTTAAGATCGTATTAAGAGTCTCTTCCAACCTTCCGGAAGAAGTGATCTTTCTACCCTGCCTTGTCATCTGCGGATATGTTACGTTTATGACCCACGTAGCGGAGCCTTTCAAGCCTGTTGAATTCTCGTCAAGATCAAGGTCATCCGCATTCAGGAGCGGTATCTCTGCTTTTTTTGCGCGCAGTTTCCCGCCGAGAGTACAGAGTCTCGGAATGTTCATTTCCTTGACAGGGATGACCATTGAGGGAAGCGGAGCTCTCAGCTTCTCATGGCCTCCTTCTATTGACCTGGTGACTTCTATATATTCATCATTAAGTTCATCTATCGAACTCACATAAGTAAGCGCCGGTATGTTGAGGAATTCTGCGGAAGCAGGTCCGACCTGTCCTGTTTCTCCGTCTGTCGCTCTTTCGCCTGCCAGGATAATGTCAAAAGGGCCAAGTTTTTCGATCGCTTTAGCCAGAGTTCTGGCTGTGGCCAGGGTGTCAGATCCGCCAAACTTTTTATCAGAAACAAGCACACCTCTGTTGCATCCCATAGAGACAGCGTATGCGGCAGATGCTTTTGCCTGAGGAGGTCCCATGGTAATGGCTGTTATTTCAACAGATCCTTCCGGCATGCTCTCCTTTATCCTTACAGCAGCTTCTACAGCATGGAGATCGAGCGGATTGAGTTCAGCCTCCACTCCCTCTCTGACCATTGTTCCTGTGTTTTCATCAATTTTGACATTATCGACTGCCGGGACCTGTTTTACCAGTACAGCTATACGCAAGTTGATTCCTCCTGCCATGCATTTTGGACGATTGAGTGAGACCGCAGATAAGTATAAAGCGATTCGCTATTATAAACTATCAAAAATATTTTTCCAAATTTTCCATATTAAGGTTACAATTGACCTGTCTGTGTTTTGACCAATTTTTCTGTTTTTTGAGAGGAGTTATTAAGAAATGGACCCAACGACTGAAATGAAAGGCTTCAGGGCTGCAAAGGTCAGCCCGGAAATGACAGCGGAACTTAAGGAAAGAGCGCGAAAAGGCAGAGTGTGGTCGGTAATAGCGACCTCAGCCGCAAAAAGCGGACACCCGGGCGGAGCACTCTCTTCTATGGACATATACATGACACTGCTGGCTGTGGCTGAAGTCTCTCCTGACAGATCTGACTGCATGGAACGCGACAGGATCGTAATAAGTCACGGACACACATCCGCAGGCTTTTATTCCGCGCTTGCGGCATACGGGTTTTTCTCTCCCGAGGAGATGTATCCGAACTTCAGGCGTACCTGCAGTCCATTCCAGGGACATGTTGAAAGGGATGTTCCCGGTGTCGACTGGGGAACAGGCAACCTTGGACAGGGGCTTGCAGCAGGAGTCGGATTTGCGCTGGCAGCAAGAGCCCGCGGATCAAACTCCAAGACCTGGGTAGTAATGGGTGACGGGGAACAGGTAAAAGGACAGGTATCTGAAGCAAGAAGGATAGCAGCGAAAGAAAAGCTGAACAACCTCACAGTGCTTGTGGACTGGAATGATATACAGATAAGCGGACATATCGAAGAAGTAATGCCGGTCAATATCCCAGCACTTTGGAAGGCAGACGGATGGCATGTCATAGAGTGCGATGGACACTCCTATTCGCAGATCTACGATGCGATGAGATGTGCAGTGACCCATGAGGGTTGTTACGTGATACTTTGCAGGACAGTCATGGGAAAAGGGGTCTCTTTTATGCAGAATATCCCTGATTATCATGGCAAGGCTGCATCGGGCGAGGATCTTGCAACAGCTCTGAGTGAACTTGGAGCTGATATGGGGATGTTTGAAAAGGCGCTCGAAGCCAGAAAGGGAGAACTTCCAAAGGGCCGTGAGGTAACAAGATGCGTGCCTGATCTCGATACAGGGACCCCTGTAACATATACAAAAGAGGACAAGAAGGACAACAGAGGCGCCTTTGGCAAGGCACTCGCCCAGGTTGGGGAGCTGAATTACAAAAAAGAAGGACGTACTCCGATGATCGTCTTTGACTGCGATCTCGCCGGTTCGGTCAAAGTAGACGGTTTTGCCAAGGTATGTCCTGACAATTTTATACAGTCCGGTATTCAGGAACACGCGACTGCTACAGTTGCTGGAGCAGCCTCCGCTGCCGGAGCAGTCTCTCTGTGGGCAGCTTTTGGCGTTTTTGGTGCTGATGAAGTCTACAACCAGCAGAGGCTCAACGACATAAACAAGGCTTCGATAAAAACAGTTCTCACTCACACAGGGCTCGATGTAGGCGAAGACGGAATGACCCACCAGTGCATAGATTATGTCGGGCTTTTCCGCAACACTTTTGGATGGAAGGTCATAGTTCCGGCCGACCCCAACCAGACGGACAGGGCTACAAGATGGATGCTGAAAGAACCGGGCAACATCTGCCTTGCAATGGGAAGGAGCGTACTTTCTGTCGTCCTTAAAGAAGACGGGACTCCTTACTACGGTGACGGATACACATTTAACTACGGGGATATAGATGTTCTCAGGGACGGCAAAGATGCAACGATACTCTCAATGGGACATTTTGCTGGCCGTGCCATGGCTGCAAGTGACCTCCTTGCTGCCGAAGGTGTCAGTGTTAAAGTCCTTCACTGTGCCTCGCCGCTGGGGATGGATGCTCAGAAACTCATAGAGCTTGTGGGAGACAAGCCCCTTATCACATGTGAAGACCACCATGTGAACACAGGGATCGGCTCGATAGCGGCAATGATGTTTGCCCGTGCCGGAAAAGCAGTCAGGATAGTCAATCTGGGAGTGACCCATTATGGATGCTCAGGGCCCGGCAATGAAGTCATGGCTGAGATGAAGCTTTCTCCGGCAGATATAGCAGCTGCAGTCAAAGGAACGCTGAACTAGATGATAAAGGCAGGAGACCTGGTATTTATCTGGAACCCCAAAAAGGGAGATAATTTCCTCATAAAAGTAACACCGGGGATGTCTCAGGGGACTCATTTCGGACAGATCAAGCACACCGAGCTTATGGAGCACGGATACGGGGAGGGCATAGTTACTCCGAAAGGAGAGGTCTATTATCTGCTAAGGCCTACCCTGGCCGGATACACCAGGAGAATTAAGAGACAGACCCAGATAGTTTTCCCTAAAGATGCGGGGTTTATACTCCAGCACATGAACATCTTCCCGGGCTGTACTGTCGTCGAATGCGGCACAGGCTCAGGAAGCCTCTGTTGTACCTTTGCCCATTTTGTCGGTGACGAGGGGAAGGTCTGTACTTATGACAGGAGAGAGGAATTCTCAGCGCTTGCAAAGAAGAATGCCGAAAAATGGGGAGTTGCCCACAGGATAGAATTCAACGTCAGGTCGCTTGACGATGGGTTCAAAGAGAGGGATGCCGATGCAGTTTTCCTTGATATTCCGACTCCGTGGGAGTACATAGACAAGGCATATGAAGCACTGGCTCCCGGAAATCATCTCGGCATACTTGTCCCTACTGCAAATCAGATATCTGAGACCCTTGTAAAACTCTCGGAATTTGGTTTCGCTGATGTCCAGGTGGTCGAGCTTATGCTGCGCTACTATAAGACCGAACCCAACCGCATAAGGCCCGAAGATGTGATGATCGGTCATACCGGATACCTGATCTTTGCAGTGAAGACACTTCCATTGCCGGAACAGGTACCCCTGGCGGAGGATAACGGAGATGCTGAAACTGAAGCTGAAGCTGAGGCTGAGGCTGAGGCAGAAGAAGAGGTAATAGAAGAGTAGCTATAAAGAGGCGCCGTTTAAATACATGGATGACAAAAAGCGACTGATCCTTCATATATGCTGTGCTCCTGATGCAACAGTACCTGCAGATCTCCTTTTGGATGAGGGATATAGTACAGAAGGTTTTTTCTACGGGGGCAATATCCACCCAAAGGACGAATTTGAAAAAAGGGCAGATGCAGTAGTGTTTCTATGCCAAGCGAAAGGTATAGTGTGTCATGTAATGCCTTACGACCCCGAGAAGTGGGTAAGGGAAACGAAAACGTTTGTATCTGAGCCTGAGGGCGGGAAAAGATGCCTGCTCTGTTTTGAGCTCCAGCTGAAAGCTGCGGCTCAATATGCAGTCAGGAGCGGGGCAGGACTGTTGACGACCACCCTCACTATCAGTCCGCATAAAGATCCCTCCGTCATTAACGAAATAGGAGAAAAAATTTGTTCTGATTACGGTCTGATCTGGGTCTCAAAGATCTGGCGAAAAAACAACGGATTCAAAAGGTCCGTGGATGAGAGCAAAAAACTGGGACTCTACAGGCAGGACTACTGCGGCTGTATATATTCGATAAGAAACAGGTGACTGAAAATGGACGAGACCAAAGGACTTCCATCCGGAAAACTCTCGCCGGAAGCTCTTAAGCGGAACGTACTGCGCTACATCGGGGCAGTACGCCAAGAGCTTCTCATCGGCCCGGCAGTGGGAGAGGATGCGGCTGTCATCGAGTGGCCGAAAGGAAAGTACCTTGTCTTTTCATCCGATCCCATCGTAGGCGCGGAAAAAGGTGCGGGAAGACTTCTTGTAAGGATAAATTCAAACGATATAGCATCCAAGGGCGGCGATCCGGCTTATCTTGCCGTTACACTCATCCTTCCTCCTTCATGGGGGGAAGATGGCGCAGCAAGGATCATGAGTGAGATACACGAGGAATGTCTGGCTCAGGGTATCGCTGTTGCAGGAGGACATACGGAATTCAACGACAGATATGAAAGGCCTGTGATCATGGGAGCCCTTATTGGCACAGCAGACAGAGTGCTTAGGGCCAATGAACTGAGACCGGGCGATGCACTGATTGTCACGAAACATATAGGCATAGAGGGTATGTCTATCCTTGCAACAGATAAGCCGGAGCTTTTAAAACCCTTCATGTCTGAAGCAGATATAACCGAGATGGTTTCATGGGCTGAAAAGACTTCAGTACTTGAAGAATCCAAAGTATTGAGAAAAATAGCCAAGTTCATGCACGATCCCACTGAAGGAGGCTTCATGGGAGGAATAGGTGAGATTTCGGCCCTGAGCGGTCTCAGGACGGATATAGACTATGCTTCAGTTCCTGTCCATCCCCTTACAGCCAGGGCGGCAGAAAAACTTGGATTCGATCCGCTTCGACTGATAGCTTCAGGCAGCCTCATTGCCGCTGTGCCTGGGGAAAAGACATCTGAAGCGTTGCGGGAGCTTGCAAAATTAAATATTGATGCATCTGTTGTAGGATCAATGGGAGAAAAACTTCAAGACCCGGTGCCCGAACCTTCAGAGGAGCTCTGGAGACTCCTTAAGATGGGTGGAGCAAAGAATGGATAATAAGTTTATCCTGAAAAGAGCTGAAAAGCTGCGGGAAGAGATGGCAAAAACGGGTACTGATGCTTTTGTCGTCTTCACAGAGGAAAGCTACAACTGGGAGTCACTGTACTATCTTAGCGGTTTTAGAGGCACATCGGGAGCGCTGGCTGTATATAAAGATTCTGCCGAACTGATCCTTGATGCCAGGTACAGGCAGCAGGGTGAAATACAGTCGCCGCACCGGGTCTCTGCCCAAAAAAACAGTCTGGTCGACGATCTTATTGAAAGCATATCCGCTCACGGCGCTCAAAAAATACTTTGTGAAGCAACAAAAACTTCCCATTTAACATGGGAAAAACTATCCTCTGCTAAAAATACCAGATGGAGCGACGGATCTTATCTGATATCAGAACTTCGCCGTTCAAAAGATGAACATGAGGTCCGGTTTATCATAAGGGCGGGAGAGATCGCCGCTGACGCTTTTTTGGAAACATTAGGCCTAGTAAGGCCGGGAATGACTGAAAAAGAATTTGAAGCGCTCCTCAATTTCAACATCAATAAATTTGGCGGCGAGGCCGGATTTGACATGATAGTTGCGTCAGGAACAAGAAGCTCGATGCCGCATGGAAGGGCCACAGATAAAGAAATGGTGCGGGGCGAGTGGGTCACGGTGGATTTTGGCGTCAGGTATAGGGAATACTTTTGCGACATTACAAGAAATTTTTCATTTGGTGCACCGGATCCCCGTGCAAAAGATTATCATGAAATATTGTCAGAGGCGCACCATGCGGCTGTCAGAGTTCTGTGCTCCGGCGCAAAGGGAACCGTTGTATATAAAACTGCATATGATGTGCTCGAATCAATGGGACTGGGCAGATATTTTACACATGGACTGGGGCACGGCCTGGGCATTGAGATACACGAGACGCCATACATTTCCTCAAAATATTCATATGAATTGAAACATAACGACGTTGTCACGATCGAACCCGGAATTTATATCGATGGCTGGGGAGGATTGAGATTAGAGGATAATTACCTTATAATTGAGCAAGCGGGAACAAGGCTGACAGGAAAACTTGATCAGTCTTTTTACCGTGTATGATAAATAATGTTAAAATGATAATGATTCCGGCAATAGTGGCCGTTGGTGAGGCCCAATTTAAAAGGAGGACTATGGACAATGAAGAAGTACGTATGCACCGTTTGCGGTTATGTTTATGATCCAGAAGCAGGAGATCCGGATTCAGGAGTTGCTCCGGGAACACCTTTTGAAGAGATCCCCGATGACTGGGCCTGCCCTGTATGCGGTGTAGGCAAGGATATGTTTGAAGCTCAGTGATCAGTTAACAAGACAAAGCGAGGATAAGTCATAGTTACGGGAGACCCTTATTGATATGCAGGTCTCCCTTTTGTTATTCCATGGAATATATTCGGCTTATCAGATCGTCAACGAGGTCGGTTATACCGAAGGGCAGGAGGTCTTCCCGGATCCTCTCGATTATTTTTTCTTCTTTGATAGTAGCCACTGAAACAGGAAAATTCAGGTCGCATCCCCATGTCAGCTGTATCAGCCTGTAATCCTGAAGGGAGCTGGCATTTGAATAGGAACCGGAGCCCGTCTTCCTTATTTCTTCCACAAGATCGGAAGAAAGGCCTTCTGCCGACTGGTGCCTCGGGAGCATTTCAAATATCGTTCCTTTGTCGATACGCTCTTCTACCATTCTGAAAATATCGATCTTGTCCGCGTCCCTGACAAGGCATGACCACTTATAAGCACCAAGCTTAATGTCGGTCGGTACTAATTTCTTGTTGTGGAACTTAACAGCAGATATGACATTTTCCCTAAAATTCTCAGGGATGCCTTCCCAGTTGAATTCTCTTGAGATTATTTCTGCGCCCCGGTCTCCATGGTCAACACTGATACTGTCGAAAAAGGTACCGTACTTACTGTATTGTGGAAATCTTCCCACGTCATGCAGAAGACCTGAGGTATGTGCCAGCCAGCTGTCTCCATACTCGTCCCATCCCATTGAATCAGCTATTTCAGAGCATATTTCAGAAACCCTTTTGCTGTGTTTGAGCTTGAGGTCAAGCATAGGGTGGAGTATACCTTCTGTCTTATAACTATCTGTGAAGACTTTGAACCATTCATTTGTCCTATCGGTAGAAAACACTGGCTTCGCCCCCCACATTCTGAGAGAATATTATATCACCTCAGATTGAAATGCTTTTTATATCCGTTGCGCTAAATCCGCGCTATTGGTACTTATGTTTTGCTTGTAAAATAGGAGTTGTTCCAAGAGATCACTCTTTGGAGGATGGTGTCCCTATGAATTGGTTTATGGAGTTGTCGGCGCCGATCCAGGCGCTTTTGGCAGGATGCTTTACATGGAGCCTGACAGCTTTGGGCGCTTCGGGAGTCTTTCTTGCAAAGAGGCCTGATCAGAAAGTTCTTGATGTAATGCTGGGATTTGCCGGAGGGGTAATGATCGCCGCCAGTTTCTGGTCTCTGCTTGCCCCGGCGATATTGATATCAGAGGAACTGGGCTACCCCGGATGGCTGCCTCCTTTTATTGGCTTCCTTCTCGGAGGTATTTCAATGCGGCTTCTTGACATGCTCATGCCTCATCTCCATCCTGGAATGGCAGAAACAGACCCGGAAGGACCTCCGTCAAGAATGAGGAGGACGACGCTCCTTGTTTTGGCTATAACCATCCATAACATACCTGAAGGCATGGCTGTCGGGGTCGCATTCGGAGCAATCGGACTTATGCCGGAGGCAACTATGGCCGGAGCGATAGCGTTGGCTATAGGCATAGGGCTGCAGAACTTCCCGGAAGGGCTTGCTGTTTCGATGCCTCTTCGCCGTGAGGGACTGAGCAGGCAGAAGGCTTTTTTATATGGTCAGCTTTCTGCGGTAGTTGAACCCTTTTTTGCCCTTATCGGCGCTCTTTTAGTTCAGATAGCCCGGCCCGTACTTCCATATGCGCTTGCTTATGCGGCAGGTGCGATGATATTTGTTGTTGTTGAAGAGGTAGTCCCCGAGTCGCAATCGAGCGGAAACGGGGATCTGGCTACAATGGGGGTCTTGTTTGGTTTTGCTGTAATGATGGTCCTTGATGTTGCACTGGGATAGTAAAAACATAAACGACAGAGGCTCCTGACTTTCGTTGTCATTGCCCTTTCGGAACGGCAGGACAGCGAGCTGTGCTATACTTTCCCGATGGCACCAAAGATATGTGACTAATTCCGTTTTTATGAGTGACAATTATAGTATGTGACTTTACAGCAGATATGGTTTCAGGAGGAATAATTGATGGAAAATAAGATAGCCTTGATAGCCGGGGATGGAAATCTGCCTGTCGTAATAGCAAGCAGGCTTACTGACATGGGGACACCTCCGGTCGTTTACTCTGTCAGGGAAAAAGTCGGGGAGATATCTAAGTATGCACTCGAGGTAGTAAACATTGTAAAGCCTGATCTGGGGTCCACTATCAAGGACATGAAAAGCCGAGGCGTTAAAAAAATTATTATGGCTGGCCTCATATCAAAGACTCTTGCATTCAAACCCTCACTTTTTGATCTTACAACGCAGAAATTTCTTGCAAGCTTGGTTTTCAGGGACGATCACTCACTTTTGGGAGCTCTTGTAGATTTTCTTGAAAAATCCGGATTCGAGGTAATGAGTTACAGGGAGATCATCCCGGACCTGCTTGCCAGGCCCGGGCATATAGCAGGAAGAAGGCCCACTTCTGAAGAGATGGATGATGCGGAATATGGTTTCTCGATCTGTAAAACTCTTGTCCCTCTGTCATTTGGACAGACAGTTGTCGTCAACAAACGTTCGGTAGTCGCCGTGGAGGCCATGGAAGGAACGGACGCCACTCTTCTAAGGGCCGGCTCAATCTGCTCGGGAGGAACTGTAGTTAAAATGATGCGGCTTGACCAGGATCAGCGATATGACATCCCAACCGTGGGACCTAACACACTGAGAAACATGGCACAGGCAAAACTGACCTGTCTTGCTCTTCACGCAGGCTGGACTCTTATAATGGAACCCGAAGAATTCCGTTCCGTTGCTGAAAAAGAAAAAATTACCGTGATGGGAATAGAACAGTGTCGATCTTCCTGAGCTCAGGCGAAGCATCCGGAGATCACTATACCGCCTCTGTCGCTAAAACTCTCCGCAAAATGGGTTATGAAGGCGATATATGGGGCATGGGCGGCAAAGAGCCGAAGGAAGCTGGCGTAAGGGTCGAGTGGCCTGGTGAGGAACTTCAGCTTTTTGGAATTGCAGAGGTGCTATCCTCAGTGCCCAAATTATTCAGACTGTTGAATGAGATGACAGACCGAATAATGCAAAGGGGGCCTCAAAGCGTTGTGATCGCCGACAGTCCTGATTTCAATATTCGCCTTGTGCAGAAACTGAGGTCGAAAGGATACAAAGGCAGGGTCTTCTACATTTCTCCGCCGTCCGTATGGGCGTGGAGAAGAGAAAGGGTAAAAAAAATAGCTGCCGTTGTAGATGAATGTTTTCCGCTTTTCAGGTTTGAGCATGAATTTCTTCTGAAAAATGGTTGCAGCAGCTATTGGAAAGGTCATCCGATGATAGAGGAGTTTTCAGACAAAGAGGCCCTTGCAGCAAATCTGCCGGAGAGCTACAGAGACGACAGAATGCTTATAGGTTTCCTTCCGGGAAGCAGGGGAGTCGAGGTCAGAAATCTCCTGCCTGTAATGGAAAAAGCAGCCTCTGGACTTAGAGCGATGGGATGGCGTCCTGTTTTTTCGATAGCCCCCGGACTTCATGAGAGGGAAAAAATGAAGATGACAGAGCGCCTTCAGGCAGGTAATTTCGATGTTTACACAGGTCAGGGCAGGGATCTCCTTGCCGCTTCATGCTGCTCGGTTGCTGCAAGCGGGACCGTCGCTGTAGAAGCAATGATGCTGGGGAGCTACATGGTGGCGGCATACAGGCTCAGTCCGCTCTCTGCATTTCTGGCAAGACGTCTTGTTAAGACCCCTTATTATACGATCCCAAATATCCTGCTGGACATGGAACTCTTTCCGGAGCTGATGCAGGAGGAAGCCACAGAGGAAAATATACTCAAAGAGGTTTTGAAGTGGCTAAATGGTGATGATAAAACCAAAAAATATATATCTCAAAAAATGGATCTTGCAAGGGAAATGCTTGGAGAGACGGGAGTCTACGAGTTGTGGGCAAGAAGAATAATGGGGGCAGCCTGAGATGTTCTCTTTGAAAGACAAAAAAGCATGGTCCTCTTATATTCGTTTGCTCGGATACTGCAAGCCCTACAAAAAGAGGTTGGCAGCTGCCCTTGCGTGTATGATCCTTTCGTCAATATTTGGGATCGTCCCTCCCTGGCTAATAAAAAATATCGTTGATGATGTCCTTATAAACAAAGAAGCTTCAACTCTGAATCTTCTTGCAATAGGAATAATAACTCTCTACGTTCTGAAAGCTATCTTCGGATATGGGCATATGTATCTTATGACATGGGTCGGACAGAAGGTGGTCATAGATATCAGGCTGGAGCTCTACGACCACACCCAAAGACTTTCCCTTGCTAAACTTTACAGCAAGCGTTCGGGAGAGTTCCTTTCAAGGATAACTAACGATGTTGCCGTTTTGCAGAATATCCTTGCTTCGGTCATAGTAGATTTCGTAGTGCAGGGCTGCACGTTTATTGGGATCATATGTTTCCTTCTCTTCATAAACTGGAAGCTTACTCTTATTACATTCATAGTTACTCCTCTGGCTGTGCTAGTTATTGATAAAGCTTCTTCAAAGCTGCGTGAAGTCGGAGGTACTATACAGGAAAAACTGGCAATGGTGGCGGCGATCGCACAGGAAGCACTCTCATCAATAAGGATAGTCAGGGCTTTCGTCACTGAAGAGAAAGAATATGCAAGGTTCGAGTATGAAAGCAACAGGCATTTTAAGGCGGTAATGAAAGGGACCCAGGTGAGAGGTTTCCTGGAAGGCACAGTTGAAGTGATACTTATTGCGGCTCTTGCTTTTATTTTGTGGTTTGGCGGCATGGATGTTATAAAAGGAAAGCTGACTGCCGGCGCGCTTCTTGCTTTTCTTACATACATCGGCCTTCTTGTCCAGCCGATAAGGATACTGAGCCGAGTCATCAGCACTATACAACAGGGAGTTGCCTCAGCTGACAGGGTTTTCGAAATACTTGACGAAAAAAACGAAGTGCCCTTGCCTGATAACCCACTGATCCTCGCCCCGATGGAAGGTCAAATAACATTCAATGATGTCTGGTTTGCCTATAACGACAAAGCATGGGTCCTGAAAGGCCTGGATTTTGAGATCGCCAGGGGGCAGAAAGTAGCAGTTGTTGGATCTACCGGTGCCGGAAAATCAACACTGGCTGATCTTGTTATGAGATTTTACGACCCGCAGAAAGGAACACTTTTGATTGACGGAACAGATATTAAACAGCTTGACCTGAAAAGCTACCGCAGGCAGATAGGAGTAGTACCTCAGGATCCAGTCCTGATGAAGGGAACACTTGCATACAATATTGGATATGGATATGAAGGAGTTACTGACGATGACCTTGTAAGAGCCGCCGAGACTGCCGGAATACTCAGCTTCATCAGGAGCCTTCCCGATGGTTTTGATACAGCTGTAGGAGAAAGAGGAGTAACTCTTAGCGGGGGGCAAAGACAGCGTATTGCGATCGCAAGGGCTGTAGTAAGGGATCCGCGGATACTGATAATGGATGAGGCTACTTCGTCGCTTGACGCTTTGGTAGAACAGCAGGTACAGGAAGCGATGCGAAAGGCAATGCAAGGAAGGACCGCGATCATAATAGCCCACAGGCTTTCAACGATACGTGATGCCGACAGGATAGCTGTACTTTCGGGAGGAAGACTTGTTGAACAGGGCACGCACGATGAGCTTATGTCGCTAAAAGGGCATTATTACAAGCTTTTCAAAGCAAGCAACGGAGAACACGGCGAAGAAAATGTCAAAACTACTGCGCAGTTATCTTAGATACGCAAGGGGAGAAAGAAAGATATCACCTTGGGCGCTGCTCTATCCCCTTCAGTTTATTACGCGCCTATGGATGAAGTTAAGGATCAACCTATACGCAAGAGGCCTGCTGGGGGTAACGGAGCCTCCGCTTCCCGTCGTGAGCATTGGCAACAACAGCCTGGGAGGTACGAATAAGACCCCCATGACCGAGCTTGTCGTCAGGCAGTTTCAGGAAGCCGGAATAGAGGCCGGGCTTGTAAGCAGAGGATACAGGACTAAAGAGCATGGCCCCATATGGATAGGCCAGGACGAAGAGAGCACTCACAGGAATACTGCAGGGGACGAACCTCTGATGCTGGCTAAAAGGCTTCCCGGAGTAAAAATCGTTGTATCCAGAGACAGAGTCCAGGGAGTCGCACTGCTTGCTTCTCTGGGAGCCAAAGTTGCTGTGACCGATGATACATTCCAGCACAGAAGGATGGCGCGCGATGTAGACATAGTCCTTGTAGATGCAACATGTCCTTTTGGAAACGGCAATGTTATTCCTGCGGGTTCTATGAGGGAGCCTAAATCAGCTTTCAGCAGGGCGGATATCCTTGTCATAACCAAGGCAAACCAGGCTAATCCTAGTCAGCTTGCTTCGGCAAAGGCTGAACTTGAAAAACTTCTGGATCCGCATAAGATATTTACCGCTGAAATCAAAATGGAATCATGGATAGAGATACTCAGGAGAGAAGAACGCAGCCTTCCTGCCGGAGTAAGTCCGCGTGGAAATTACATAGCCTTTTCTGCAATAGGCAGCCCTGCTGGATTTTATAGATTCCTTGAACAAATAAATATTACGATTTCTGACCATCGAACATTCAGGGATCACCATATCTTTACAGAAAGCGACATAAACGGTCTGGTCGAACTGGCAAAGAACAGAGGCGTTGACGGTTTTATCTGCACGGAAAAGGATCTTGTGAACCTTCCTGAGGGGTTGGATCTGGATATTCCCATATATATTCCCCGTATAGTTGTAACTCTTGATGATGATCTCGGATTCAGAAAGAAAATTTTGGAGAAGCTCAAGCCCAATTTGATGATAGCATCTAACGGATATGGAGAAGACGCGATAGGAGTTGTACTTGCGAAAAAGTTGAAGAAGCGCTTCACTGCTGCAGAGGTTTCAGCCTTTGCATTCGTCGGTTCAGGCACACATTACAGGAACGAGGGTTTCAGAGTCCTGTCACCGTCTATTGAAATGCCAAGCGGAGGAGTAATAAAATACAGTTTCCTCGAGTTCATAAAGGATCTGAGGCACGGACTGGGAAGCTCTATCACCTCTCAAATGAGCGCACTTTCATCACTTTACAGCAGATACAGGACTCCTGTTTGTGTCGGAGATGTTTACCTGATCGCAAGCATGCTCTGGGGACAGGGGATGAAACCGGTCCTTGTCGCGACCGCAAAATCTGTACATCTGAGCGGACACCTCTCTGTCGAACAATTTTTGCTTAAACACCGAAGCAGATTTGTGTGGACAAGGGACTCGGAAACAGCAGAGGAACTCAGGTCGGGGGGAGTTAATGCAGAATTTTGCGGCAATCCGGTAATGGATCTTATAGATAAGGATAAGTCTGTAATAAATGTATGGAGTGGAACAGAAGGCTACAGGATCCTGCTTTTGCCGGGGAGTCGTCCAAGGACTTACGAAGATGTGATACTGATCCTGGATTCTGCAAAGGAACTCTCAAAAAGAAAGAAATGCAGCTTCGTCATGGTACCGGCCCCTATGATCGATGTGGATAAACTGTTTGAAAACCTTGGCAGCTGGGAATTGACTTCTTGCAGCGACATACTTGAGTCAGAGGAGATAAAAGTCAGGATATTCAGGGGAGAAGTGGCAGACGCAGCATTAGGAGCGGATCTGCTTATCGGGCTTGGCGGGACAGCAAACCAGCTGTGTGCAGGTCTTGGCGTGCCAGTTGTCTCCATACTTGAAAAAGGGAAACTTATACAGAAAAAGCTTCTGAAAGAGGCGGAGATTCTTGTAAAAGCTGAATCGCAGGAGCTTGCAAAAGCTGCTGAACGAATTCTTAGCGAGCCTGAACTGAAGAAGAGCATGAAAGAGGCAGGTATACGGAATTTGGGTGGATTTGGAGCGCTTGATCACGTTGTTGAGTATTGCGCATCCGCTCTTGGATGGGATAATAGATGTGCTGTCTATGAAAAATACCGTTCTTTTATAGAACAAAAGAGCGGAAAGGAATCGCCCTATAAAAAAGGAGAGGCTGCCGGGTGAATACAGGATCGTCACAGGGAATAACGAAAGTCAAGGTCCGCGGCATTACTGTCGGAGGAGAGAAGCTGGCTGTAGCAGCAGGACCTTGTGTACTTGAAAGTTTTGAAGGTGCTTATGCCATTGCAGAAGAGATGAAAAAACTCTGCAGTGAGTTTGGTTTTGGCTATATCTTCAAGGCCTCTTTTGACAAAGCAAACAGGACATCTATCTCAAGTTACAGGGGTCCTGGCATAGAAGAGGGCCTAGAATGGCTTAAAGAGATAAGGAACAGGCTTGACGTCCCAGTGGTGACTGATATGCACGAACCATGGCAGGCGGAAAAACTTGCTGAGACCGTGGACCTGATACAGATCCCAGCATTTCTATGCCGTCAGACAGATCTTCTGGTCGCTGCAAGCAGAACAGGCAAACCCCTGAACATCAAAAAGGCGCAGTTTATGGCGCCTGAAGATATGCGATCGGTAGTAAGCAAATGCCGTGAGGCCGGCAACGAGCAGATAATACTCTGCGAGAGGGGAACGGCTTTTGGATATCATGAACTGTCAGTCGATTTTCGCTCATTTCCGGTAATGAGAAACCTTGGCTTTCCAGTCATGTTCGACGCGACCCACAGCGTTCAAAAGCCGGGAGGTCAGGGTGACAGAAGCGGGGGGGACAGATCCTTCGTCTTGTCCCTGATACGTGCCGCTGTTGCCGTGGGGATAGATGCCCTCTTTATGGAAGTACATCCCGATCCCGATTCTGCGATGTGCGACGGACCAAATATGGTTCCGCTGCACTCCATGCGCGAGGTTTTGAGACAGACTGCTGAAATAGACAGAATAGTAAAGGAGAAGATAGGTTTTGCTTCTCTTGATTGGGCAGGTGAATAAAAATGGATCTTCCGTACGAGCGTGAAGAAAAGAAATTTTCTGATGAAGATATGCTTGCAGCAGGAAGGAATATTCTGCAGAAAGAAGCAGATGCACTGACATCAGCAGCATCAAGGGTAAGCAATGAACTTGTTGCAGCATCCCATCTTTTAAGCAGGTGCAAAGGACGGGTCGTCGTATCCGGGCTTGGCAAGTCGGGCCATGTCGGACGAAAGACAGCTGCTACTTTTGCGTCCCTGGGAGTTCCGGCATTCTTTCTCCACGCAACCGAAGGAGCTCACGGAGACCTTGGAATGGTATGCCGCGATGATCTTGGCTATTTTCTGAGCAACAGCGGAGAGACAAGGGAACTTATTGACATAATTCCCTATTTTAAAAGATTGGGAGCGCCGATAATAGCGGTAACGGGGAATTTAAATTCCACATTGGCCAGAGAGGCAGATGTAGTGCTGAACTGTCATGTGGAATGCGAGGCCGATCCGCTTGGACTTGCCCCGACAAGCAGCACTACCCTGCAGATGGCTTTAGGAGATGCAGTTGCAGGAATGGCTACGCTCCTTCTTGGACTGGGAAAAGATGATTTTGCACTCTTCCATCCGGGAGGTTCGCTTGGCAGGAAACTTCTGCTGAGGGTAAGAGACCTTATGGGTACCGGAGACAAACTTCCGGTAACAAATGAATCATCGCGAGTCAGGGATGCTCTCTTTGAGATAACGAGTAAAGGCTATGGAGCTACTGCTGTGGTAAATGACTCGGGCAAACTTGTCGGAGTATTTACTGACGGAGACCTCAGGCGTTTTATTGAAAGAGAGGGAGTACAGGGGTTGGATTTGCCTGTGCACATGGGAATGACACGTACCCCTAGAGTAATTTCGCCGGACAGGCTTGCTGTTGAGGCAGTCCGCATAGTTGAAGAGTGGGAAGTCTCGGCACTTATCGCTGTCGAAGATGACAAGCCCGTCGGTATGGTCCATATCCATGAGATACTTAAAGCGGGGGTGGCCTAGCTGTCCCTGCTCAGATCTCTTTATCAGCCTCTTATCGATTCAATTTTCCTTTTGTCCTGGCCAAAGCTCAAGAATAAATACAGCGAGGGTTATGACGAGAGAAGGGGCCTCCAGTCTCAGGAATTGATCGAAAAACTGAAAGGAAGAAGACCCTTTTGGGCCCATGGTGTCTCCGTCGGAGAGGTCCAGGCTTTGATCCCTGTGATCCGTGCTGCGAGGGCTTCAGGTTACAGCGGACCGATAGTGATATCCACAACGACAGAAACAGGAAAAGATATGGCCATACGTTTGGGAGAAGGTCTTTTTGATCATCATATATATTACCCATGGGATAAAAAAGAATTTGTAAAAAGGGCTATACTAAGCATTGATCCCTGGGCATTTGCAACAGCGGAGACTGAGCTGTGGCCGAATATGCTCTGGGAACTAAAAGATGTTTTTATTCCGGCTTTCCTTGTCAACGGAAGGATATCTGACAGGACCTGGAAACGCCTTGAAGGCACTCTGAGAAAAAGAATTGGAGCATCTTTTTTCGATCTCTTTACGGAAATTTTTCTGAGGGAAAAAAGAGATCTTGAAAGACTCAGATCCATCGGGGTCCCTCTTGGGAAATTGAATGTTTTCGGGGATACAAAGACAGACGCCCTCCTTTCGAGGAAGGACCTGGCAGTTCGTGACCGCTGGGCAGCAAAGTTAGGGTCCGACAGGTATAAAATATTTATAGCTGGGAGCACCCACCCAGGCGAAGAAGAGGAAGTCATAAGGGCCTTTGAGATGCTTAAACAAAGATACCCTAAGACAAAATTGATATTGGCGCCCAGACACCCTGAACGAGCCGAAGAGATCCTTGCTGTTGCCCGGCAGAAGTTCAGCGCAGGTTTGCTTTCATCCGATCAGTTTGATCAAGATGTAACAGTGGTTGACAAGATAGGTATCCTCTTTGAGTTATACGGAACAGCTGTCTCGGCATTCGTGGGAGGCAGTTTCGCAGATAAAGGCGGTCAAAATATTTTAGAGCCTGTCTCATGGGGGATCCCAGTTCAATACGGTCCTCACATGGAGGATTTTGCCGAGGCTTCTGATGAGTTTATAGAACTCGGTATAGCGACACAGGTAAAAGATGCTGAAAGCCTTGGTGAGGCATGGTTACAAATAATACAGTTATCAGACAATGACAACGGAGAAAATTATGAGAAGATCAGCGGCAAATATTTTGAACGCTGTTCCGGAGCGTCGTCAAGGACATGGGAACGGATATATAAATATTATTGATCACATTTTATGCTATTGGTCAGATATACGGTTTGAAAAATTATTCAGTTGAAAACTATCTGCTCAGCGCAAGGAGGAGTATACATGGAAATTAAAAGGGATCTTTTAAATGATTTTTACAACGGGTTGGATGAACGTTCCCGCGAAGGACTTGATTGTGCTGTTTCAAAGGTAGTCGAAACGAAGAAAAAGGGCGGCAAGGTAGCAGTAGTGACCGGAAGCGGACCCAATCTGCACGAAGGCGTGACGACACTGATCGCTGAACTAATGGGAAAGGGCATAGTTGACGGAGTAACGACAAGTTCCGCTGTCATAAACCATGAAATGAGCGGTTCTCTGGATAGAGTAAAAATGTGCAATGCATCCGGGTTCGGACTTGACAGGACAAAAATGCCAAGAGGAAATGTCTTCGAATTCACTGAGCTTTCTGATGAGGATATAGACCTTATCCGCAAAGAGATGATCCTTGACGGGGACCTATTGGAAAAAGGTAAGGCCTCGGAGGGCAGGATGGTCATTAAAGCGGCCGGCAATATGGCCTACCCTATGGGACTGAGAACTGAGAAAATTGCCGAGGAGATACTCTCTCTCTCAAGGCAGTCGGGGCTTCCTTTTGAAACAATAGCGGGATGGGGATGTGACAGCAGGACTATGCTTGGGATGGGAGCGGAAAAGGGACTTCCCGTTCTTGTGACCATACCGCAGATGGTAGGCGGAGGGCATGTCGGACTTGCAGTAGGAGACAGCATCCCTGTAGCAGAACGTTCAAGGCGTATAGCAGATATGCTCGGTGCGGCAGATGTCATTATCGAATCAGCAGTGGCTCTTACCCAGGAGATCCACGATGGTCCATTCGAAACATATACCGGACACGGAATCTGGTCGTGGTGGCAGGGACAGCCGGTATTCAGCCTTGAAGGCAAAACTCTCATCAGATTTGATCTGGACGAAAACCTGAGGCTTGCACAGGACCTCCAGAAAAAGAGTTCCATGATACAGGAAGCTATCGATAAAGGACTTCCCAAGACGAAGATATCCAAAATACCATTCAGGATGGAAATGTCTGCCTTTGCACGACACGAGGGCAGCATCCCGGTGATCGGTGATATTGGTATGATCTGGCCCGTCTTTGCTGTTAAAATTGCTGACGAACTTGGAATTAAACTTGACTTCATAAGCTACAAGCAGGAGACAGAAGACGGCAGAGAGATGCGCGAATGGATCGTCAGAAACGTAAAGTTTCTCGACAGGGAAAAGATGCTGAAAAAGTTCAGAGAATGGAATGTGAGTAAATGAATTTACCCAGGATTCTTGGTGTGATACCTTCAAGGTTCGCATCTACAAGGCTGGCCGGTAAACCGCTTCTTGATATTTGCGGGAAACCGATGGTAGAACACGTATACAGGAGAGCCTTGGCTTCGGGTGTCTTCTTCAGAGTAGTGATTGCTACAGATGACGAAAGGATATACAACGCAGCTGAAAAATTCGGCGGAGACGTACTTATTACGAGAGCTGATCATCCTGATGGTTCCAGCAGGGTGGCAGAGGTAGCCAGAACCATCGATACAGACTACGTGATAAACATCCAGGGAGACGAGCCCATGCTAGATCCGAGGATGCTAAGGGAGCTTGCAGAGGGAATAGTATCAGACCCAGGTGCAGACTCTGCAACGGTGTGCGTGCCTATAACCAGCGAAAAAGATTTCAACAACCCCAACATTGTTAAAGTCGTCACCGACCAAAAGGGCAGAGCGCTCTATTTCAGCAGGTCACCGATACCTTTCAGGCGCAATGCTACAGAATGTCCCGTCTGGGAGCATCTTGGCATATATGCTTTTACAAAGGAATTCCTCCTGAAATTCGTTGAACTTCCCACTACTCCGCTGATGAAAGAAGAATCACTGGAGCAGTTAAGGATATTGGAACATGGCTATACAATGGCTGTAATTGCGACAAAGTATCCTTCTCTCGGCCCCAACGTCAACACAGAGGAAGATTTGCAGATAGTAAGAAAGATACTTGCAGAAGAAAAGGACAAGAACAGGGTGCAATGAACGAAGATAAAAGTATCAGGGTGATAGTCATCTTAAGTGACGGAATAAGGGGACACCTAAACCAGAGCCGTGGTGTGGCCCTTTGGCTGTCCATGATGACAGGTGCCGAGATACTGGAAGCAGAGGTTCCCTTACTCAGTGGAGCTGCCAGAACTAGGGCAAAGGCAGCAGCAAGAAAGCTTGTACAGGGAAACAGAAGAGACGCAAGGGACTGGCTTGCCATGGCTGATGGAGACGCTGTTGTCAGAAGGGTGGGCCAGTGGTTCGCAGAGAGAGATATCCACGAGGGAACAAGGGAAGTTCTCATAATTTCCGCAGGAAGCACACCAGCCCCCTACAACCTTGCCCTTGGCTATATATGGAGGTGTGCGTGTGCCACTGTAATGACACCCGGGATCGTAGGCACCGGTCCGTTTGATTTTGCGATAGTGCCGGAGCATGATTATCCTGACAGAAAACCGAATGTACTTGTCACGCTTGGTTCACCCAATTCGATCATGAAGGATGAGCTTAAAAAGCAGGGTGAAGCATTGTTACAGGAATATCCGGCGAATTCTTCGAGGATATGGTCGATCCTTATCGGCGGTGATGACGGAAACTATTCAGTATCGCCCGCATGGATCAAAAAAAAGATCGGACATATAATGAAGATCGCTGAACATGAAGAGGCCGACCTCTACATTACAACGTCAAGAAGAACCTCTCCCGGATCAGTCGAGGCTCTGAAATATATTGCTTCCCATTCTACTGCTGTAAGATACCTTCTGATTGCGTCTGAAAGCGATTTCAACCCTATTCCAGCCATGCTTGGTTTTTCAACTGAAGTCTTTTGTACTGAGGATTCAGTAAATATGATATCTGAGACAGTTACAGGAGGGCATAGGGCAGTTCTTCTCCGCGTCGCACATAAAAAAGGAATCAAAAAAATGCTCCAGAACGCAACAGCATGGCTGGTAGGTATAGGTGCTCTGGCTCCCAATATGCTTTGGGGCATCCCAAAGTTCGATCTTGTTTTTGAACACTTTGCAAGGCATGATGCTCTGTTGGAGTTCAGGGAATGGATAAAGAGAAGGCATGAGACCATTGTTGAGCCGCAGGACGAGGAAGAAAGAAAAATGTGGGAAGAATTCAATGAGGCGAAAAGAGCGGCACAGTGGATATACGAGAACTGGCATTGATGATCAAAACAGTAATTTAGCAGATTTAAAAAAGTTATATTTTGTTATGATACTGACTTAGATAATGTAATAGTGCCTGATATGAAGAGCATGAAGTATGAAAGGAATGATATTATGAAAAAATTGTCCAGCGCAATATTGATCGCATTTATGGCCCTGACCCTTATGGTCCCGCCCCTTTCAGCCCAGACACAGACACCCTCATCGGCAGACAACACATTACAGACATCACAGCAGTCCAAAACCACTGCCACGCCCGAGACAAAAGTACCGGAGAATAAAACAGCAACTGCAGCACCGATAGAAAAAGCTCCTGTTGCTGTCACGGTCCCCCAGATCAGGCCATTGAAACCTTCTCCGATGCAAGTAGGTGAACCCGAGACAGAGGAATCACTTCTGGTGTCTGCTGAGTGGCTGAAGAAAAACAAGGGCAATGTCGTCCTAGTCGATGCCAGGCCGGAAAGCCTTTATTCAGGCGGACACATCTCTGGAGCGGTCAACGCAAGCTGGACATACTTTGCAAATATGAATGCTCCGACGGGCTCAAAAAAATGGGGTACTGTCTGGCAGCCTGCTACAATGGCAAAGAGGATAGGAGCTCTAGGTATAAACGGAAAGAAACAGGTAGTTGTATATGATGATGCAGGCGGATGGGGACAGAGCGGATGGACCCTCTGGGTACTCAGGATGAGCGGCATAAAGAATGCGAGAATACTTGAAGGGGGCTTTACAGCCTGGAAGAAGGCTGGCGGAGCAGTATCCAGGACCGCTCACAAGAATAAGGCGGTCGCCTTCTCAGTATCTAAATACAAAGAGCATTATCTTGTTGATACAGAATGGATAAACAACAATATGGGCAAGAGCGGACTGGTTTTGCTTGACGTACGCACACTCGCGGAATACCAGGGCAAAATAAGGCCATTCCAGGAAAAGAGAGCCGGTCACCTTCCCGGAGCGATACACATAGAAATGCAGGAATTCGTTCAGGATCAGTATCACTTTAAAGAAGTTGAAGAGATAGTTGCTCTTCTCAATAAACATTGCATAACGCCGGATAACGAGATAGTTGTATACGATACTGCCGGAGTAAGAGCCGCCTTTGTCACGATGGCACTGCGTTACGCAGGATTCCACAAATCCCAGTGTTATGATGAGGGATTCCAGGCGTGGGCAGGAAATCCTGAGCTGCCTCTCGATAAGTCGGAATAACTAAGTAAAAACAGATCAGCATTGCTGTTTTGCAGTATATATGTTAAAAAACAAGTCCCGGGTCATACCCGGGACTTGTTTTTTACAAAGATCAGTATCTGGAAAGGATAGCTTTCAGTTTTTCCTCATCGATATTGCCTCCTGATATTACTATCCCTGTCTTCCTTCCCTTCGGATCGATCTTGCCTGCCAGCAGTGCGGCAACTCCTACAGCACCTGCTCCCTCAACTATCTGATGGTGTTCTCTGTGCAGGAAGGCAATCGCTTTGGCGATGTCTTCCTCCGTGATCTCAAGGATGCCTGTCACGCGTTTCTTTGCGAGTGAGAGCAGGCTCTGGGGTATGTAGCCTGCAAGTCCGTCAGCCAGAGTTTCAAGGTATGTGACCTCCCTGACGATGCCGTCAGCCCATGAGACTACCCATGGATTAGACGCGACAGACTGCACTCCCCATATTTCAACATCAGGGTTAAGGGCTTTTGCCGCTATCGCGATCCCGTTCATGAGGCCTCCGCCCCCCGCGGGAATGATCAGAAGCTCTATGTCCGGTTCATCGGTAAACATTTCAAAACCCGCAGTTCCCTGTCCGGAGATCACCGTAGCATCTTCAAAAGAAGAGACATAGGTCATCCCGTTTTTTTCAGCATGTTCGTGGGCTGAATGTTCCGCAAAGTCATAATCTCCGCTTGTAACAACAAGATTTACAAATTCTCCGCCCCTTCGTTTTATGGCAGCTTTCTTAGTTTCGGGACATACGTTGGGGACAAAGATCAGTGTCTTGATGCCAAGTTCCTTAGCTGCAAGAGCAACGCCCTGACCATGGTTTCCGCTTGAGCAGGTCACAACGCCTTTTGCCCGTTCTTCAAGGGAGAGTGAATTCATTTTATAAAGTGCTCCCCTTAATTTAAATGAGCCGCAAAGCTGCTGGTTTTCCCATTTCAAGTACACTGGGCTGCCGCATATTTCGCTCAGCGGGAAAGAATACTCGGTAGGAGTGTGTCTCACACGGTTTTTAAGAAATCGGTAAGCCTTGGCAACATCAGTAATGTTTGGGTCGATAGGAAGTTTGTTCAACATAAATCCTCCTCGGAATGTAATATTTTAAGGATCATGGGATCCCTGAAGTGTATGAGCCTGCATCTTTTCTTTATTGCAAATTGACATCAATATTACAGTAACTATAATCGAATGTATAACACTTTTAAAGGGATGAGGGCAATAAATGAGAATACTTTTTATCGGTTTCGGTAATGTGGCAAAAGAGATGTCCCGAATATTTATTCAACGTGATCTATATCCGGCTCTTAATCTGGAGTCCCGAGTTGTCGGGATCTTTACAGGCCGCCACGGTGGATTGGAGAAAAAAGATGGAATAGACCTTAAAAAAGTTTTGGATGAACTCAAACTTAACAACAGACTTACTGCAGCCGAGAGGGAACTTTCCTCACTGACTCCGCTGGAAGCTGCGAAAACACTTGATTACGACGTTCTTGTTGAGCTTTCCGCCCTCTCTATTGAAGATAGGGGCGAACCGGCAGCTTCTCACATAAAAACCGCCCTGGAAAGGGGAAAATCTGTAGCATCTGCAAATAAAGGCCCGGTCAGTTTTCGCTATAGAGAACTCAAAGAGCTTGCTGAAAAAAATGGAGCGCTCTATCTATTTGAATCCGCAGTGATGGACGGAGCACCTCTCTTCAATTTCTGCAGCCGCTGCATGAAGGGCGCGACTATAAATGGATTTTCTGGGATACTGAACGGGACTACTAATTTTATACTCTCCCACATGGAAAAAGGGGGGTCTCTTGAAGAAGGCATAAAAATGGCGCAGGAAGCCGGGATCGCGGAGGCAGATCCTTCAATGGACGTTGACGGATGGGATCCCTCAGCCAAAGCAGCCGCTCTTGCGAATGTCCTGATGGGTGGGAATATAACACCTCTTGACGTGGAGAGAGATGGAATAAGGGCAGTGACCCCTGATATGGCGCAGGATGCTGTCAAAAGAGGTATGAGGCTCAAACTCCTCTGCAGAGGCTGGAAAGATGGGAATAATGTCCATGCAAGCGTAAGGGTAGAGGAGGTAAGCAGGGATGATGTCTTCTGTCTCATTTCCCATTATGGTTCAGCAGTCCGGATCGAGTCAGACCTGATGCACCCCAACATCATTGTGCAGGACTGCCCTGACCTTCTGGATACCGCATATGGAGTAATAGAAGACCTCATCACTATAAGGGATTCATTAGGCTTGATATAATATCAGTATTTGTATTACATCGAAAAGGAGTGATAAAAATGTCATACCCAGTACTTAGAGTTCATCTGGATGTTATGGAAAGCAACATGAACAAGATCGTTTCAAAGTGCGCAGAACATGGAATATCGGTCTGGGCAGTCACAAAAGGATTATCCGCTCCCCTGGAACTGGCCAGACGGCTTTCCGGTACTAAGGTATCTGCATTGGCAGACAGCAGGATAAAGAATATCAGAAGGATGAAGGAGGATGGCATAAAAACTCCTTTCGCTCTGATAAGGATACCAATGCGTTCTGAGATCGAAGATGTAATCGGCCTTGCAGATTATTCCCTGGTTTCAGATATTGGGACGCTGGAATTGATGTCAAAAGTATGCGAAGCAAAAAAGAAAGAACATTCTGTCCTCCTGATGGCAGACATGGGGGACCTGAGGGAAGGTTTCTGGCCGGATGAGGCTGAGGCCGTTGCTGAGGGCCTCAAAAAACTGAGCCCCGCCCTTAGAATAAGCGGGATCGGAGTCAATTACGGCTGTGCCAGCGGAGTCCTCCCTTCAAAAGAAAGCATGCAAAGATTTTTGTCCTTCGGCGAAAAAATCGAATCCGTAATTGGCAGAAAGCTCGATATCTATTCGGGAGGAGCTACGACACGTTCACTTATCGCGTTAGATGACGGTCTTTTCTCTGCGAGGATAAATAACCTCAGGATAGGCGAAGGGTACCTGCTTGGTTCGGATAAATCTTCGGGAGTGATAGTACCCTGGCTGCGCCAGGACACTATGGAATTGGAAGCCGAACTGGTCGAAGTCCGCAGGAAACCGACAAAGCCCATAGGCGAAGTTGGAAGAGATGCTTTCGGCAACGTTCCCCATTTCGAGGACAGGGGCGAAAGGCTTCGCGGGATACTTGCGATAGGCAGGCAGGATGTAAATATCGGCGGACTAACGCCCTTGGATGAAGGGGTCAAAATAATCACAGCTTCAAGTGATCATCTCCTGGTAGACATCGAAGATTGTCCTGTTTTGCATAAGGTCGGGGAGATACTTCGTTTCAGACTTGATTATCCCGGAATGCTCTCTTCATCGACATCCTCTTACGTCACTAAAATTTATGAAGGGTAGTGCAGAAATAATGCCATATGAAGTTACAATAACCGACATCCTGCTTGCAGCAAGATTTCTAAAAAACAGGATCAGGCATACACCTATTGAATTTTCTCCAGCACTTAGCAAAATAACAGGAGGAAAGGTCTGGCTCAAACTGGAGAACCAGCAGATCGCCGGTTCTTTCAAGCCAAGGGGAGCCTTCAACAGGATGTTTGCGATGACTGAAGAAGAGAGGCAAAAAGGAGTTATTACCTGTTCAAGCGGAAACCATGCACAGGGAATAGCAATGGCTGCCAAGGACCTTAAGGTAAGGTCAGTTATATGTGTGCCGGGCCAGTGCCCCCAGGTAAAACGTGAATCCATTCTTGAAAAGGGCGGCGAGTTTGTCGAGCTCCGCGTGATAGGAACATATTATGACGAGGCAGAGATAGAGAGCATGAAGATGGCTGAAAGAGAAAACCTGGTCTTCATCTCTGCTTTTGACGACCCCTATGTATCAGCCGGACAGGGAACGGTCGGCCTTGAGATGCTGCAGGATGAGCCCGAGCTTGACATCATCCTCTGTCAGATAAGCGGAGCCGGATTGATCCGCGGAGTAGCAACCGCTGCAAAAGCACTGAGACCGGCGATAAAAGTTTGGGGAGTTCACGCAAAAGCCAACCCTGCCTGGCCTGAAGCTGTCAAAAAAGGTATGGTCGAACTTGTCGACGAGGAAGTAAGCCTTGCAGATGCCCTTGGAGGAGGAGCATGCCAGAACCATCTGGATTTTGTACTTAATAAACTGGAGGGACTTATTGCCGTCTCTGAAGAGGATATAGCAAAAGGTATCCGCTTTATGTTTGAAAAACACCACCAGCTGGTAGAGGGAGCAGGTGCAATAGCGGCGGCGGCGGCTCTTGCAGGGAGCATCGACCTGAAAGGTCAAAAGGTCGGGATCGTAGTTTCAGGAGGCAATATCGGAGAAGAAAAATTCCTTTCCGCACTAAAGTGCGGAAGATAGGAGAGACTGATGTACAGACTTAGGATACTGGATTCAAAGCAGTTTAGCGCATTGGTCACGATGGATGACGTAATTCCCGGAGTAAAAGAGGCATACAAGCTGTTTTCTTCCGGAAGGGCTGGGCTCTTCCCGATAATAACACATGAATTTGACCCCGGAAGGACAGATATGGATATCAAATCCGCATACATGGATGGTGCGGGGATATATGGACTTAAGATCCTGGGCTGGAACAGAGACAATCCCTCAACCATGGGAGTTCCGGCTCTTGCTGGACTTATAGTGGTCATGGATATCGAGCGTCAGCAACCGCTGGGTATACTTGAGGGAACTCCCGTCACATTTTTGAGGACCGGAGCAGCAGGAGCAATAGGAGCTGAAGCACTTGCGAGCCCCGGATCTGAAAACGCTGTTGTGGTAGGTTCAGGAGCTCAGGGGAGAGCTCAGATCATGGGTCTTTCAAAGGTAATGCCGAAGCTGAAAAGGGTCGATGTTTTCGATGTCCTGGATCCGGCAGCTGAAAAAATGGCAGAAGAGATCGCCCCTTGCTATCCGGGAATACAAATAACCGCCAGGCCATTTGCATCTCTTGAAGAGTATGTTAAAAAAGCCGACATAGTTGTTACGTGCACGCCCTCAAAAAAGGGGTTCATCAAAAGCGGCTGGCTCAAGAAGGGCTGTCACATAAATACGATAGGAGCTGACATGCCCGGCAAACAGGAGATAGATCCGGAAATAACAGCAACGGTAAAAGTTTTCGGAGATTCAAGGTCACAGGTGGCACACAAGGGAGAGTGTCAGTACGCTGTATCAATGGGACTGATAATGCCCGAATGCATCACAGAGATCGGAGAGGTGCTTAACGGCACTAAACCCGGAAGGACTTCAGCTGATGAGATAACGATGTTTGACGCCACAGGAATGGCGCTGCAGGATCTGATAACTGCCAAAGTAGCGCTGGAACGGGCTGAAGCACATAACATCGGTACAGTTGTAGAGATGGAGCAATAAATGTTTTAAAACTTGGCGCCGTGTCCCGGACATCGAGACGGGACCGCGAACTGATTGTTATCAGCAAGGCAGGTCAAAAAAATGAATAAATATTGGCACGGAGTTGTTATGACGCTTATCGCCGCTGTCTGCTGGGGCATAATGAGTCCAATAGCTAAAGTCCTTTCAAGTGCGGGAATAAGCCTGATGTCAGTTATGGCTTTTCGTGCCCTATTTGTTGTGGTCACAATAGGTCCTTTTATTTACTTCACGAAAGGGCCCGGAGTGTTCAGACCTGACAGGAGCATGATCTGTTTTTATTTTCTCTCCGGAATACTCTCTGTTGTTTTCTCCGGCGGGGGATTCCTGATGTCACTAAAATATCTCTCTGTGGCTGAAGCCCTGATACTTCACTACACTTTTCCCCTTGTGACCCTTCTTGGTTCGCTCTACATAACGCATGAGAAGCCTACATTTCTTCAGGTAGTATCCGGATTTCTGATAATAGCAGGTGTATATCTGGGGATGGTAGGCGGAGAAAAGACTTTTTCCGGCCTCTCCGTGCCCGGACTTATGTGGGGGGGGCTCGCTATTATTGGCATTTCGGGGCAGGCTCTTGTTGCACGAAGAGTCTGTAAAGGACAGGAAACAGATCAGCTAGTACTGCTCTTTTTTGCACATCTTCTGGGTGGAACAGTCCTGGCTTTAGGTAAAAGTGCCATCATTGGATGGGAAGATATTATAAATTTTACATTTCCTCTTTTTGGCCTCTTGGTCTTCCAGGCATTTTGCGGGAGCCTTCTTGCATACGGCCTCTTCTACACCGCTTTAAAATATTTGCCGGCCGCGACGGTCAGCCTCCTCTGTACGCTTGAGATAGTTGTTGCAGTCGGACTGACCTCTCTTTTACTGAATCAGCCGCCATCAATGCAGGAGATAATAGGCTGTTCCATTATTATTATTGCAATTGTCTGTGCTACAGTTCGAACTTCTGGACTTGAAGAGGATAATATGTAATTAATGTTTACTCTCCTCTTTTAAATAATTAGGTGTAAAATTAAGGCGATTTTTTAAAAACGCATTATTTTATTCTCTGTTAAACCTAATTAAGGGGGAGATTTTATTGTCATTAGAAACAAAGAAAAGAGACGGTTTTAGTTCAACTTTAGCTGCATTGATGGTATCCCTTGGTTCAGCCGTTGGTCTGGGAAACATATGGAAATTTCCTTATATGACAGGAACAGGCGGCGGCGGCGCTTTCCTTGTCCTGTACCTCTTTTTTGTCTTTATGGTAGCTGTTCCTATTATGATAAGCGAATTTGTTATCGGCCGCAGATCAAGGATGAACCCGGTCGGCGCTTTTAGGAAACTTGATAATGATCCTAAGTCTCCCTGGTCCGGTATCGGTTTTATGGGAGCACTTGCTGCATACCTGATAATGTTTTTCTACAGCTGTGTGGCAGGATGGGTATATTACTATACATTCAAGGCTGCAACAGGAGCTTTTGCAGGGATCACTGCAGAGAAGGCAGGAGCAATGTTCGGCAGCGCCATCGGAGCCGGGACTGCTGGAGGTAGTTTCTTTTCGGCAGCAGTACTTTCTCCGATATTCTGGCAGGTGGTGGTACTTTGTGTAATAGGCGCTATCATTTCCATGGGTGTTTCACGCGGTATAGAGAGGGCTATCAGGATCATGATGCCCGTACTATTCCTGCTTCTCATAATCTGTGCTATCCGTGCGCTTACGCTTCCGGGTGCCGCTGATGGTCTTCGCTTCCTTTTCCATGTGGATTTTTCACAGATAACACCATCTGTAACGCTTGCGGCAATGGGTCTTGCCTTTTTTAAGCTATCGCTTGGAATGGGGACCATGATAACTTACGGATCATATTTCACTGAGGATTCAGATCTTTCGACTGCTCCGCTTAAGATAGCCATAGCAGACATCTCTGTATCGATGCTTGCAGGTCTTGCGATCTTCCCAACGGTTTTCTCCTTCGGAGTTGAACCGGGGGCAGGACCAGGTCTGTTGTTTATCACTATTCCTCTGGTCTTCTCACAGATGCCCTTTGGGCAGGTACTTCTATTTGCATTTTTCCTGTTGACGTCATTCGCAGCCAATGGGGCGATGCTTTCGCTTGTAGAAGTTCCGACTGTATGGATGTCGGAAGAATTCAACATGCCGCGCAAAAAAGCTGCGATTCTCAATTGTGCCATCATCGCAGTGGTAGGAGTTCTGGCAGCCGGTTCAGCCGACAGCTCGAGCTTCTTCGGAGGGATCAAAGTCATGGGCAGGGGATTCTTTGACCTCTTCGACTTCTTATCGTCGAACATATGTCTGCCTTTGGGAGGCCTCTTTATTGCACTCTATACAGGCTACAAGATGAAAGAAAAAGACTTGATGGACGAACTGACCAATCACGGGAAACTGAATAATGAAGGAAAGGTAAGGGTGATCAGAATCCTCCTTCGTTACGTAACCCCGCTGTTGGTCCTCATCATCTTCTTAAATTCTGTGGGATTGCTGAAATTCTGATCAAATATGACCAACAGGTAACGATGACAGAATTGATATAACTCGAAAGCTCATGTCTCCAACAGAAGGCATGAGCTTTTTTTTGCTGGCCCGGGCTAGTCGTTTATCTTAATTACTCTTTAGGATCTTTTTCCTCCGAAAGTTTCTTTTCAATAATTGCGTCTTCGTGAGGATCGCAGATAAAGGTATCATTGAGCCACCTTGCAAAAGGTCCCTTCCTATTTTTAGCCTTTTCAGCAATATCATCTTCGGGCGTTTCTCTTTGACTATGATCGGTCTTTACTGCTGTCTTTGAATGCCTTTTTTTCAATGTTTTCAAAACTGCGCATATTTCATCTACATCGTTCTCACTTAGCTCTGAAAACCGAGAAAGTCCTTTGATTATCCCCATTACGACAGAGCTTTCTGGTCCTGAAAGATTATTGGAGTACATCATTATCCCGGCAATAACGCCTGTGAGCATGCTTATGCAGGCAAGTCCGACTACCATCAGGAACATTCCAACAATTCTTCCTTCCGGGGTCACGGGCACGATGTCGCCAAAACCTGTAGTGCTTGCTGTCGAAAAAGCCCACCATATACTGTCTGAATAATTTCTTCCTTCAAAACTGGAAAAAAGCATTGCGGCAATGACAAGTGCTGTCATTGTTACAGCGGCCGCATAATGCAAAGGATTGGTTCTGATGAATCTGTGCTGTGTTACGAAGGCCCTTATCAGGTATGAAAAAAATTTTATTATAAAAACTATTTCAAATATTACAGCAGCAGCATCTGTCATGTGTAAGTTGCCCAATAGCTTGGCAAGCAGTATGAATGGGAAGACGGGGACTATTGCAATTAATTCTGCCAGATGTCTCGTCAGGAAATGTTTTCTGTTATCTGTAAGGTGCATCCTTACAAAGAAATCAGCGGTAAAAACGACCCATATAAGATGATTCAGGAGGAATATCAATTTGGGCTGAAGACTATATTTGAAAAAGTATGAACCTAAGGACATAAGGGTGAAAACCGATATAAGTGCCAGAATCGGCAGCATTATCTTGTAAATTCTAATAAGGCGCTTCTTCTTCAGATTACTGATCATTTTTACTCAGCAGACCATGAGGTTTATCATTTTTCTGAGAGCATTGCCCTGGCGACCCAAAGGCCCGATGCGGAGGCCTGTATCACTCCTCTTGTGACTCCGGCTCCGTCTCCGGCCGCGTACAGACCTTTGATAGAGGTCCTGAGTCCGCTGTCGAGAGCGACTTTCAGGCTGTAAAATTTTACCTCGACTCCATAGAGCAAGGTATGGCCGCTGTTGACCCCGGGTATAATATGATCAAGAGCTGCAAGCATTTCCATTATACCAACCAGATGCCTGTATGGAAGCACACAGGCAAGGTCTCCCGGTTCTGCGCTTGTAAGAGTGGGTCTTACAAGTCCGCGGGCGATCCTGTCCGGTGTTGAGCGTCTCCCCTTTCGGAGGTCACCGAGTCGCTGGACGATAATTCCTCCGCCAAGCATGTTCGCCAGGCGGGCTATGTGGCTGCCGTAACCGATCGGATCCCTGAAAGGTTTTGTAAATTTTGTCGAGACCAGTATCGCAAAGTTTGTATTTTCTGTCTTGCAGTCATTCTCCTGGTTCGAGTGGCCGTTGACAGTCAGGATCTCGTGGTGGCTCTGGTACTCAGATGTGACTTCACCGTGCGGACACATGCAGAATGTGCGCACCTTGTCATCAAAGGTGGGCGTGTCGAGAAGTGCCTTGACCTCATAGAACTGGTCGGTGATATCCTCAGCCCAGGCAGAGGGTATTTCCACCCTTACGCCAATATCTACGGGCAGGGACTCGATCTCCAGTCCAAGTTCCTTCACGGTTTTTTCCATCCATGCAGCGCCTTCGCGTCCGGGTGCCAGAAGGACCCTGTCGGAGCAGAGCTCTTCCCCGTTCGCAAGCAGTACGCCGGCAACGGATCCGTCAGGTTTGAGCAGGACTTTTTCTACCATTGTGTTTGTCCTTACCTCACAACTGTCTTTTATGGTCTGATATATGGCACCAAGGATCTGCTTCGATCTGTCTGTTCCCATATGGCGTATTGTTGCAGGTATTATATCGAGGCCTGCCTGAAGAGCTTTGGTAATGACCTTCTTTGCAAGGTCGCCGCTTGGTTTGAACAGCGTGCTGCTGGCTCCGTGCTCCAGATATACATGGTCCGCCTCGTCGATAAGAGAGAGAAGCTTCTCGCGTCCGCAGTATTCTTCAAGGTTGCCCCCGAATTCAGGGGTCAGTGTAAGTTTACCGTCGCTGAAAGCGCCCGCGCCTCCCCATCCGCATACAACATTGCAAGGATTGCAGTGTACGCATTCAGGAGCGCCGGTTTTCATTGGGCAAATACGGGCTTCTATGGATCTTCCCTTGTCAATGAGAAGAACTTTTTTACCATTTTTTATAAGTTCGAGAGTTGCAAACAGTCCTGCGGGACCTGATCCGACGACTATTACATCGTATTTGTGATCCATCCTTCATTCCTCCGTAAAAAGCAGAAAATCGACCCTGATTAGTATAGCAGAAAAGATTGGGTAAGCAGAAAGTACATCAACATTGAGATTAAATAGTGATATTATTATGACGTTCAGAATAAAAGCAAGTTACTTATATGGAGGGAATATATTGAACATTAATAAATGTGAAAAAGGCTTCGATCAGGAAAGTGTCCAGTTGATCGGAATACTTGCTGAGGAAGCCTCATCTGAGTTATTGTGCCTGGAACCTCTTGCCGGAGATATGTTGGAGTTTTGCCGCAGAGCAGTCATTAACGGGAACTTCAAGGCAAAGGCAGGTTCCACGATAAAGATCCCCGTCATGCACAGTTCAGTCAAATACGTTGTCATACATGGACTTGGAAATGAAAAGTATAGTCTCCAGGAAAACATCAGGGAAGGAAGTTTTATGATCCTGAGAACTGCTGCGGCAAAAAGATGCTCAAGCGTCCACATCACCATGCCAAGTGCGGAAGAGAGGATCAATTCAAGATCTGCTGCAGAAGGGGCTGTCCTTGGATGCTACAGATTTGACAAGTATCTGTCGCAGGAAGAGGATGAGAAACTGATATCTCCTGATGTTGTCAGTGTTGCAGATGCAGACCCCGCAGGGCTTGAGGAAGGAAGGATACTTGGTGAGGCGCAGTGCTATACAAGGGATATAGCGAACGAACCGGGTAATGTTATCACCCCTGAGACTCTTGCAGAAAAAGCTGAATCATTGGCCCGGGAGCTTGGTCTGGAATGCGAAATATGGGACGAAGACAGAATAGTGAAAGAAAAAATGTGTGCGTACCATGCTGTTGCAAAGGGGTCGTCAAATCCCCCGAGGTTTATCACCCTCACATGGTCACCGGAAGGTGAATGCAGAGGTCATGTTGCGCTTGTAGGTAAGGGCCTGACCTTTGACAGCGGCGGACTGGACATAAAGCCCGCGGAACACATGACTACAATGAAGGGTGATAAAAGCGGAGCATGTGCAGTTCTTGGAGCTGTAAAAGCAGCGGCTCAGCTTAAGCTGCCATGGAAAGTTACAGTGATAATAGCTGCAGCGGAAAATATGCCCGGAGGTAATGCATACAGGCCCGACGATATCCTTAGGGCGCGCAACGGAAAGACCATAGAAGTCAACAATACCGATGCGGAAGGCAGGCTTACACTTGCCGACGCACTCTCTTTCGCATCAGAACTCAAGCCTGACAAAATTATCGACATAGCTACGCTTACAGGTGCCTGCGCTGTAGCTTTGGGGACGAATACAGGAGGGCTTTTCACCAATAATGATCCATTTGGGGAAGATGTGCTCACAGCGGCTAAAATGGCGGGGGAACGTTTCTGGAAACTCCCAATAGACGATCCGACTCTAAAAAAAGCAATAAAGTCTCCTGTTGCCGATCTGGTAAACTCCGGCGGACGCTACGGCGGCGCCATCACAGCGGCGATGTTCCTGGAAGCATTTGTTGATAAAGACATTCCATGGGTGCACCTGGATATTGCAGCGGCTGATTTTATAAAGGAACAGAGGAGCTATTATGCCAAGGGTGCTTCCGGTTTCGGGACCAGGACCCTGGCAACGCTCTTAATGATGATGTAAAGGTGGTATGACTGATGGGGGATGTACAGAGGAACGATTCAATTGCACTCATCAACGGCGTTATCTACCCGATGTCATCTCCTGGTCGGGCAAAGGCGCTGTTCGCAAAAAACGGGATCATTCAGGCAATAGGGAGCGACAAAGATATACTGTCGCTCTGTGACAGCAAGACAACAGTTCTGGACATCAAAGGAAAGTTCCTTATGCCCGGAATGACAGATACGCACAGCCATCTTCTTGCAACAGGCAGGAGCCTTGAAACACTTAACCTGTCCGGAGCTTCTTCGATCGAAGAAATGATAGACAATAGCCGCCGATTCCTTTCAGAGTCCCCGATAGATGAGGGACAGTGGTTTTTTGCACGTGGATGGGATCAGAATCACCTTGCAGAAAAAAGATTTCCCAACAGGTATGACCTGGACAAGATAACGAAAGATATTCCGCTTTTCTTTGAAAGATCGTGCGGACATATCGCTTCCCTTAATTCCAAAGCTCTCGAGATATTGAGGATAGGAAAGGGTTTCAAGATATCCGGGGGTGTAGTCAACTCGGATGAAAACGGAGAACCTACCGGAGTTGTCAGCGAGGCAGCGGTAAACTGGGTAAGGATGAATATCCCGGAATCTTCTGACGAGACACTGATAAGGTGGTACAAAAGAGCTACAGACGAAATGATCAAGCTCGGCATCACATCAGTACAGACAGATGACCTGGGTATAGTGGGAAATACTGACAGGATATTCAGACTATACGAACAGATGGAACTTGAAGATAAGATGCCCCTGCGAATAGCAGAACAGTGGCATCTGAGGGACGAAACAGAACTTACAACATTTATTGAGTGTGGCTATCACAAGAGAAACGGAATAAGCTATTTCGCTTCAGGTCCGCTGAAAATTCATGTTGACGGTACCCTGGGAGCTAAGACTGCTGCCCTAAGGGAAGAATATTCTGATGAACCCGGGAACAGGGGGATATACGCAAGATCGCAGGGAGAACTTGACCGCCTTACTGCAATTGCCCAGGAAGCCGGGATGCAGGTAGCCTACTATGCTATCGGTGACGGAGCAATAGACAGATGCCTAAACGCTGTTGAATCAGCAAAGAGATTTTTTGACAAAGACAGCTCGATATCACATAGGATAGTACACTGCCAGGTAGGAGCACATGACATTTATAAAAGGATGGCAGATTTGGGTGTTATGGCAGATATCCAGCCGGCATTTGTAACTTCCGACTGGCCAATTGTGATGTCCAGGCTTGGCGCTGAAAGAGCAAGATGGAGCTACGCATGGAAAACGCTGATACAGTACGGCATTACAGTAGGAGCAGGATCCGATTCACCCACCGAGCCGCTTGATCCGATGCTTGGAATAAGGGCAGCGATACTTAGAAAAGACCTTTCAGGCCTGCCGGAACACGGCTGGCTGCCATCCGAAAAGCTTGACAGGGTGGAAGCCTTTTCAATGTACACGAAAGGCGGCGCTTTAATATGCGGAGAGGGAGATTTCAGGGGAACGCTGGAGATTGGCAAAGCTGCAGATATCATAGCCTTCATGGAAAACCCGTTCAAGATCGATGACCATGAGATCCAGAACTTGACAGTCGGATTAACAGTCGTGGATGGAAAGATCCGCTATATTCGTTAGGAGGGACCAAATCATGCTCACGCTTAAAGATTTCCTGGCAAAAGAGGTCAGACCGGCACTGGGGTGCACCGATCCGGGTGCAGTAGCTCTTGCTGTTGCCAGGGCATGTAAGGAACTGCCTGAAAGGGAAGAAGTGGCATCTGTTAGGGTCACAGTAAGCGGAAGCATTTATAAAAACGGTATGGCGGTAGGTATCCCGGGAACCAGAGGTGCAAGAGGCAACGCAATGGCTGCGGCAATGGGGGCTATCTGCGGAGATCCCGACCTGGGCCTTGAAGTTCTAAGGAAGAGCACGGCAAAAGATGTTGAAAAAGCTGAAAAATGGGTCCGGGACGAGAGGGTGACCATCTACTGCGATCCTGACAGGAGCGGAGTCTACGTGCTGGCCTCTATCTTTACACCCGAGCATAAGTCTGTATGTCTGGTCAGCGGGAATTATAACCACATAGAGAAAGTCGTTGTCGACGGAGTTACCGTAATGGAAGACAGATCAGACCCTTCAGTCTCATCGATAGGTTTTGAAGATGACGGTTTTCCACAGATATTTACAGAAGCCCTCAAAATGGCTGACGAGATAGATGATGAAGACAGGAAATTCCTCCTTTCCGGAATAGAAATGAACATAGCAGTCGCAGAAGGAGGATACAAACCCAGTGACGTATGTTCGATCTGTGGGGAATGTGTCCAGGGCAGCAGGTTCGGAAGGACCCTCAAGGATATTTTCGCTTTGGAAGAGTGCGAAGATGTAGCACTGAAGATAAGAAGCATAACTGCCGCGGCAGCGGATGCAAGGATGTCTGGCATACTGCTTCCTGTAATGAGCAGTGCCGGAAGCGGAAACCATGGGATCACTGCTATCCTCCCCATAGCGGTTTTGGCCAAACACCTGAAAAAAACTGACGATGACATAGCGAAGGCACTTGCCATCAGCCACATATCAACCAGCTTTGTAAAAAGACGCCTTGGACGCATGTCCGTTGTCTGCGGATGCTCTGTAGCTGCCGGAGCAGGTTCTGCAGCAGGCATGACTTACTTGATGGGCGGTTCTGAAGACCAGATGGCCGATGCAATGCAGCTGCTGCTTTCAAACCTTGCAGGCATGCTTTGTGACGGAGCAAAGGAAAGCTGTGCCCTTAAAGTCAGTTCTGCCTCATCCGAGGCGTATTTTGCAGCCAGGTGGGCTGTCGCAGGCCAAAGACTGGGGATACCGCAGGGTGTTTTTGGATCATCCATTGAAGAAACGATCGAAAATGTCGCAAAAGTCACCCGTGAAGGAATGAAAAATGTAGACAGGGTGATCATAGAGATACTGGATCAACGCCACCGTCCTTCAGCAGAGAATTTTTAGCGGAGATGGGATACAAAGGAACGCAGTACTCCGGTGATGATAAGGAAATAAAAGAACTTACCGGTCAGATCGAACGCATAACATACAGTGATGCGGAGAGCGGCTATGCTGTTCTCCGCATAGCTGTGAAGGGTTATCCCGATCTGGTCACTGCTGTGGGTACTATTGCCTCTCCCGCAGTAGGAGAAGTGCTGAGTATGAAAGGTCTCTGGACAGACCATCCCAAATTCGGATCGCAGTTCAAAATAGTGGAATACAGATCATTTGCACCATCCTCAATCCAGGGTATAGAGAAGTATCTTGGCTCGGGTCTGATTAAAGGTATAGGTCCTTCGATAGCCGAAAAGATCGTCTCACTCTTCGGGGCTGAAGCTTTTAAGATACTGGACACCAAACCAGAAAAGCTGCTTGAAATTGAAGGTATAGGAGATAAGAAGGCAGCGGCCATACATGAAGCATGGCTTGAACAGAGAGAGATGCGCGGAGTAATGCTCTTCCTTCAGAGCTACGGCATCGGCACAGGTTATGCACTCAGAGTATTCAGACATTATGGGAGCGCCTCGGTCCAGGTGCTCCAGGAAAATCCATACAGGCTAGCTGTCGATATTTTCGGCATCGGTTTCGTGACTGCAGATAAGATAGCTTCCAGCATGGGATTCAGCAAAGAATCTCCTCTTCGTATAAGAGCAGGAGTGCTTCACGTAATAAATGAACTGACCAGGGACGGGCATGTCTTTGTACCGATAGAGGAGCTGACAGCATCAGCAGCTGAGATCCTTTCAGTCTCTCCGGAGCTGGTAGAAAAAGGTATAGAGGATGGCAGGCTCAATCAGGAACTTATTATCGAATGGTATACGGATATTGAAGGAAAGGATGACTGCGCAGTCTACCTTCCTCCCTTCCATTACGCGGAGGTCCATTCCGCGAAGAATCTATGCAGGATACTCTCATCACCGTTCAACGGACAGTATGCTGCCCCTGATGTAGTAATACCTTGGGTTCAGCAGGAGCTGGGCATAAGCTTCGCAGGGCAGCAGACCGAGGCACTGAAGACTGCTCTGAGCTCACAGGTAATGGTTATCACAGGCGGTCCCGGGACCGGGAAAACCACCCTGATAAAGGCGATAATCAAGATCAGGTCTGCGAGGGGTTTTCGCATAATGCTTGCTGCTCCTACAGGCAGAGCGGCCAAAAGGATGACAGAGGCGACAGGGCATGAGGCAAAAACGATCCATCGGATGCTTGAGTACACAGGAAGTTCAATGGCCGGCGGAGACTTCATGAAAAACGAGACAAACACCCTTGACTGTGACCTGCTGGTGGTGGACGAAGCTTCAATGATTGACCAGATACTGTTCCACCATCTCTTGAAAGCCATTCCTAAGGACGCATCTGTTGTGTTTGTCGGGGACGTAGACCAGCTTCCGTCAGTGGGCCCCGGAAATGTCCTTAAAGACATAATCGACTCCGGTGTGTGCCCTGTTGTCCACCTCAAAGAGATCTTCAGGCAGGGTGAAGAGAGCATGATAGTTGTAAATGCACATAAAATCAACAGCGGAGAGATGCCCTGCTTTGATGACAAAAGCAATGGAACTTCTCCCTGTGATTTTTATTTTATTGAGCAAAACGATCCTGACAAAGCTCTTGAAATAATAAAAGAACTAGTGACACTCAGGATCCCCCAGAAGTTCGGTTTCGATCCGGTAAAGGATATCCAGGTCCTTACCCCAATGCACAGGGGATCTGTCGGGACCACAAGGCTAAACTCAGAATTAAGGGAAGTCCTTAATATCCAACATGGATCAAAGGTCCAGAGGATGGGCAGGATAGTTCAGGAAGGCGACAAGGTCATGCAGATACGCAACAACTACGAAAAGGATGTTTACAACGGTGATATTGGGACAGTCCTCAGAATAGACGGTGAAGAGAGCAAAGTAATAGTCGAAATGGACAGCGGCCGTGTCTCATATGATTTTTCTGAGTTGGATGAGCTTATCCATGCCTATGCTGTTTCGATCCACAAATCTCAGGGATCAGAGTATCCCGCAGTTGTCATACCAATAATGACTCAGCATTACATGATGCTGCAGAGAAACCTTCTTTACACAGGCATAACAAGAGGTAAAAAGCTTGTCGTGCTTGTTGGAACAAAAAAAGCTGTTGCAATAGCGGTGAAGAACGACAAGACACGAAAGAGATACACCAGGCTTGCGGGGAGACTTAAAGACTGCCTGAAAGGCTGAGTCGATATTTTTTTGTTCAGTCTGAGGGTCCAGAAACAGAAATAAGCAGAGCCGGCCATTAAGAGGCCGGCTCTGCTGTCGTTCTCAAAAAAGTTGTTGGATCAGATATAGCGTGTAGATGAGCGGTATATATTTTCCCTGTGACCGTATTTCCCGTCCTTGTCCACGGCCGCCAGTCTTTTTTCAGTATATCGGGCGAATCTTACAAATGGCAGTCCCAGCAGCAGATAGATAATGGCAACTATTATGCCGGGCCCGAAGTAATCATAGTAAGTTGCTGATATCTGTCCGTAGGCCTTTGTAAGGTCGACCATAGTTATTATCGACACGAGCGATGAATCTTTGAGCAGAGAGATGAAGTCGTTCGTTATCGGTGGGATAACTACACGGACTGCCTGGGGAAGGATGACCTCCCTCATTGCCTGCCATCTTGTCATGCCCAGAGCAAGAGCGGATTCCCATTGCGTACGGGGGATCGCGAACAGTCCTGAACGATAAATTTCAGCTTCATATGCCGCATAGTTCAGCCCAAGTCCAATGGCGCCTGCCCAGAAAGGTGAGAACTTGACCCCAATGCTAGGGAGTCCGTAGAAGATGAAGAACAGCTGGATCAATACAGGTGTTCCACGGACTACCTCAATGTAAAGAGTGGCGATCGAGGCTACCCATTTGGGGGCGAAGACCCTGGTAATGGCAAGTGTGAGCCCAAGTGTGATCGCAAGGATCATAGCGGTGATCGAGACCTGCATAGTTACGATAGCAGCACGGCCAAAAGCGGGCAGGGCATCTTTATAGCGGTCAAGACGTTTTGCAAATGTAAGGTTGGGTCTGTGTGCCTCAGCCCATTCGTTGTACCTTGAAGCCTCTATCTTCGAAGGGCTGTAGTCATTGAATTCCGCAGCCATTGTTGGTGTCCAGAGATTCCATCTGTCGTATATCTCACGAAGCTTGCCCGAATCACGCAGTGCGACAAGGGCCTTGTTGACTTCCGTCAGCAGCTCTTTGTCTTCCAATCTGATAGCTATGGCATATTCAAGTTCGCCTACCTCAGGGCCGACAAACTTGATCTCCGGGTTGAAGCCTGCGGAGTAGAGCGCTATCGGATGGTCGAAGAAAGCAGCATCGAGCCTTCCATTCGCGAGGTCTTCGTAAGTGTTGGCCTCGACGTTATATGTCCTTATGTCGATATCTCCGACCTCTTCAAGCAGTTCCTGTGCAAAACTTTCTTTTAGAGTTCCAACTTTTTTGCCTTTGCAGTCCTCAAGCGTCTTTATGGAATTGTCGTTTTTGCGGACGGCAAGCTGAAGGTAAGTTTTGTAATAAGGAATCGAAAAATTGATTACATCTTTGTGTTCTGGAGTCACTTCGAGGCCGTTGATGGAAATATCGTAAAGCTTCCTGTTGAGACCGGGGATTAAGTTTTCCCAGGCATTGTTCACATAGACTGGCTTACGTCCCATTTGCTCAGCAAGTGCGTCCACGATATCGACCTCAAAACCTATCAGCTCATCGGTGTTTTGGGGGTTTGGGAACATATAGGGAAAGCCGCCTTCGGAGTCTCCTCCCCAGACAAGCTCCTTCATTTCTTCTGCCTGAAGTGGACATGCAGAAAATACTATAAGCATAATTACCGCTAACAACAGTGCTAATTTTTTCATCTTTACGCTACCCCCGTGTTGACGAAATGGCGGAGGAAAGCTTTTGTCCGTTCGCTTTTTGGCTTCGTGAACAGTATATCCCCGTCGTCGTACTCAACTATCTCGCCATTGTCCATAAATATTATGTAGTCAGACGCGTCTCTTGCGAATTTCATTTCATGGGTGACGATTATCTGGGTCATGCCTTCTGCATCGAGGTCTTTCATGACCTGGAGGACTTCTCCGACTAGCTCGGGATCCAGGGCGGAAGTCGGTTCATCGTAGAGCATGACCCTGGGGTTCATAGCCAGCGCCCTTGCTATAGCGGCTCTTTGGCTCTGGCCGCCAGATAGGGTCGAAGGGTACTTTGAGGCGAATCCTTTTAGTCCGACCTTATCCAGAAGCTTCATTGCCAATTCATATGCTTCGTCTTTGGCGTGCTTTTTTACGACCATTGGAGCAAGCATAATATTCTCAATTATTGTTTTGTGCGGGAACAGGTTGTAACTCTGGAAGACCATGCCCACTTCGCTCCTTATCTCGTGAGCGATATCAAGCATTTTTTCATCAGGCACCTGCCCCGGTCTGCGTGATATGGTGACGCCAGCGATAGAGATCGAGCCTGAGTCGAGGAGTTCAAGGCAGTTGAGGCAACGAAGGAAGGTCGACTTTCCGCATCCGGAAGGACCTATTATCGATGCCAGATCACCCTCACGAATAGTGAAGCTGACATTCTTCAGCACTTCACCATCCTCAAAGCCTTTACAAAGATTTTCTACTACAATGAGTGGTTTGTTGGTTATATTCACAATTTATGCCCCCTTAAAGAATTGTCTTGCCGTTTTCTTTCCGGGGTCATATTCGAAGTTGTTTGCCATATATAGGGGAGGCAGTGGAAAAAACTACTGCGCTGCTATGCTGTGCGGATAAATGATACAAGCAGGATGTTACCAGAGGTCTGCTGAAAGCGTTTACGTGTCTGTTACACCAGACACCAGTGTTTTTTTTCAATTTTTGTCTCACGTCCCTTCCGTGTAGTGGCATAAGGAAACACGCGTTCAGTTTAAAGGTTATTGATCTTAAACGCAATGATCAATGAAAAAGTTTAAGTAAAAGAAATCATATATGTCACGGGAGACTGGCGAAAAACCGCTTTTAGTCCGGATAACCCAGTTCATTTTTTGTTTTCTCAATGTTTTCCCGGGTTTCCTTTATCCAACGTTCAAGTGTTTCGGGTTTGATTTTTTTTGATTTAGGGTCATTCAGAAGAGTATCCAGTTTTTTTTCCTGGATCCTGAGCCACTCAACTTTAGATTCTCGGTGTTGGATGTCGGAGATAAGATTTCCCCGTTCACCGTCGTCTTCTTTTACAAATGCACGGCTCATAGATATACTCATCTCCTTAATTAATTATTTATATAGATTACTTACGGGCACTGATATAGTTGTTATATAGTCTCTCTGTAGAATTTTTTCTTTAGATCTTTTTCAACTATTACAAGTTTCATTTTGGGACTGACATTTTTTACCAGTTCTTCGATATCCCTGTTCCTCAGCCTTATGCAGCCATGGGTAGCCCATTTGCCTATTGAAGAGGGGTTATTTGTCCCATGTATGGCTATCTGCCACTTATTGTAGAAAGAGATCAGCTTTGATCCGTACACGCCTGCCTCGGGTTCTCCGGGCTCGTTGAACCAGGCAGGATCATAAACTAGTTTGGTTGCGTCCTCCACAACACGGTATATTGTGAATGTACCGGAAGGTGTGATGAGGTCAAAACGGGATTTTTTCTCGGTGCCTTTTCCCTTGCCTATGGATATCTGCCATGTTTTAACTGGGGCCTGTCCATTATAAAGAGTCAGCCTGAGCTGTTCTTTATTAATCCCGATCCAGTTTTCTCCCATTTTTGGCTGCCATGTTTGTGAAGCATCGCTTTTGTCCGCATAAACCATAAATATCAAAATGATCATAATAAGAGCGAGGAACTTTTTCATAAAAACACTCCCTGATAAATGATGCGACGTTAATTATAACAAACATTGAGAAATTTGCTACTTGTAAGGTTTACGCATAATGAAGTATCATAACAGTTTGAACAGAATGAAAACAAATCTTTTATCAGGAGGCGGCTGTTGTGGATATCATCAGGGCACCGCGCGGAACGAGAGACATACTTGGCGACGAATCATGGAAATGGGCTTATGTAACAGGCATTTGCCGTGATGTGGCGGATGATTATGGTTACAAAGAGATCCATCTCCCCATATTTGAACATACAGAGCTTTTTTGCAGAGGCGTTGGGGAAACGACCGATGTTGTAGAAAAAGAAATGTACACTTTTGAGGACAAGGGCGGAAGAAGTATTACGTTAAGGCCGGAGCTTACAGCCTCTATGGTCCGCTCTTATCTGGAAAACGAAATGTATAAAGGTGCACAGCCCGCTAAACTCTGGTCGATCGGACCCATGTTCCGTTATGAAAGGCCTCAGAAGGGTCGTTACAGGCAGTTTGTACAGCTTGATATCGAAGCTCTTGGTGCGCAGGATGCCTATGTTGATCTTGAGGTAATAGATTTTTCAATGGAACTCTATCGCCGCCTTGGTCTTTCGAATCTTCAGGTCGTGCTTAACTCTGTCGGCTGTCCCAAGTGCCGTCCGGTTTACAGGAAAGCGCTGCAGGAATTCCTGAAAACCAGATTCGACGAGCTATGTGACACATGCAAGAGCCGTTACGACAGGAACCCTCTCAGGATCCTGGACTGCAAAAGCCCAATATGCAAAGAGATAACGGAAACCGCTCCTGCAGTTATGGAACACCTTTGCGATGAATGCAAAGAACATTTCGAACAGCTGAAGAACGGACTTGACCGTATAGGAGCTGTTGTGAAAATAGACAACAGGCTGGTCAGAGGACTCGATTACTATACCAAGACGGCATATGAGATCCTTTCCGGAGACCTCGGCTCACAGAACGCTGTCTGCGGCGGAGGAAGATATGACAATCTTTCAGAGGCGATCGGCGGACCGCATGTTCCGGGAGTAGGATTTGCATCCGGCATAGAAAGAGTCGTACTGACAATGGAAGCGCAGGGCTGCAGCTTCGGAAAAGAGCCTGCCAATAAGGTCTATGTTGTGTCTGCGGAACCTGAGGTCAGGATGGAGATCATGAATCTTGTCCGTACGCTCAGGCAAAACCGTATCTCTGCTGACATGGACTACATGGGACGCAGTATGAAGAGCCAGATGAAGTCGGCCGGCAACTTCGCTGAATATGCCTGTATTATCGGCCGCGAAGAGCTTGACAAAAATATTGTTACCATAAAGGACCTAAAAGAAGGCACTCAGGAGGAATTGAGTCTCGAGTCGATTATCAACAAACTAAAATAATCTTGAAACGATGCAGATGAAACCCCTTTTGAATTATTTAAGAGGTTTCCTTCTTTTTTCATATATCTTTTGAAAAGAGAGAAATTTTGACAGATCATTTTTGAAAGAGGGATTTTTATGGAAAGATACTATGACTCATCCTGGCAGAGAACTATGTTCTGCGGAGAGCCGAAACTTCAAGATTCAGGGAAAGAAGCGGTCCTTAACGGATGGCTTCGCTGCCGCCGCGACCTGGGGGGCATCATTTTTATCGAGCTCTGGGACAAGACCGGGGTAACTCAGGTGGTATTCAACCCCGAACTAAACGCAGAAGCTCATAAGAGGGCATCCTCCCTGAGGAATGAATATGTTCTTGCAGTAAAAGGTGTAATGCACCAGCGCCCAGAAGGGACGGAAAATCCCGAACTTGCAACAGGCTCGGTCGAACTTCTGGTAGATGATTTCATAATATTGGCCCCCTCAAAACAGATCCCGTTTGAAATGGACAACGCGGACTCTGTCAATGAAGATCTGAGGCTTAAATACCGCTACCTTGATCTCAGGCGTGAGACGATGCAGAAAAATCTTATGACGAGGCACAAAGTTACAAGGTTTACCCGCAATTTCTTTGGTGATAACGGTTTTATGGAGATAGAAACTCCTATGCTCACCAAATCGACACCTGAAGGGGCAAGGGACTATCTTGTGCCCAGCCGCGTAAACCCGGGCAAGTTTTACGCACTTCCTCAGTCACCGCAGCTGTTCAAGCAGCTTCTTATGGTAAGCGGCTGTGACAGGTATATGCAGATCGTCAAATGTTTCAGGGATGAGGACCTGAGGGCGGACAGACAGCCGGAATTCACACAGATAGATGTTGAGATGAGCTTCATCACAGAAGAAGACATAATGAAAATGGCAGAAGACTACCTTGCCGGCCTTTTCTGCGAGATCCTTGGGGTGAAGGTTGAGACTCCTTTCTTCCGTCTTACTTGGAGAGATGCAATGGATCTCTATGGCAGCGACAAACCCGATCTGAGAATCCCCATGCAGATGACTGATCTTGGAAAAGTTTTCGCAGGGGGTGAGAACCCCTTTGCTTCACTGATAGAAAAGGGCGGTACTATCAAAGGGCTGAGGCTGCCCGGAGGGGCAGCACTTTCCCGCAAGGAGCTCTCCGATCTCGAAAACAGGGCAAAGGCCCTTGGCGCAAAAGGTATGGCAAATTTCCAGATAAAAGAGGGAGAACTTAAAGGACCGCTTGTTAAGTTCCTTGATGAAGATCGAATATCCCTGCTTAAGAATATGTCCGAAATTGAAGATGGCGATGCTCTCTTCATAATGGCCGATGAAAACTGGCGCAAAGCATGTGAAATACTAGGACAGATACGTCTTGAGCTTGGCAAAGAGAGAGGGATGCTCGAAGGATCATTCAAGTTCCTTTGGGTGACTGAATTTCCGCTCTTTGAATGGGATGAGGAGACAGAAAGATACACTGCAGTTCACCATCCTTTCACCGCTCCGATGGACGAAGATATGGAATACCTTCTTACAGAACCCGGCAAGGTGCGTTCACGGGCATACGATGTGGTGCTCAATGGCAACGAGCTTGGTGGTGGATCAATAAGGATACACGACCCCGAGATGCAGGCAAAAGCTTTCCAGGCCCTTAATTTTACGCCGGAAGCTGCCAAAGAACGCTTCGGATTCCTTCTTGAGGGACTGAGCTTCGGAACACCACCCCATGGAGGCATTGCGCTCGGGCTCGACAGGCTTGTGATGCTCATACTTGGATGCAGGTCGATCAGGGACGTCATGGCATTCCCGAAGAACCAGAAGGCCCAATGCCCGATGACAGATGCCCCAAACGTTGTAGACGAGAAACAACTCGACGAGCTTGCCATAAAAACGGTCGATCCGCTGTTGCTTTAAGCGGTCAGATAACGTATCAGATCAGTAAGGCTCCCGGAGGCATAATCCAGGGAGCCTTTTCTTTTTGTGCCTGACGGCGGGTACTTATTCTAATAAGGTATAATTTATTAAGAACAAATTGACTGGAGGGATGGCAAATGGCAAAGATCCGTTTTCTTGGACACAGCTCCTTTTACATTGAAGGAGAGGGCCTGAAAGCCCTCATAGACCCTTTTCTTGACGGCAATCCCGCGGCTTCGGCAAGACAGGAAGAATTCAATGACATCAACGTCATATTTCTTACCCATGGACATGGGGACCACATGGGCAGCACCGTAGAGATAGCTAAAAGAAACAACGCGGTAGTATTTACCTGCAATGAACTTGCCGGTTATCTGTCGTCAAAAGGAATAAAGACAGAGGGAATGCATATCGGCGGCAGGGCAACCTTTTCATTTGGAAAGGTCAAGCTTACTCCGGCATGGCACGGATGCCCGATAGTAGAGGGCAATGAGGTCCGTTACGGAGGTGTTGCCTGCGGTTTTGTAATAGAAGTCGACGGTAAAAAAATCTACCATTCCGGGGATACCGGCCTCACTATGGAGATGACACTGCTCCAAGATGAGAACATAGACGTGGCACTTCTTCCAATAGGCGGGTATTACACGATGGATATCCAGGATGCCGCAAGGGCGGTAAAGATGATAAGGCCGAGGATCGCGATACCCATGCACTACAATACATTCCCAAGGATCGAAGCGGATCCTGAAGAATTTGCAGGGCTTGTAGGCGAGATGTTTACTGAAGTAAAGATACTGAGCCCGGGAGAAGAATACGAGTTCTAAATATATATACAGACTGTTCTGCCTCTTATGATGAACTTGCATTAATCTTTCGATGGGATACAATTAGCTGAGGACCCAAATATAAATATTCCAGCCAGGAGGAGATTCCTATGGATGTAAATAGCAAAGCTTATCAGGAACTGTTGAAGAAGAGACCGCTGAACGTACAGGCACGTTTCGGCGGTGAGGGCATGGGGCTTGTAAGCGGGAGAGATATTGTCGCTGCGGCAAAGGAAGTTGACTCCATAGTTCTTGCAGCCAACGCCAGGCATCCTCTGGTAATAAAGGCAGTACTGCAGGCCGCAAAAAAGAAGAACGCCGCGGTCCTTATAGAACTTGCCAAATCAGAATCCACCTATTGCGGAGCAAATTATGACAACATTCCCGATTATGCGCTCAAATATTCCTCTGAGATGGGGCACGGCGCAGTATTTGGTCTCCATGTAGACCACTATGCGATCAAAGGTAACGAAGATGTCCTCAAGGGAGTAGCGCATCTTTCAAAGATACTCGTAAACGGTTTCACATCTGTTGCCATTGATGCTTCTCATCTTGATGATTATGACAACTTTGTCGCAACGAGATCCATCGCAGGATGGCTGCCCTCTGAACTGGGCCTTGAAGTTGAAGTTGGAGAGATCAAAGGCCCCGGAGAACTTTCGACAGTTGAAGAGGCTAAGTATTTTATTGGCGGGCTGAACTCATGGGGGATCTTCCCGGACTACCTTGCCATCTCTAACGGAAGCCTCCACGGGACATATGATCCGACAGTAGGCCAGATGGAAGGTATAGACCTCAAAAGAACAAAGGAGATCGCTGATGTTATTGAGCCTTACGGTGTTACTATAGCTCAGCACGGTATCTCTGGAACTCCCCTCGACAAAGTCTCTACCTTCAGGAAATACGGGATCAGAAAGGGCAATGTTGCCACCCTTTTCCAGAACGTCTATTTTGGAATAAAAATGGACCCTGAAACAGGAAATGCCATTACCGAAGGTGGCACCTACACCAAAGAGGCAGACAGGGGAATATCCACAGAGCTTTGGAACGAGATAGTGAATGCCGGGGACAGCAAGGGAATGAACCGTAAGAGCGGAGACTACAAAAAGCTCAATCTTCCCTTCTGTGACAGGATACTCGCAGAGCCGCAGTATGTAATTGACAGAATAGTCGATGAGATGCAGTACTGGGCAGAGAGGTTCATAGTTGCGTTTGGAGCAGAAGGAAGCGCGGAGGCTGTAGCAGAAGTCATGTCACGCCGTCCTGACCATAACGCTTCGCCGGACAGAAAAGTCCTGGGCTGCAGATCTGACTACACAGTGAAGAATGCGCCCGGCAAAGAGGGCAACGACGGAAAGAATTACGACGATTAAATAACGTAAAAAAACATAATTAGCATTATTGGGGGCCGGATCAATATATCCGGTCCCTTTTTTAATTTTCTGTGATTGTCTTTTGGCATCTTCAATGACTTTTACTGGAAAATCTTTTTAACTGAAATGTATAAGTATCAAAAAATTGGTACATAATGTAATATTCTGAATATTATGGTATGATTTGCTCGTAACGGTTTTCATTATCTTATTCTAATGGGAGATGATATTTGATATGAGGATCGGATGTCCAAAGGAGATCAAGAACCGCGAATACAGGGTGGGACTTACTCCTGCTTCTACCTCCACCTATGTGAAGGCAGGCCATGAGGTTTTTGTTGAAACAGGCGCAGGGCTGCAAGCTGGTTTTAATGACCATGAATACGTTGCTGCAGGGGCCAAAATTATGGATGCAGCTGAAAAAGTCTGGGAAACATCAGATATGATAGTTAAAGTCAAGGAACCATTAAAGCCTGAATATAACCTGATGAGAGATTCCCAGATTATTTTCACCTATTTCCACTTTGCGGCAAATGAGGATCTTACCAATGCATGTCTGAGATCCGGAGCTACATGTGTCGCATATGAGCTTGTATCTGAGGAATGGGGACTCCCCCTTCTTCAGCCTATGAGTGAGGTGGCTGGCATGGCGGAGGTACAGTCGGGGTCAATGCGGCAAAGGTCGCATCGGGGCTTGGAGCTAAAGTTACGATAGCAGATATTAACCACAGAAAGCTTTCCTACCTCTCAGATGTCATGCCTTCGAACTGTGTCTCGGTCTACAGTGATTCGATGACTATAGCCAACACGATAAAAGAATCTGACATGGTGATCGGAGCAGTCCTTCTTCCGGGAGGTGCAAAAGCTCCTAAGCTTGTCACAAGAGAACATCTCAAATCGATGAGGCCGGGGTCTGTCTTTGTTGATGTTGCCATCGACCAGGGAGGAATAGGTGAAACTTCTCATCCAACGACCCACGACGATCCGGTTTTTATAGAAGAAGGAGTAGTACATTATTGTGTAGCAAATATGCCAGGTGCATATGCAAGAACATCGGCCATAGCTCTTTCAAACGCCACGGTCAGTTACGGTGTTCAGATAGCTTCTCAGGGTGTTGTGAAGGCATGTGAGGAAAACAGAGCTATATGTAAGGGGCTGTCGATCCACAAGAAAAGACTCACTCTGCCCGTAGTCTCCGAAACGTTCAAAATGGATGACGAATATACGGAGACTCTTGCAGCATTGAAACTATAAGCAATTCGAGCCATCTTTCACGGTAATGAGTGATATTGATAATATATTAAGATTCAGAGGCGAAACCTTATTGTTTTCGCCTCTGAATCTTTTTACATCCATCTCTCAAGATTTGAGAGAAAAAGCTTATGTACGTGTTTTGAAACAGGTCCGGGATATCCGTTCCCGATGGTCTGATCGCCGACCCTTATTACAGGAAGTATCTCTTTGATAGAGCCAGAGATGAATGCTTCTCCCGCCTGCGAAAGTTCGCTCTCAAGAGGACACCTTTCCTCGATTGCGAAGTTGTTTTCCTTTAGGAGGGTTATCAGTATTTCCCTCGTTATCCCCCTGAGGACTTTTCCGACCGGAGCTGTAATTATCCTGCCCTCTTTGCACAGGAAGAAACTGCTTGCAGTGGATTCCGTTATCTCTCCGTTGACTATGTAGAGTGCCTCAAATTCGTTTGATTTGGCTCCCATCATAGGCACGTATCCTGTAAGGTAATTGGTGCTCTTAGCCTCAGGAAAAGGTCTCTGTGTGTAGACCGGCCTCAGAGCTACGCCTTTGTTCAGCTCCTCCTGAGTCAGAACATGTGCTTCTTCGAATATCACAAAGAAATCCGGATCGGGGAAGTGTCCGTGATCATTTATCCTTCCGCCTGTTATGTAAGGTTTTATCACCAAGTCTTTATTAGGGAGGGAATCGTGGTCAACGCCTTTTCTGATGATATCAGGAAGTTCGTTGATTATTGCTTCCGCTTCTATGCCGCACCTTTTGGCGCTTTCACTCAGTCGATCGATATGCTCGCCCAGGGCGAATATCTTTTTCCCGTATGTTCTTATAGAATCAAAAACACCTATCCCTCGAAGGATAGCCAGGTCCGTCACAGGAATACTGCATTCCTCCAATGGCATGAACGAACCCCTGTAGAAGCAAATAGACATAAACACCAATCCTTTCATAACATGTATACCGGCATACTTCCAACTAAGGAACATTATCACTCAACGAAATAAATTGCAATCGAAAATAGTGAGGGCTATAATTCAGCAAATCAATTTTTTTAGGGAGTGTTTTGAATGTCAGAAAAGATATTGGGTGTCCTGGGAGGCATGGGGCCTGCCGCTTCGGCGGAATTTTTAAAGATCCTTGCCGAAAAATATCCTGCCGAAAAAGATCAGGACCATCCTGTCGTATACATGATATCAGATCCTAAGATGCCCGACAGAGGGAGCGCAATTGAAGGCCAGGGAGAGGACCCTGAGCCATACATAAGACAAAACATGGAAAAACTTGTCGGATGGGGAGCAGATATTCTTGCTGTCCCCTGCAACACCGCGCACTATTTTATAGACAGATTCAGGAATGAGATAAAAGTGCCGTTGGTGCACATAATTGAAGCTACAGTAGATGCCTCGATAAAAAGCTCACCTGAAGGCGCCTGGATTATATCGACAATAGGTACTGCCAGATCGGGTCTATATCAGAAGGTTGCTGCCGATCGGAACTATCGGCTCGTGATCCCGCCGGAGGATGTTCAGAATAGGATACAGGAGACCATAATCTACGTGAAATCCGGAAATATGGAAATGGCTGTAAGGTGTATCGAAGATGCCGTCAAAAAACTCTGGTCCATCGAAGACCTGCCGATAATAACCGCATGCACAGAGTTGCCACTCGCCTACGATGCATCGGATCTTCCAAAGGATAAAAACATTTCAAGCCTTGACGCACTTGCTGAGGCTTGTATAAAAATCCTTGCTGATTAAACCCTATATCACTGAGGCACAGATATGTCTGTGCCTCAATGATAATCTCTTCTCTATAATTATTACATTGCCTGCCCATAGATTTGCCAAAAAACTCCTTTTTCATTGAATAAGTAATTATACTGATTGAACAAGAAAGCAAAACATATAATATTTGAATTAAGATATTAAGGTATTTTAATACCTTAATTAAGGTTGGTGGTTAAGCATGGCAAAAGTAGCTGGTTTTAGCGAGGCGACATATATAGGACTTCATGCCATGGTCCTGATAGGGCAGAAAGATGGCGAAAGGATATCTATAAGGGAAATGGCAGAGACGATATGCGTGTCGGAAGCACATCTTGCCAAGGTGATACTGAGATTGGCTCACACAGGACTTATCAGTACAACAAGAGGCCCTGGCGGCGGTGCGGTCCTTGCAAAAAAACCAAAAGAAATAAGCTTTTTGGATATCGTAGAAGCGATAGAGGGACCGCTGGAAAATTCGGATTGTGTTTTTGGGAAAAGCAACTGCTCTCGTGAGGGATGCATATTCGGGGATTTCCTTGTAAAGATGACAAAAGAAGCAAAAGAGTGGCTTGGATCGAAAACATTGGCTGAATTTTAAACAAATAAAAAAACTTTACAGGAGGGGCAGATCAATGAGAAAGATAATCAAAATTGATGAAGAAAAATGTGACGGATGCGGACTTTGCGCTGATGCTTGCCACGAAGGCGCGATAGTTATCGAGAACGGCAAGGCTAAATTAATAAGCGACAGCTACTGTGACGGTCTCGGAGACTGTATTGGAGAATGTCCCCAGGGTGCTATATCTTTTGAAATGAGAGAAGCGGCTGCCTACGACGAAGCATCTGTAAAGTCAAGGATGGCAGCCAGAAAGAAAGAGCCCTGCAGCGGAACGCTCCCTTGTGGATGCCCCGGAAGCATGGCGAAGGAACTAAAGTCCGACAAGCCTGTACAGAAAGAGGAGAAAACTTCTTGCAGACAGGAGTCAGAGCTTCGCAACTGGCCTGTCCAGCTCTCTCTCGTACCGGTCGAGGCGCCATATCTCGAAGGTGCGAAGCTTCTTATTGCTGCTGACTGCACGGCATTTGCATGTCCTAACTTCCACAGGGACCTTCTTCCCGGTAAAGTGTGCCTCGTTGGATGTCCAAAACTGGACGAAGTGGAACCATATATTGAAAAACTTGCACAGATCATAAAACTGAACGATATCGAGGAGATCGATGTGGCATATATGGAAGTTCCCTGCTGCGGCGGACTTGTAAAACTTGTCGATACAGCAGTAAAGAAATCAGGCGAAGCTGTGACTTTGAAACTGATAAAACTTTCGATGACAGGCAAGTTTCTTGAGGTAAGGCAGATATTCCCGAACTAGGGAATTTATTTTACATCGCCGGGATATCGGCAGAATAATTAAGGAGAGTGACTTCGATGTTTTGTTATCAGTGTGAACAGGCAGCAAAGGGTACAGGATGCACAGCAATGGGAGTATGCGGCAAAGATCCGCAGACAGCAGCACTTCAGGACCTTCTTCTTTATGAGACGATGGTTCTTTCAAAAGCAGCCCTTGAATCAGGAGACAGTTCCGACGAAGTGTCCAAGATGGTCATCGAAAATTTATTTACGACAGTAACAAATGTAAACTTCGATCCCGAAACTCTTGCAGAGATGGTCAGAAATACAAGAAAGGCAACAGACGAGTTTGCCGGCGGATGCTCATGCTGCTGCGGATGTGGAGCTTCAGAAGATCCTACGACCGACGAATTGGTCGAAGAGGGACAAGAGTACTCACCCCAGGCCGACATCGACAAGTACGGCGCAGACCTTGGCGGCCTCAAATGGCTTGCCGTATACGGACTTAAGGGCGTCGCCGCTTATGCCGACCACGCATGGATCCTTGGCCAGAAGGACAGGGAAGTCAACAAGTTCTTCCTGGAAGCAATGTCAGAACTCCTAAACGAGAATATTACAGTTGATTCAATGCTTGCGCTCAACCTCAAAATTGGCGAAGTCAATCTCAGAGTGATGGAAATGCTTGATGCAGCCAATACCGGAACATACGGACATCCCGAACCTACTATGGTCAGAGTGACCCCCGTGAAGGGCAAAGCTATCCTTGTCTCAGGACACGACCTTGGCGATCTTGAAGAGTTGCTTAAGCAGACAGAGGGTAAGGGTATCAACGTCTATACGCACGGTGAGATGCTTCCCTGCAACGCTTATCCCGAGTTGAAGAAATACCCCCATCTCGTTGGCAACTACGGCGGAGCATGGCAGGATCAGCAGAAGGAATTCGACGAATTCCCCGGTGCGATCCTTATGACGACCAACTGCATCCAGAAGCCCAGGGAGAGTTACATGGCAAGGATCTTCACATGTGGACTTGTGCAGTGGCCCGGAGCAGTACACGTTGAGAACAGGGATTTCGCTCCTGTGATAAAGGCAGCGCTTGAGGCTCCCGGATTCACGGAAGATGCCCCTGAAAAGAGGATCATGATAGGGTTTGCCCGCAATTCAGTCCTTGGTGCCGCAGGCAAAGTTGTGGAACTTGTCAATGCAGGAAAGATCCGCCACTTCTTCCTTGTCGGAGGATGCGACGGTGCAAAGTCAGGACGCAACTACTACACTGAGTTTGCCGAGAAAGCACCTAAGGATACTGTCATCCTCACGCTTGCATGCGGCAAATTCCGCTTTAACAAGCTTGAATTCGGAGATATCGAAGGCATACCCCGCCTTCTTGACTGCGGACAGTGCAATGATGCCTATTCTGCAATAAAGATCGCTGTGGCTCTTGCGGATGTATTCAAGACTGATGTCAACGGACTTCCGCTTTCACTGATCCTTTCCTGGTACGAGCAGAAGGCGGTATGTATTCTCCTGACCCTTCTCCATCTGGGAATAAAGAACATAAGGCTCGGCCCCACGCTTCCCGCATTTGTCGGCCCGGCAGTCCTTGACGTTCTTGTACAGAATTTCGGAATCAAGCCGATCGGAACAGCCGAAGGGGACCTCAAGGCTATTCTTGGCTAGAGTCAGAAGTCAGAAACCAGATCAAAAAACTAACTTAAATTCACAACTGACCCGCCATCAGCGGGTCAGTTGTATTTTCTCAGATACATCTTATTGACCTTAAATATTATCCTGCGATGGCCTTCGATACAATTTCTTTTGCCTCATTGTTTATAGCGTCAAGGTGTTCACTGCTCACAAGGCTTTCAGCGTAGATCTTGTAGATCTCCTCTGTTCCTGAAGGCCTGGCTGCAAACCAGCCGTTTTCAGTAGTAACTTTAAGTCCGTCTATTGGGGCACCATTTCCGGGAGCAGCTGTCATTTTTGCAGTTATCTTTTCTCCTGCCAGAGTATTTGCTGTAACATCTGACGGTGACAGTTTTTTCAGTTTACTTTTTTCCTCATGTGAAGCAGGTGCGTCTTTTCGTGAATAATAGGAATGTCCGAATTTTTCAGTAAGTCTTCTGTAATGTTCAGCGGGGTTTTTACCTGTAACGGCTGTAATTTCAGCAGCCAGGAGGTCCATTACGAAACCGTCCTTGTCTGTTGTCCAGACTGTTCCGTCTTTTTTCAGGAACGTCGCACCGGCACTCTCTTCTCCTCCAAAGCCCAGCATGCCGGACTTCAGACCGTCGACGAACCATTTGAAGCCTACCGGAACTTCGTAGAGTTTCCGGCCGATCGAATTTACAGCTTTGTCGATTATTGAGCTTGAGACAAGAGTTTTGCCTGCCATACAATTATTGTTCCAGTCCGGTCGGTGAGTAAAAAGATACTCTATTGCTGCTGCCAGATATGCGTTTGGGGGCATAAGCCCCTCCTTTGTTACTATCCCATGGCGGTCATAGTCCGGATCATTACCGAATGCTATGTCATAGTTGTTTTTCAGCGATACCAAACCTGCCATCGCATATGGGGAAGAGCAGTCCATGCGGATTTTGCCGTCGTGGTCAAGCGGCATAAAGGAAAATGTGGGGTCGACATCCTTGTTGATCACATCGATATCCAATCCCCATATCTCGGCTATTGGTTCCCAGAAGTGCACTCCTGAACCTCCCATCGGATCTGCTGCCATCTTCAGTCCTGAGCTGCGGATAGCCTCGATGTCAATAATCTCTTCAAGAGCTTTGACGTAGAGAATGATGTAGTCGATCGACAGAACATTGTCAGAGGAAAGTGCTTTGTTAAAATCTATACGTTTCACATCTTTAAGTCCCCCGGCAAGTATCTCGTTAGCCCTTTTTTCGATCAATGAAGTAATGTCAGTGTTTGCAGGGCCTCCTGAGGGAGGGTTGTATTTAAAGCCTCCGTCTTCCGGGGGATTGTGTGAAGGAGTAATTACTACACCGTCAGCGGCCGGAGCCCCGGAACCGCTGTTCCAGGAGAGTATGGCATGTGAAATTACCGGCGTAGGCGTATATCCTAAGCCGTCCTGGATCCGGACAAGGACTCCATTTGCAGCAAAGACTTCAACGCTGGTCCTTAGAGCAGGCTCGGAAAGAGCGTGTGTGTCCATTCCTATAAATAGAGGTCCACCTATGCCATTAATTTTTCTGTACTCTGATATCGACTGTGAGATTGCAATTACGTGATCTTCGTTAAAGCTCCTTTTAAATGAAGATCCTCTGTGTCCTGATGTTCCGAATGATACCCTGTTTGATAGGTCAGCCGGGTCCGGATGTTCAGTATAGTATGAAGAAATAAGCCGCGGTATGTTTGTTACCTCTCTTTTTGACATGAACATCACCTCTTAGTCGATATTTTAGTCGCAAAGAAGGAGCAAAGATAGTCCTGAACGTTTGCGATGACAAAAATGACAGAAAATACTGATAATTTAAAATTAATATTAATTAAAAAAATATTAAAATAACTTTAAAAACATTAACCAAGTACGTAATAACTGTAGTTACAAAAACATATTGTAATGTTAGAATAAAAACATGGTAACGCATGAAAATATTTTCAGAGGGAGTGATAATATATGAGAAAAGTGCAACTTTTTTTTACAATTTTTCTATTGTTGTTTATTTTAGCAAGCCCCTCTTTGGCAGAAGCAGCTGCAACCTATACGGAAGATAATATGGAAGTGGTGAACCAAGCTGTCGAAGACGAACTCGCAACCGCAGTTATACCTGATGGGATCGGAATTGGTCTTAAGTTTGGCGAAATAACAGGGGATATCGATGCCCTGCATGAGGCCATAGGAAAAGAATTGCAGTTTGTTAAGGGTGGAATCCCGGGTATATCTTATGGAGATATTGATACGGATAATTCAGGTGCCAACTGGGCAGAAGATGCCGCTGAAGCAGCTGTGGATTTTGATACCTTCCTGGGAGCGGCCGGTTACCATCTTGGACTGTACCTTGGAGTGATTCCAGAAAACAAGACGGCTGCAACAGTTGCTACGCTTGAAATGACCCTTTCAAAGGAATTTTTGGTTGAGCAGGGCGTCCCACAGGCTGATGCCGATGCACTCTTTGCAGCAGACCCAATTGATGCACAGATAACGTTTTTTGACGAATTCACCTATTTTAAAATATTTGACGGTGCGGATCCGGCGATAGACCCCAAGGACATCGTAGAATTTGTAAAATCAGAATACCCTGATTCCTTGCCAAGTTTCATAGAATTCGAGGTTGATGATGTAGCGGAGACCTTGACTGTTGGAATCAGGTATATATTGCTGGATGAAGCTCCTGAAGACGGACAGCCATTCGTTATTAACAAAGATTTCGTTATAAGCGAAGACTCAGAAGAAGATGTATCGGGAGTATTATTTATATTCGACGGCAATAAGAACAATGAACTGAGAGACCCTGTGAGTTTGGGCAACGAAGAAACACCCACACCGTCAGGTTCATCAGGCGGATGCAGCACAGGTCTTCCTCTGATGCTTGCTCTTCTTGGGCTTCCCATAATCCTTTACAGGAAGAAATAGCCTTAACCGGAGAATGTCTGACCAGCAATAAATTTGCCCCCGGACCTGCAGGTCCGGGGGTTTTACAGTTCAAATTTTTCTTTTTCAAGCCTCTCTTGTTTTAGCTTATAATAGTGTTTTGAAAGGAAGGAGAGGTGCACGCATAATGCATTTGATAATAGGAATCGCGGTCGCGGCCCTTCTTGTTGCCGCGTACATAATAGCATCGGTGGCAAGGCTCAAGGAGAACAGCGCTGCAATGGAGCAGGTCTCAAGGGAACTTCTTATGAGGCTGCAGAATATTGAAGAAAAGCTTGAGGATACTGAACGCGACATCAACTCTGAATTTATCTCTATGAGAAAAGAACAAAGGGATGAAGCCAGGGCGGGACGTGAGGAGCAGTCCAGAGGCCTTATCTCTTTTGGGGAAGCTCAGTCAAAGAGGATCAAAGAGATAGGTGACCTGCAAAGGGAAAGCCTTGAAGCTTTTTCACTGCAGCTTACGAACATCAGCCGTCTTAACGAGGAAAAACTTGAAGCCATAAGAGGCACAGTCGAGGCTAAACTCCAGGAGATCCATAAAAACAACGAGGAAAAACTTGAAAAGATGCGAGCCACAGTTGACGAACAGCTCCACTCGACACTTGAAAAAAGACTTGGAGAGGCTTTCTCAACGGTATCCGAGAGGCTAGAGCTGGTACATAAGGGACTTGGGGAGATGAAGGCCCTCACAGCTGACGTGGGAGACCTCAAAAAAGTTCTGTCCAACGTCAAAGTCAGGGGTACCTGGGGAGAGACCCAGCTTCGTGCACTTCTTGAACAAATACTCACAAAGGACCAGTATGCAGAAAACGTTGCAACGAAACCCAACTGCGGTGAAAGGGTGGAGTTTGCGATATCCCTTCCTGGAGCTAACGACTCAGCATTGCCTGTTTGGCTTCCAATAGACTCGAAGTTCCCTCTTGAGGACTACCAGAGGCTGGTGACAGCTTCTGAAAGCGTAGATGCCCAGGCACTTGCGGATGCCCAGAAAGCCCTTAAGAACCGTGTAATAGAAGAGGCCAGAACGATTAGGGATAAATACCTGGAGCCTCCGTACACGACAGATTTTGGCATACTTTATCTTCCGGTCGAGGGACTTTATGCAGAAATACTCAGGATAGACGGACTGTGCGATATCCTATCCCGTGAATACAGAGTTGTACCTGCTGGACCTACCACGATTGCCGCCCTGCTTAACAGCCTCCAGATGGGATTCCGTACCCTTGCGATAGAAAAGCGTTCAAGCGAGGTTTGGATCCTTCTTGGAAAGGTCAAGACAGAATTTGATAAATTTGGTTCAGTTCTCGAAAAGACAAGGCAAAAGATTGAACAGGCCGGAAAAGAGCTCGAGAATGCAGAAGTCAGGACCAGAGCTATAAAAAAAACATTAAGGACAGTCGAAGGCATCCCCCTTGAGGCCGGAGAAAACATGTCCGATAATTGCGAAATATCTGAATAAAATTTTAGTTCTTTATTGAACTGTCGTATTGCTTGTGCTTGATCTTATATATATAATAATAATCGACCGTTAGGGGTGGAGTTATGGAACGGGAGAGGTTATGTATTATCGGAAATGCGAAATCTCAGATGGGAAACCCGATAACACACCAGTTTTCACAGTTTTTCATCACTTTCATTGCAGACGGCGAGTCAGGTGAGATATTGGATCTCGAAGCTTCAGTAGTACTGAAGCTGACGAATAAGTTCATAAAAGATATTTTTCTTGGCAGGTCGCTAGCCGAGGTAGACCCAGTGATAATAGAAAAAATAGATCATACCTATCTGGGTTCGTCCCAGAAAGCGATCCAGGTTGCATACAAAGATGCAGTGAAAAAGTACAGATCGTGGAACAAAGGAATAATAATAACGGAATAGCTGCCTTGTCCACCCGCCTGTAAGCTATACGTTTACAGCAATGGGGAGAAGATCCAGCACCTTTTGGACATCTGTTTATCAGATGCCGAGAGGTGCTTTTTTGTTTCTATCTGCTGCAGCACATTGGACCAGCTGCTGTGAATTATCAACACTGAAACCTAAAAAAGAAGAAAGAGGGGGATTGATGATGGAAACATCTTTTTTTAAGAAAGATCCATGCAGGAAAAGAGGTGAGGAATTATGAAAATAACCGGTATAAAGACCGGAGTTCTCAGAACTCCGCTCAAAGTACCCTTTAAAACTGCGGTCAGGACAGTCGATGAAATGACCGATGTGATAGTAAGGATAGATACTGATTGCGGAATTTCCGGATGGGGTTCGGCACCCCCAACTGGAAAAGTGACAGGAGATACTGTCGGATCGATCAGGGGCGCAATAGATGAAATGATAAGACCTGTAATGACGGGAATCGACGCATCCGACCTGGAGCAGTGCCTTGACATCCTTGACGCTTCCCTGATAAGGAACACCAGTGCCAAAGCTTCGATCGACATCGCACTCCATGACATCTGGGCGAGGTCTGTGAAACAGCCTGTATGGAGGCTTTTCGGGGGAAGTGGAAAAGCAGTTGAAACAGATGTCACAATAAGCGTCAACAGCCCTGAAGAAATGGCTGAGGACTCCAGGAGAGCGTTTAAGGACGGTTTCAGGATCATAAAAACAAAAGTAGGAATTGACCCAGAGATCGATTTTCTGCGTCTGAAGGCGATACGCGATGCGGTTGGCAGCGGAGTAAAGATCAGGATCGATGCCAATCAGGGCTGGAAGCCAAATGAGGCAGTAAGGATCCTTAACCGGATGCAGGATGCCGGTTTTGACCTTGAGCTTGTTGAGCAGCCCGTAAAGGCCGGCGACCTGGATGGGCTTGCGCATGTAACAGCAAATTCTCCGGTGCCTGTCGCAGCTGACGAAAGCTGCTGGTCGGCGCGTGACGCAATGGAGATACTTAGGCGCCGTGCAGCGGATATGGTCAACATCAAGCTTATGAAGTGCGGAGGAATAAGGAACGCACGACAGATCATCGCACTCTCACAGGCTATGGGAGCAGAGGTAATGATAGGCTGTATGCTCGAAGGCAAGGTCTCCTGCGCCGCTGCTGTCCATCTGGCTTCTGCTTACAGCTGTATAACCAGGGTCGATCTGGACGGTCCGGTCTTATGCAGTACAGATCCGGTCAAGGGCGGTCCGATCTTTGACGGCGGTCCGAGGATCCTGCTGACCGAAGATCCGGGATTTGGAGTAGAGGAAATTCCCGGTCTGCAGTGGTTCAATTAGTGATTAATTTTTTGTTATTTAATAGGAATAAATATATTATTATGAGGAGGTTTTTTATATGATAACCAATGGCTTTGCATATCTGGCATTCCTTGTATGTTTTGCCGGTATCGTATCTTCCCTCGAGCGGAAGTACAAAGATACCACTTTCTTCAAATATGTGCCAACACCCGTCATCCTTTACGTTATGTGCATGCTATTTGCTACTTTTGACCTTTGGGAGAACAATGATTCGATCAAGGCAACTTACAGAGCTGTAAGGGGCAACCTCATACCCGCCATGATCTTTATAATGCTCCTGCGCTGTGACATAAGGAAGATCCTCAAGCTTGGACCAAGAATGCTTCTCGGATTTTTCTGTGCAACCTTTACCATCATGGTTGGGTTCGTAGTAATGTTTGCCCTTATGAAGAATGGTTTTCCTCCCGAAGCCTGGAAGACATGGGGAGCACTTGCGGGCAGCTGGATCGGGGGAACAGCAAACATGGTCGCCATTCAGGGGGCGCTTGGCATCAACGATTCAGCCATGGGTTACACGTTGCTTGTAGACAATGTAAATTACTCTATCTGGGTAATAATGCTGCTTGCGACGGTTCCCTATGCCTATATTTTCAACCGCTGGACGAAGAGCGACACTACCCTTATCGATTCAATAGGCGAAACCTTGTCACAGGGCGACGATAATGCGAGAACAAAAATGGAAACGAGTGACCTATGTCTACTTATCGGAGCCGGCATTCTCGTTTCGGCGCTTTCAAGCTGGCTTGCCTCAATATTATCCCCTATGCTTGCCGAAACATTCGGAAAGAGCGATTTCTATTCTGCTAACACTGTTACGATAGTACTTGCCACCGTCGCTGGTGTTATATGTGCCCTTACTCCTCTTGGCAAAGTCCCGGGATCCTCACCTGTTTCTATGACGATGCTTTATGTAATAATATGCCTGATAGCTTCCAGAGCCTCGTTCAAAGAACTTACAGATGCTCCATACTATCTCTTTGCCGGATTTGTGATACTTGCGATCCATGCAGCCTTAATGGCTCTGCTTGCCAAACTGTTCAAGCTGGACCTCTTTACATGTGCAGTGGCAAGCCTTGCAAACATAGGCGCTGTAGCAGCTGCACCTATAATTGCCGCAGCTTACAAAGAGACACTTGTCCCCGTTGGAGTTCTGATGGCTTTGATGGGGTATGTCCTTGGAACATTTGGCGGTCTTACTGTAGCAAAAATACTCTCAATGATCGCGGGAGTCTGATAATTATTCAAATACAGAGGGAGAGCGGCCGACACGACAGCTGCTCTCCCTTAAGAAGGCGGGTTGTGTATGGAAAATTTGATGCATAAGATCATTGATGACGATTTTGAAGACTTGCTGAAGGACTTGCAGTCATCCCTTATGATCCGAAGTGTTTATGACGAATCGCTCGTCTCCGTGGAGCACCCGTTTGGCCCGGAAATATCAGAAGCCCTTGAAGGCTTCCTAAAGTGCGCTGAAAAACTTGGTTTCATGACCGCCAATATTTCAAATTATGCCGGGTACGCTGAAATGGGCAGCGGAGAAAAACTAGTGGGGATACTTGCCCACCTTGATGTAGTCCCGGAGGGAGAGACCGCGGCATGGAGCGTTCCCCCCTACAGCGGCAAAGTGGTTGAAGGAAGGCTCTACGGCAGAGGGTCTCTTGATGACAAGGGACCGGCATTTTCGGTGCTTTATGCAATGAAGGCACTGCGTGACTCCGGTTTCAAACTTGAGTGCCGGATCAGGCTGATAGTAGGACTGGACGAGGAAAGCGGCGGAAGATGTATTGCCAGATACCTCGAAACGGAAGAAATTCCCGGTTCAAGCTTTTCTCCTGATGCCAACTTCCCGTTGATCAACGCTGAAAAGGGAATATTTCACTGCTGGATGGAAAAAAAGTTCTCAAATACGGGAAAAGGCTCTGCCCCGCGCATTCTTTCCATCAAAGGAGGAGAAAGATATAATGTTGTACCGGACTCTGCCGAGGCGGTTTTTGACGGCCTCTTTGAAGAAAATATCATAAGGAAACTGAGGTCTGCGGAGGGCGTCATTATCGGAGGCACAGATGGAAAAACCATAATAAGGGCAAAAGGAGTATCGGCTCATGCAATGTCGCCGGAGCTGGGAACAAATGCAGTTGAATTGCTTCTTAAAGCACTTTCATCCTTTGACTGGGAGCCTCGTGAATTATCAGATTTCGTGCGTCAGGCAGCTGAAAGCTTTAAGGACACTGACGGCGCAGGACTCGGACTTGCAAGAAAGGACGAGGTCTCAGGATCACTTACCTTCAACACTGCCATGATAAAGCTGGATAACGGGGTGTGCAGACTAAGTTTTGACCTCCGTTACCCTGTGACGCTGTCAGGGGCAGAGCTTGCAGAAGATTTTAAAAAATCAGCGGAGAAGCTTGGCGCGAAGTTTTTTGTCGACAGGGACAAGAAGCCGCTATTTGTCGATCCTTCAAGCCCACTGATAAAAAAACTTCTCGAGGCTTATAAGAAAGTCACCGGATCAACAGCAGAACCATTAAGTATCGGCGGGGGGACGTACTGCAGGTATCTTCCGAACTCAGTATCTTTTGGTCCCGTATTTCCCGGTGAACCTGATGTTATCCACCAGCCTGACGAACACGTAACCCTTGAAAATCTTCGAAAGATAACTCACATATACGCTGAAGCGATCATGCTTCTTGCAGTTTAGACAGGGATATTGTAAAAACCGTTGCTGCCGGGATCTTTGTAGAAACGTCGCCAAGGCAGCAACGGATCATAAAAAATTTATGGCTTTGTATAGCGGCCTATGAATAAAATGGTTCCGGTCTGGTTGTCTCTGATCATATAAATAAATGGTCTGTCTGCCTTGAATTCGATTGTTTCCTCAGGATCATGCATCACAGATGTCTTGGTCATTATTACAGCTGTTGCTGCTGCGGCCTCTGTGCCGTCTTCTCCGACGTCAAGGAATGTCCTGTGGATCGCTGCCCCGATATAGAGATTTTTCTTTCCGTTCATTCCTGAAAAATCTGCTTCTGTAGCTTTAAACGCGCTTGCCATCCCCATTTCTTTCAGTGCATCGTCAAGCTCGAAACTCTGTTCTGTCTTAAATTTGGGGATAGTCAGCCTGACTTTTTTGGGAGACATAAGAGCAGTCCATTCTGTGAATTTCAGATGGTCAAGTTTTTTTTCTATATTCTCCAGTTTTACCCCTTTGAGTGGCAGAAGTATCAGCATTGAAAACCTGTTGTTGCTGTATGGTATCTCAGCTATTTCCAGGTCGCTCTCTTTAGAGTATCTGATCCCTTTGTCAGTCTTGGCCATCATAACAGTGGGAACAGATTCAGATGGGCTTATGTGAAAAGGCATTGCCCGGGAATTCTGTATATCAAACTTGTTCATCCATTCAGATTTAAAATAGATCGTGTTAGTCAGTACCAGAGAGGTGTCTTTTTTCAGGATACCCTCTCCGACGAGGTTTGTTATTTTCCCCTCTGTCTCCTTATCCACCCATCTGTTTATAGTCTCCCTTGCCTCTTCTGTTTTCTTCCTGTAATCCAGAGGGGTCAGTGAGGCTTCGTAGAAGCGGCTTACCTTGCCTGTGTAACTGTCAAGCAGGTGTTCATCTTTGGCAGGCCAAAGGGCATTGGCAGTTTTAACAGTTGCTGTCTCACTTGGAACTGAGTTTATGTCATTAATCAGTGCGGCCATGCTTCGGTGAATTCCCGGGTCAAGATGGAGTACGCTCTCCATTTCTCTTGCTGTTTTGCCTTCCGCTCCCGCGTAAGTCATTGAAAGCGCAGAAGAAATGCTGTATGGGGATATGAAGAGACCACTCCTGTTCTTTGATGCGAAATATCTGTAAATGTCGAAAGTGAATTTATTTACCGATCTTACAGCCTGTAAATTGAGAGGTCTCTCTTTTGAGCCTGAAGTGACTGGTATTTCCATTGCAGAAAGACCGGCAGAAAGGGCCATATCCTCAAGCTCAGTCCTGATTTTGTCATGATCCTGGCCTTCTGTTTCAAGCTCGTTCCTGTATCCGTTTATGAGCTGTCTCATGCTGCTAAGTTCATCATCTCCCAATAACGATGGGTCAGTCCTGATTTTTTTCATAGCTTCGATGATCATCTTTGCCGCCTGTTCCTTTGTGTAAGTGCTTTCACCCGGTATGATCTTTTCTTTGATCAGGTCTTTATTGGAGAGGATCTCAAGAGAATGGTAAGTCCAGTGGTAGGGCGGAATCAAGTCGGAGGCTGAGGCTGCTGATGGAATAACCAGCAACAATAAGATAATGATCAAAAACAGCTTTTTCATTTTTCTGTCTCCATTCCGGTTTTGTATGATCTGATTATGCATTATAGAACATAATTTATTTGTTTCATTTAGTATTCATGCTGAATCTGCCAGTACGCAACATACTTGCGGCTCATTCATTTTTTTGAAAGCGGATGGCTGATCTCACTCATTGCAATTTAATTTTTATAAAAAGTTCGTTATTTTTGCCAATTCCCAACTAATTGTGCCATGTTGATATAATAATATCTGTCTATGAGTTTTTCTAACACAGGGAGGAATATCAATGTGGTCAATGATAGTAGATCCTACAAAATGCACCAGATGCGGAATTTGTGTAAAAGCGTGCCCAGCAGGTATAGTTAAGTTTGGGGAGACCGGTCTTCCGGAGATGGAGATAAAGGCTTCAGCGAACTGCATTGAGTGCGGTCATTGCGCACTCTTTTGCCCGGAAAGCGCCAATTCTCTTTCTTTCCTGAAAAATGAAGAAATGGTGGCAGTTTCAGGTCTCAAAATGCCATCAGCACAAGAAGCAATGAATTTCATAAAAACAAGGAGAAGCATCAGGCGTTTCAAAAAAGCCCCCCTTTCTCAGGAGTTATTTGATCAGATTTTTGATGTCGTAAAATTTGCTCCAACTGCATCAAACCAGCAGCCGGTGAGATGGGTAGTATCTGCAGATCCTGAAAAAACGCAGGAGATAACGAATCTTATCCTTTGCTGGATGAGAGAAGAAATATTCAAGGACCCGACCTCCAGGATCTCGCTTATCGGAGCATCTATGATAGCAAAGGCCAAAGCTGGGGAAGATGCCCTATTACGTGGCGCGCCTCATGTTGCCGTTGCGGTAGTGCCAAAGGCCCATATGTGGCCGGAAGATGCTTCTATAGCTCTTACATACTTTGAACTGGCAGCGCATGCCCTTGGCATCGGGGCCTGCTGGGGAGGTTTTCTCACTGCAGCAATAAGGAATTTTGAAGGATTAAGAGAGTATCTTGCCATAGGCTCTGATGAACATGTCTGCGGCGCACAGATGTTTGGTTACCCGCTGCTCAGGCCTGCCAGACAATATCCGATAAGAAAACCGCTGAATATTTCATGGATCAAATAAAAGCGATAGAACCCTGGAACATCGGGCTTCTTGCCCATGTTGACGCAGGGAAAACTACCCTGACTGAACAGATGCTCTACATATCCGGTTCTATTAAAAAAATAGGGCGTGTTGACGAAGGAAACGCCCATACTGATTTCATGGAGATAGAAAAGCGAAGGGGCATCTCTGTAAGGGCTGCTTCAGCCTATCTCTTGTGGAAAGGCCAGCCTGTCAACATAATCGATACCCCGGGACACAGTGATTTCTCGTCAGAAGTCCAAAGGTCGATACGAGCTATGGATGCCGCGGCCATAGTGGTTTCTGCGGTAGAGGGAGTACAGCCCCAGACAGAGGTGTTATGGGAGGCTCTTCGTTCTTCAGGAGTTCCTGTTATGTTTTTTATCAACAAAAGAGACAGGGAAGGATCTGACGTCAGGAGTGTCATTAAAGAAATCGGGGATTCTTTTGGTGCTGTACTGATACCTTCTTTCACTAAGGAAAAAGAAAGTATCACTGAAGTACTTTGCGGTGTAAATGATGATCTGCTTGAAAAATATGTCGAACAAGGTCCTGGGTCGATATCGGAAGAAGAGCTTCTCGAATCATATGAGAGTTCTTTCTCCCAGAGGAAGGTATTCCCCTTTGTTGCGGGTGCGGCACTTATCGGAGAGGGAGTAGAGGAATTTCTGGATCTGATCGAATTTCTTGCCCATAAAAAGAAGATAGTGGATAGAGGGAGCAGCCTATCTGCGGTCATTTTTAAAATGAAACATGATCCACAGATGGGGCGTGTTGCCTATGCCAGGCTTTTTTCCGGCAGTATCAAGAACAGGGACCTGATATATAACGCAAGCAATCACAGTTATGATAAGGCAGTACAGATAAAAAAAGTAACAGGTGCGAAAGAGATCGACACAGGCGAAGCTTCCGCCGGAGAGATAGCGGCGATCTACGGACTTTCTAATTCACGAAACGGAGATGTCCTTGGCAGCTACTCCAATGTCAGGGATGAGATAAACATAGCATGCCCTTCGATGAGAGTCAGAGTCATACCGCGATCCGAAAAAGATTACCCCGCTCTTATTTAAGCAGTAGATCAGATCAGCGCTGAAGACCCTCTTATTGATGTCATCTGGGAACAAAGCACGGGAGAACTGATATTGTCCGTGTCAGGAAGGCTCCAGATCGAGGTGATAGAAGCACTTCTGAAAGAAAGATCTTCTATCGATGCAGTTATCGGGTCTCCGCAGGTCATATATAAAGAAAGGCCTTCTCGCAAAGGATCGGGATATGTCGAGTATACGATGCCAAAACCATGCTGGGCTGTTCTTCGTTTCGAGATCGAACCTCTTGAAACAGGCTCGGGAGTGGTCTTTGAGAGCAGGGTCCGTAACGAGAAAATTTATACAAAGTATCAACTTCAGGTTGAGCAGACGATCCCTGTGGCCCTTCGGCAGGGGCCAAAAGGATGGCAGGTAACAGACCTTAAGATCACCCTGGTCGATGGGGAACATCATGTTGTCCATACTCATCCTATGGATTTTATCATGGCAACTCCGATCGGAATAATGGATGCCCTGACGAATGCCGGAACAGATCTGATGGAGCCTATCAACAGGTTTAGGATAACCTACCCTGAGGAAAAATCAGGAAAGGTCATCGGTGAAATAATCGGAATGAGGGGAACTTTTAATTCCCCGTTGATCAGAAAAGGAACAGCTGTTATGGAAGGAAGGTATCCTGTTGCTGAAGGGATAGATTTTCCTGCCAGGTTTTCATCTATTACAGGAGGACGCGGTACGATTAACACATTCTTTGACGGTTATGACCTGTGTCCGCCCGGAGTAGGCCTGGAAGTCCCCTTTAGGGGCATCAGCCCTGCTGACAGAGAAAAATATATTCTGCATAAGAGGGGAGCAGTCCTTTAAATTTATACCTTATAATGTTTGTACAGATATTATTTCAGTTCTGGATCGATCTGATGCCATCAGGAATTCAGGGGGTATTGCAATGACACAAAAAGACTACACGCTTGCGACTACGATAAGGGTGAGGTACAGCGAAACTGACCAGATGGGAGTCGTTTATTACGCGAACTACCTTGACTGGTTCGAGGTAGCCAGAACAGAGTTTTGCCGTCTGACGGGCATCCCCTATTCAAAATGGGAAGAGGATGGTCTGATCCTTCCTGTCGTCGAAAGCCACTGCCGATACAAACATCCTGCAAGGTATGATGACCAGATACAGCTCTGGTGCAGGATAACAGATGTGAAAATTTACAGCGTGACATTCGAATACAGGCTGTTGAAGGCTTCTGATTACAAACTCATTGCAGAGGGCTGGACAAAACATGGTTGTACGAACTGTGATGGACGGCTCTACAAAAAAGAACATCCCTTTTATAACTGGCTGATCTCCCAAGAGCGGCTGAAACCATCGGAAGAATAGTAAGATCAGAAACAGGAGAGGTTTTTCATTAATAGAACTTCTTGTAGTGATGCTGATCATTGGTGTGATCGCGGCAAGTTCCTCTTTTATGTTTTCCGATGTTAAGGATGGAAACAAATTGATCAGGGAAGAGGCTGACAATTTCGCCTTATGGCTGACAGACCGCATGTCAAGGGCGCAGTTCGAGGAATGCAGTTTCAAACTTTCAATGTCTGAAGAAGGGACAAGAAACACATCATTCAGGCTTTTATGGCAGGATGGCACACAGCATGGTAAGATGGAAACTTATTTTACATCAAGGGTCAGGATATTTCCCCAGACCGGAGATCTTTCAAAACCACGTATATTTGACGGAGAATGGAGCTCACTCACCCCGGCTCTTACAGTAGACGTCAAACCGGAGCCGCCAAATGAAGGCAAAACTCTTTATGTTGTTGTCTCGGGGGCAGGGTGTGTGACAATAAGGGACACGATCAACTGAAAACTCGATGTATAATTGTCCAACTTAACATATTATATTATTTAGGATGTGCTTTTTTTGGAAAAGAATAAATCATGGCATTATGAAATAGATTTTAGATGTTCCTTTGGTATGTGGCCTTTTAAAAGGACTCTGGAGATAACACCCAAAGGCTTTTACTGGTGTGGAGAACTGATCCCCATGAAAAATATTACACGGCTCAGATGGGGAGTAGATCTCAGGAGGGGAGGAGTCTTCCCCAAACGGGTATATGTTGCAGTCTTTGGCACATCTGACAAAGAATACACGATAAAAACAAAACAAAAAGATTTTTATGAGCATCTTACCGACAAGTACTGGAAAGCAGTGGGAAGGCGCCTTTTTTCTGAAATGATGGAGGGCCTTGCTGAAGGAAAGAAGTATCCTTTTGCAAACATCCTGGTTGAAGATGAGGGTATCACAGTTAATACAAAATCGGCCTTTTCGACGGAAAAACAGGATTTTTACCCATGGTCAGATCTTCAGTGGGGGATAGTAAACGGGAGCCTCTGCTTTGCAAAGAGAGATGAACCGGGAAAATTATTGTCCGGGTCTTCTTTTCTCTGGGTAGACAACATCCATGTACTCAATGTTGCTATGGGACTGCTCCAGAACAGTGAAAGCAGAAAAAAACTAAGTTTGCTTAAAGCATAAAAATCCGGATACATCTATAAAAGGACCGGGGAGCCTGAAAATCAGGGCTCCGCGGTCCTTTTAATTTCATTGCATTCAGAACGGATCTCTTCATCAAACACGTGGTATACCGCGAGTCCCAACGGGACTCCTGCAAGTGGTCCTGCAAAAGTAGGATCGCCGTTCGTTACGGTCTCGGCGTAGATCTCTGCGCCTTCCGCATCCGAAGAACCCAGTATCACTACACAGTTCTCGGCTCCATACTTTTCAGCCGCATCAACGATGCGCTGCTGGTTCTGCAGGTCCATTGCCCCTGCTGCGGTTCAGACGAAGCATTCGGTAGCAGAAAATACTATCTCAGCTCCGCTTTCTTTCAGACATGCCTCCATGGCCGGTCCAGGGACGCCGTCCCTTTCTCCCAGGAGGAGAAGTTTCTTACCTGCCAGTTTGCCCATGGCTGAACACCTCCTTAGGTTTATATTTTTTTGCGCGTCCGGGATGGACGTTGAAGCCTATGCGATGAGTTTTTCTATCTCTGCCCTGATCGTTTCGGGTGTACACTCTTCTTTGGTCAGGCGCCTTACTTCGACCCCGTCTTTCCAGAAAAGGAATGTGGGAAGACCCATTACCCGGAACCCCATTGCAACTCTCTTGTTTACAGAGCAGTCTACCTTTGTGAACTTGGCCTTGCCCTCAAATTCTTTTGCCATTTCCATGTAATGGGGCATAAGTCCCATGCACGGGACGCACTGAGGTCCCCAGAAATCCACAACTACCGGGAGCACTTTCTCTTCGCGTACCTCAGCGTCACAATTTTCCTTTGTCAATTCGATCATTTGGAATCGCCTCCTGAAATACTATATGCCTGAAAACCTGTCCTGCTTATGGTATCACTTGTTGTGATTAAATATAAGCCCTGACAGTGAAAAACTATGAAGAAATACTGTTCAGGATGGAAATATCCCTTAAAGCTCTTTGAAGCATCTGCCTGTCAATAAGAGCAAAATCTTCCTGAGGTTCAGCGCAGTTCTTCTGTCTTTCTATCAAATATCTGTCCCTTGCTTTCTCGATCGCGATTATTCCGTCCTTATCGTACTTTGACTCAGATTCCTCGATCACGAGCGACCTGTAAGGGCCGCGCATTATCGGGACATTGGGAGGTAGTGGTGCAGAAAGAAGACGCCATCCATGCTGAAGAAGTTCCTCAGTCTTATCCAGCACATCCAGGGGAGAGCCCTCTGTAAAGACTACACCGTAAGGCATCTCAGGGCTCCAGTAGATATCAGGGTTGTTCGTCACTATCTGAAGTATCTTTCCCGCCATTTCCGATCTCTCCTCAAATTATAAAAAGGCAGGCTGTGATCTTTGTCACATTTATCACAGCCTGCCTGAAAAATCATTTTTCAAAAATAGTCTGCTCTGTTACAGGTGTCGTCAATGCCTTGAAAGAGCGGAGCAGCAGCTCTCTCCTGACTGCTTTATCGCCTTCCGGACCCAGTGCAGGGTTGCCGGTCGGATGAGGTATCGCTACTCCAGGAACTATCCTGTTTGTGCCGACAGTGAGCATTATCGGGACTATCGTTGCTATCTGCACAACTGGTATACCTGCTACTCTTTCGATCTCGCGGGTCATCGATGCGCCGCATCGTGTGCAGGTTCCTCAGGTAGATGTCAGTATTGCCGCGTCTACCCCTGCTTTTTTAAGCTCTTCGCCAATTTCCTTGCCAAATCTTTCCGCGTTTGCAACGGCTGTTCCCGTTCCCGTCGTAGTGTAGAAAATCGGATGGATCTTTCCGATAACTCCTTCAGCCTCCAGCTCGCGCATTACATCGAGGGGAAGGACGACATCCGGGTCAACGTTTGCCCACTCTCTGTCATATCCTCCGTGGATAGACTCGTAATTTTCCGGTGTCATATTCTTGAGCTCAGAAATGTCATAAGCTCCGAAACTTTCTGCAGATGAAACTCTTATATGGTCCGGGTTCCCCTTGGGGACTATGCCGCCCGAAGATACAAGCGCGATCGTTGCTTTACTGAGGTCACTTACAGGAGCTGCAGGCGGGATCTTGTTGAAGACAGGCATCTCGTACTCTGTACGGAATCCTTCTCCTTTGAGTTTTGCGAGCAGCATTTCAACAGCTCTCTCTGCGCCGCTCTTTTCATGGAAGAATGATTTTCTTATGCCGCGGTGGATGTAGCCTTCCAGCCTTGCTGGTCCCATCTTCTCGCGCTTGAGCAGTTTTTCCCCGATGCTGACCATGGATGGAATTGCTTTTGCCATGCCTCTGGCGCTGTCAGTTGTTATTGCTATGTAAGTTTTCTTCGAGTAAAGTTCAACTCCGGGGTTTTCGGGATACATTGCCGATACCGTAGGGATATTGAGTTCTTCCCCAACCGTTGCGGCAATATCTCCGCAGGCGAAGCCGTACCTTCCTGCGTTGAAGGCAGGACCTGCAAAGAGGATGTCCGGCTGTAGCCCCTTTATCAACTCAAGGCATTCGATCCTTGCCTGATCGGTATGCTCGCCGTAATATCCGTCTCCGCATATTACAGTTCCTACGACTTTGCCTTCTCCGTTGAAGAGTTTCTCGATCTGCATTCCGGGACCGACATAACCTTCCCTAAGTTCCGGTTTGTGGTCTGCCATCTCTTCTCCGCCTATTCCGGCGTAAAATTGGTTTATGTAATGAACTATCCTGTATGTCATTTCAGCCGCCTCCTTTTAGATCCACTCGCAGCCAAGTTTGTTGAAACCGATCTCTGCAGTTGAAGCAATAACCGACTGAAGCTCTACGAACATTGAACCGTCACTTCTCAGGCTCTCTTCAGCACCACCTGAAAGAAGAGATATTGCTTCTTTACAGCCGATAACTTTGTCCATAGCCGGCACTTCTATCATCTCATTAACGTTTCCTGTGGAGATGAAAGCATCAAGTTCCGGTGTTGCATCCGCAAGACTCTGGCTTGCTCCGTCAGTTCCCGCTGATTCATCGGAGACAAGGACAGCTTTGATCCCAGCGTTCTCAAAGAATCTGGCATTCAGGCAGAGGTCTGTGTCAGGGTTTCCGTACCCTTCCTCTGATATTATCGCTCCGTCGGCTCCAAGCTGCTGTGCTATCGAAAGGTTCATGGCTGCCGCCCTTAGTTTGCCGTCCATAACAGTGCTTTCCTGGGTGGGGATCATTCCCATAAAGTTGATTTCTTTGCCGTGTCTCGCGTAAAGAGCCTGGACAATAGGATTGTGGAGATGGTGCCATGTAGTATTTTTGTCGCATGCTGATACGCAGTTTCCTGAGACCATGGCTCCGTCAAGTACTTCGTTGGGGTGAAGGAGTGTCGGCAGAGCCGGCTTCAGGTCGTTCGCATAAAGGTATGTGTCGTGAAGCAGACCCTGCGTTATATTCATGCAGACATATACGATCTTTGGCAGATCGGGATATTTTTGTGTCTCCTCGAAAGAGTTCCCCTTTTCGAAGACCTGGACTTCATCAGCTTTCCATTCGTTCTCCGCACTGCACTTTGCAAGGTAGACTGCGAGCTTAAGTCCGGCTTCGCGGAGTGCGGCCTCATAGAGATGCTTCTCAAGATTTTCTGCAGGTTCAACGTAGAGGACTACATTAAATGTCTGCGAGAACGGAGTATAAGGCGCTCCGGGCCCGCTCATGTCTATGAATCCTTCCTGGAATGCAACTATAGGACCGCAGGTGACCACCGCAGCCCCGTCAAGGACAAGGGTCTCTCCTGATCCTGCTTTTTCCATAGGCGCAAAAAACCCTGGAAAGTAAGAGTTCCTGCCGATCTTAACTCGGGGTTCGATAACGTCCTTGACAGGTATGATGCGTGTGCTTTCTCCCGGACATGCCAGGTCCAGTTCAACTTTAGCAAAACGTTTGTCTTCTGCTATGACTGCCTCAGCCTTATCTTTGTTGATAAAAAGAGTTCCGCCGGACGTGTATGTCTTATCGGCGAAAGCAAGGCCGGTGATGTGTATCTTGTGCAGTTCCAGCCGCATTTAAAATTCCCCCTTTATTATTCTCTGTATCATGCCGCATAATTGAATTCTAATTGCTTTTTACTGTTAAAAGCATTATGCTTTAGAATATACATTTATCTAATATTTACCTTAAAACTATGCTCATGAATAAAAAGATGGGGTGGAACGGTTGTTTAAAAAAATGGCCCAGAATATTGCCAAAAGCACCAGTGAAGTTATCGGATATGGGGTCCTTGTAACAGATGAAAAGGGAGTTATTATCGGATGCAACGAGGAAAAAAGAGTTGGAGAATTTCACCCGCCTTCGATAAGGGTAATGCAGGAAAACAGGCCAATGGCAACATCTACCCTTGACGCGGAGAATTACCTGAACGTACTTCCGGGATATACCCTTCCCATTCAGCTTTTTGACAATGTGCTCGGGTCCGTTTCGATAGCAGGTCTCCCGGAAGAAGTGGCCAGATATGGTCTGCTGGTCCAGAAACAGGCAGAGATCATGCTGCGTGAGCAGGCATTTCTCGAGTCCAACCTCCTCAGGGAGAGAGCGCTTCGTGATCTTATAGAGAACGTCGCCTCTTACGACCCCAGAAACGGTAACGAAGAGTTTATCATGATGCAGGCAAAGGAACTCGGTTTTAACCTGTCAAGGTGCAGAGCCGCAATAGTGATAGAGATGAAAAAATGGTCAAATGAAGCTGCCGAATCTGCCTTTCAGAGGATGCTTCGGGAAACGAAAACCAGCTTTTCAAATCCCAGGAACGTTATTTGCCCGCAGGAAAATTACAGGGTGACTGTACTGCTGGCGCCCAGTTCAGAGAGGGCTCCGGAAAAAATTTACGAGGCAGCGGAAACACTTTTAAATGATTTTCTTGAAAGCATAAAATGCAAGGGGATATATGCTGATGTCTCTATTGGTTTTTTTGCATTTGACATCCAGGGACTGGCCCGCTCTCTTCTCTCTGCAAGGAAATCCCTAAGGCTTGCAAAGCAGCTTGGTGTTAATGGAATAATCAGATCTGAGGAGTTCACAGGAGAGTCCTTGCTTGATTCACTTCCTGCCGCAGTGAGGGAGGATTATGTTTCAAGGACGCTCAAAGGGCTGGATTCCAGGAATGATTATGAGGAAATAAAAGAGACCTTTCTTGCATGGTGCGAATCTCCCTTTGCCAGTGGCAACGTGGCGGACAAACTTTCTATGCACAGGAACAGCCTGCAGTACAGGCTGAAAAAAATTCGTTCGCTTACCGGAAAGGATCCCTGGAATTTTAAGGACGCATTTGAATTATGGGCGGCGTTTGTGATATCCGATATTTCGAAAGGTTCAGTATCTGATAAAAGAAATTAAGTGCTGCCGGACTGGGAGTCAGCTAAAGATTGCCCTGCAATTGGCGGGAGTATATAATACCCTGATGTATAATTTGTTTCGATTTCATTTAGCAACGGAGGAGATATAGATGCCATACGATTTTGGTGCCATAGAACCAAAATGGCAGAAGGAATGGACCGAATCAAAGGTTTTCGAAGTTGAGGCAGACAGCAGTAAAGAAAAATTTTACTGCCTTGAGATGTTCCCCTATCCAAGCGGAGCACTCCATATGGGGCACTTGCGCAATTATTCCATTGGGGATCTTTTGGCAAGATTCCTAAGGATGCAGGGCTATAACGTCCTCTATCCCATGGGTTTCGACGCTTTCGGGATGCCTGCCGAAAACGCTGCCATAAAAATGAAACTCCCTCCTGCTGAATGGACATGGAGCAATATCGAACATATGACCAATCAGCTCAAGAGAGCAGGCTACAGTTATGACTGGAGACGCAGGGTAGAGACATGCAACGTTAATTACTATAAATGGAACCAGTGGCTTTTCCTCCAGTTCTATAAGAAAGGACTTGTATACCGCAAGCACGCCCCCGTCAACTGGTGCGAAGACTGCAAAACAGTTCTTGCAAACGAACAGGTCGTAGGAGAAGGCGTCTGCTGGCGCTGCGGCACGCCTGTAGTTAAGCGCGGACTGGAACAGTGGTTTATTAGGATAACAGATTATGCACAGGAACTCGTAGACTGCCTCGACGATCTTGACGGATGGCCGGAACGGGTAGTTACCATGCAGAGAAACTGGATAGGCAGATCCGAAGGAGTCCATTTTAAAATGGACATCGTCGATACTGACCTCAGTATTGAAGCATTCACAACAAGGATAGATACCATTTTCGGCGTCACCTTCGTTGCAATGGCAGCTGAACACCCCTTTGTTGAGGCATTTGCTGAAAAGGTCGGAGGGACTAAGGCTGAAGAGCTTAGGGCTTTCGCAAAGAAAATGTCATCGCGCAGCGCGATAGAGCGTACTGCAGTAGGTGCAGATAAAGAGGGCATCGAGACCGGATTCTACGCGATAAACCCTGTGAACGGAGAAAAAGTGCCTATCTGGATAGCTGACTACATCCTTACTGATTATGGGACCGGAGCGATAATGGGTGTTCCAGCCCACGATCAGAGGGACTTCGACTTTGCAAGAAAATACGGAATACCCGTGATCCCGGTAGTCAGACCTGAGGACGGGCCAGTCCCTGACGGGGCGACGATGCCTGAGTCTGTTGATGCCGACGGTATAGCATGCAACTCAGGCGAGTTCGACGGTCTGCCAACACCTCAGGCGATCGAAAAAATTGGTGAATGGTTCGATAAAAAGAAACTTGGAAGCAAAGAAGTCCAGTTCAGGCTGAGGGACTGGCTCATCTCGAGACAGCGCTACTGGGGAACCCCCATACCAATGATCTACTGTGATCACTGCGGGATCGTCCCGGTGCCTGAGGATCAGCTTCCCGTAGAACTGCCCCTTGATATCGAGATGCCTGAAAACGGAGGCAATCCACTTGCACTTCGTGAAGACTGGATAAATACCACGTGCCCTGTTTGCGGAAAGCCGGCAAGGCGTGAAACAGATACAATGGACACCTTTTTCTGCTCTTCATGGTACTTTAGCAGGTATACATCACCATGGGAGACAGAACAGCCTTTTGACAAGGATGATGCTGCTTACTGGATGAACGTCGATCAGTACATCGGCGGTATCGAGCACGCATGTCTCCATCTCATCTACGCCAGGTTCTTTACAAAAGTATGCGCGGACCTGGGACTTCTTCCAAAGGACATGAGAGAGCCATTCAAAAGGCTTCTTACCCAGGGGATGGTCATAAAAGACGGGGCCAAAATGTCCAAATCGCTTGGCAACGTTGTCGATCCCGACGAGATAATCAAAAAATTTGGAGCTGACACGGCAAGACTATTTATACTTTTTGCCTCGCCGCCGGAAAAAGACCTGGACTGGTCTGAACGTGGGGTAGAAGGCGCAAACCGCTTCCTTGGACGGGTATGGCGTCTTGTTGAAGCAAACCTTGAGGAGATCAGGTCTGCTTCAAAAGAGCGGGTCCCGATGAAAGACATTAAAGCGGTGGATGTCAGGGATATCAAACGCATCACCCACAACACTTTAGACAGGGTAACAAAGGACATAAGCGAAGAGCGCCAGTTTAACACAGCTGTTGCAAGGCTCATGGAACTTACTAATGCGCTGATCAGCTTTAAGCCGAAGACTCCGGAGGCATGGTCAGTGATGAAAGAGGGAGTGGAGACCCTTCTTTCTTGTCTCTCTCCTTTTGCACCGCATATTACCGAAGAGCTTTGGCATAATATCGGAAACGAAACGTTCCTCTCAGTTGAGAAGTGGTTTGATGTAGATCCGGAGTCCCTTGCTGATGATGAGGTCACAGTTGTGCTCCAGATAAACGGCAAAGTACGCGAGCAGTTTACAGTAAGGGCCGACATGTCAGGAGAAGACCTTCAGAAGGAAATACTGTCAAGACCTCAGACACTTAAGAGGATAGAGGGTAAAGAGATAATAAAGATCATCCCGATACCCGGCAAACTGGTAAACATAGTGGTGAAGGGCTGATGCCTTCGCTCCTCCTGATCTCTGCTTCAGGTACCGCACAGAGACGCCTCCTGGAGGAGACAGTTGCCCATTTTGAAAAAAAAGGATATGTGGTATCAGGAAGACAGGAGGGGGGGGAATGGAGCCCTCTCCTGTCTGATAATCTCTCAGGCGGACTGTTTGACGAGAACAGGATAGTTATTGTTGATTCGGCTCCCATATTGGGCCCTTTTCCTGAAAACCTTGACCCTATGGTAGATGCTGATTCTCCGGTAGTATTGCTGCTGGTCTATGATTCAGATCCGGCAAAAGTTTTTCCTCCTCAGACCCTTCAAAAATGCAGGATCATAAAGGCACCCCCCTTTCCTCGCTGGCCCAGGGAAAGAATGATGTGGACCATAGATCTGGCCAAAGAGATGAAAATTAAGATAGACCGTGAAGCTGCCGCCTTGATAATAGAACTGACTGAGGATCCGGAGGAGATCAGACGTCAGCTCTCAAGCCTGTCACTGCTTAAAAAAGGAGGTACTGTCAATACTTCTGATATTGAAAACATGTGTCTGGATGACGGTACGAGAAACCTTCTCAAACTTCTCGACGGACTGTGCAGCGGAGATCATATAAAAACTCTGAAAAGCCTTCACGCGATCTCCAAGAACGGCGACCTCATCCCTCTTGTTTCTGCCATGCACAACAGAATGAGACTCGCATGGTACTCGTCAATGCATCCGCATAAAGGATCTCTTTTTGCGGAGTCGCTGGGAGCAAAGAATTACGCATGGAGTATGGCTGGAAATGCTGCTCGAAAATACAGTGCAGGATCTATAAGCAAATTTGTGCTTGGCCTAATAAAGATAAATATTGATGAAAAGAGCGGTACGGGGTCGGGGTGGGCCGGACTTGAGACGCTTGTGATCGAATTGATGGGCTGCTGAACGAAAAAACAAAATGGAGGGACGCACCTTTAGCCCCTCCATAGATTTGTAAATTAAATCAGGTCACTTATGCAGAAAGAGACTTAAATCTTGCTGCCATCATAGCCTTGCGGCGAGACGCTGTATTTCGGTGGACGACGCCCTTTACTACCGCTTTATCCAGTACACCCTGAGCCTCGTTCAGCCTCTTTGTTGCAAGCTCGGAGTCTTTCTGTTCAACTGCATCCAGAAGCTTCTTTACTGCATTTTTGCAGCGGGTTTTCCAGAAGCGGTTGTAAATGCGGTTTCTTTCAGTGACCAGAACTCGTTTTTTCGCTGATTTCTTATTTGGCAATGCCGTCACCTCCTTCACAAAAGACAGCGGATATATTAGCACATATGGGGCATTTTCTGCAACAACACATTCTATTTTACTCTAAATTCAGATTAAATGTCCAAAAAATATATAATGAATAAGATGTATAATTTTCCTTGCTCCATAGGGAAGTGTATGTTATATTTACTAGGTTGCATATAAGACAATTAAGGTCATGTGAAAATGAACCACAGGAGGTGTAGTCTGTGAAACGAACATTTCAGCCGCATAACACCAGACGAAAGCGTTCAATGGGCTTTCTCGTACGTTCTGCCTCCCCAAGCGGACGCCGTATTTTAAGGAATCGTCGCCGTAAGGGTAGAGCGCGTCTTGCTGTCTAATCTGCCGTGAATTTCGGCTTTTCGTCAGCTGTCAGGCTCAAGCACGGGTGGCAGTTCGACCTTGTATTCCGCACCGGACGCCGTGAAAAAGGCGAGCTGGTGCGGTTGTTGTTTGTTGAACGCCCCGGCGACCCACCACTCATCGGAGTAACCGTCGGACGAAAAACTGCAAATGCATCCAGACGTACCAGAGGTCGAAGGATGATGAGAGAAGCATTCAGACGGCTTTTGCCGTGGATCAAGGACGGTGTATGGATAATTGCTTCTTTAAGGGAGAAAGCGCTGGAAAGATCTTCGAGGGATGTCTACATGGATATTGCTTGCTCACTCAAGAGGAGAGGGCTTATGAAGAACGACTGGCCCGGTTTTGACTGGAATGCTGACAAAGAAGGGGAAACATGCGCTTAGCTTCACAGGCAGGACTTTTTTTTATCAGGTTTTACCAGGCAGCAATATCACCGATATTAGGGGGTGGAAAATGCCGCTTCATTCCAAATTGCTCCGAATATACAGCTGAAGCGGTTGAGAAATACGGTCTTTTTTGCGGAGCAGAGCTGGGCTTGCGCAGGATCTTGCGTTGTGGCCCATGGGATCCGGGGGGATATGACCCTGTACCCGAGCAGAAAGAAGTAGATACACGGATCTGGATGGGGAAGTTATTTAAAGGACTTCGAAAGGTTAGGTGAAAGTTTTGGGCGCGATATGGAGTGGAGCAAGCGAACTGCTTCTAACGATTCTTGAATTTTTTTATGGTCTCACAAACTCTTTTGGTCTGGCAATAGTGCTCTTGACCATAGCAGTAAGGATAGTTCTCTATCCTCTTAATCAGAAGCAGATGACAAGCATGCAGCAGATGCAGAAGATACAGCCAAGGCTGAAGGTGCTGCAGGAAAAATATGCAAATGATAAAGAGAAACTCAACCAGGAAACGATGCGTCTCTATAAGGAGAATAAGGTCAATCCGGCAGCAGGATGCCTCCCGTTGCTTGTGCAGCTTCCGATCCTCATTCTTCTCTTCAACGTACTGAGAACTTATGATTTTGCCGGGGGTTCCTTTATGGGAATAATACTCGGTTCTTCGACCACCGCAGGGTTGGCACAGGCAGTCGGAGTAGCTGCGGATCCCACCGGGAACTACGGAGTCATGTCGGTTTTGACCGGGATACTCAAAAATCCTGCTGGTCTGTCGAATGCAGGACTCTATATTGGAAACCTTATTTTGCTGATAAGCATTTCCTTCCTTACATGGGCACAGCAGAAGCTTTCATCCGGCACAAACCCCCAGATGGCGATGATGAACACGATAATGCCATTTTTCATGGCGTTTATATGTCTTTCAATGCCGGGTGGAGTTATGCTTTACTGGGGCCTTTCCTCTCTTATGGGAGTAGTCCAGCAGTATTTCGTAATGTCCAAAACTAAACAGGAACTTCAGGTCAAGCCGGCTCTTCATAAAAATAAGCCGACATCTTCAACAGCAGAAGAAGATGACGATGAATACGAGGACGACGACTATGAAGAAGATGACGATGAATAAAAGTCATTCTCTTATCAGAGTCAGCAAGAGGTATATATGATGGACAGAGATATGGAAGAAAAATGTCCGATGCCTGAGATCGAATCCCTGATCTTGGATTGTGTGTCTGTAGAAGAAGCGCGTGGAAAAGCGGCGGAACTTTGGGGAATAGAGCCGGATGATGTTGAAACCCAGATAATTTCCGAGGATAAAAAACTTTTTGGTTTTCTTGGCAGTTCGTATAAAGTTGAGGTAAGGCCATTTGCTCCAGCCACCTTTATAAAATCATGCCACTTCGTCAACGAGGTCTTGGATAAGATGGACCTGGACCTGATACCTGAACTGAACGAAGACGGAATGATCAATCTGGTGGGAGAAGATGTGGGAGTTGTCATCGGAAGGTATGGCGAGACACTGAAGGCTTTGGAATACCTTACAAACCTTGCCTGTCATGATGACATGTCGACCCGCAGGGTACGCTTTGACTGCGGGGGTTACCGCCAGCGCAGGGAGCAGACATTGTCAAGGCTTGCAGAATCAATAGCCAGGGAAGCCCTTCGCAAGGGGACCCCGGTAAGCCTTGAGCCAATGTCGAGCTGGGAAAGACGCATAGTTCATCTGGCTCTAAGAGACAACAAAGAGGTTGAGACAAGGTCAATAGGGGAAGAACCTTCAAGACGGGTCCTTGTCTGTCCTGTCTCACGTCCCGATAGTGGAAGAAAAAGAACCCCGCGCAGCAGATAGATATATATCGTATCACTTTCACATATATAAAAGGTGCGCGGAGCATTTGCTGCTCCGCGCACCTTTTATATGGCTGTAACTTATGTTTCAGATATTATTTCCCCGGGCCCATGTAAGAGTTGATAAAATCAAGAGTATTTATTTCATTCATAGGTCTGGAAATATAGAATCCCTGTATGTTTCTGCACCCGCATCCTATAACGGCATCAAGCTGATCTTCTGTTTCGATCCCTTCAGCAATGATCTCAACCCCAAGGGATTTTGCTACGTTGGTTATTCCTCTTAATAGTTTGACCTGTTTATCCGATTTTTCGATCCCCATAATAAAACTTCTGTCTATTTTCAGATAGTCGACAGGAAGATCTTTCAGGTACGAGAGAGAGCAGTACCCTGTGCCGAAATCATCGATCAAGACCGTTATGCCTGCTTCTCTTATCATACTTAGTTTTTCAACTAATTCTGCAATGTCCTTGCACAAACAGGATTCTGTTATTTCCAGGCCCACGCTTTGCGGCGGAAGGCCGTGATTTTTTAACTTGGCTGCAAGCTTTTCTGCAAAATCCATCTGATAGAACTGTACTGTTGAAACATTGAAATTGACGAATATATTATTCTCTTTCAATTTTGATGCAAACTCAAAAGATGTATCTATTACAAAGTCTCCCAATTTATTTATAAAACCGCTCCTTTCTGCCAATGGGATAAAAACAGAAGGGGCAACTGTCCCATGTTTTTTGCTTTTCCATGAAAGGAGGGATTCCACTGCTATTATCCTGTCTGATCCAAAAGAATATATGGGCTGGTAAAGAAGTATTAGCTCCTTGTCTCTTATTGAATTCTGCAGGTCCATCTCCATGTCTAATTCTTTGATCACTGCGAGATAAGACTGTTTGTCCAAAATGAAGAGGTCGTCATTGGATTTTGCAAGCCTCAATGTAATTTCACCGTATCTGATCATGTCACTTGGAGTGATAGGTGTCCTTCTCTGGTATTCAGGGCAGGATACTATCCCTATCCTGCATTTGACTTCGAAAGGACAATCTCCGAGTATGAAGGGATCAAGGAATTTTTTGTTTATCTCTCCTGCGATCTCAAGGATCTGGCTGATATTGTCATGTTCGTCGATAACTATTACAAAATCATCGCTGTCAAGGTTATAAATGCTCCCTTGGGCCTGGATCGAAACAGACGTAAGCCTTCCGGCTGCCTCACGAAGCATTTTTTGGAAGAGCCTGTGTCCAAAAATTTCCATTATTCTATGGCTGTCGTTTATGTCAATAAAGAGCAGCCCGCTTTTAAAGCTCTTTGAGAGGCATTTTTGATTAAGGCTCTCAATTTTGAGGGTGAAGCTCTCCCTGTTGGGAACATTGGTGGTCATGTCAGTATAAGCAAGATTTCTGACCCTTTCCTGGAGCAGCTCGTCCTTTGTAACATCGATCGCAAATGCAGGGAAGAAACCTCTCTCGTTATTTCCGATTATCTGAATAAGAAGAAAAGTCTTGTCGTTGTTCTTGTTGCGAAGAGAAAGTTTGAATGAAGCATCCTTTTCGATCTTAGCCGGGAATATTGTTTGTCCGTCATTCATGAACTCTTTAAAGTTGAAAGCTGATTTATCAGGAGATATACCCAGAAAAGATGCGAAATCATCTTCAAAGTCCATAACTTCTCCGTCAGATGAAATTTTGAAAAAATGAAATCCGGTCTTATTTATCGTGCTGTGTGAAAGTTCACGGATCCTTTTATATTTCCAGTTCATTACGTAAAGATATATCGCTGTTAATGTCATTAAAAGAGTGCTCAATAAAATCAAAGCGCCTATCTTCATAAGAAGACTGTTCTGCTGGGACCTGATACTCTCTTCTGATGAGACGGCAACAAGTTTCCACTGATCTGAATGCGGAAGAGATGCAAAAGATATCATCCTGTCGTTTTTGGTGCTTTTGTGATGTTTTATCATGTTTCCTGCGAGGTTTGAAAGTTCTTCTTTGAGAAACTTGAGTTCATCTGATTCGATCAGGGTAGAGAGGGGGCTGAAAAAGTTCAGACTTCTGGTAAGGTGAGCGAACTCTCTCAGGTAGCTTCCTGAATACTCAACAACGTTGTTGTTTTTATCTATCAGGCATAAGAAAGTTCCGCTATAGGGAATATCTATGTTTTGAAGTATGAAAAGTTTCTCAACATTTATCGCGGCGGTAAGTACACCAATAACTGCAGCTCCAGAAAAAACGGGAACGCTTAAAAAAACTATCCTCTCAGCTGATATTCTGGGTGTGCTTGTTACATCATCGCTTACTACCTGTGATATAACAGTGAAACCTCGAATGGCCCGATAAAAATGATCTGTCTCAACGATGTCAACTTTTTTCCCGTTGGTACTTACCGTGTTCCCCTCTGCGTCTGTCAGCTGGATAAAGTCATACCCGATCTTTGCAGCTTCCGGTCTTAGTTGTTCGAGTCTTTTATTCAGGTTTTCCTTGCTGAACAAATTCTTTTGTGAAGAGGGGGTATATGCCAGTGCCTGCAGCTGGATGAGTTTTGCGTATATGCGTTCGTTGACCATGTTTGCTGCCATAGATACAACTGATTGGTTTTGAGTGTCTGCGTGGGAGAAAAAAATTGACCTGACATGTCCAAGGAGAGCAAAAATCGCAAAAAAAGTAATAGCCAAAAAGGCTATCAGAAGAAAAAATGTGCGAGTGGTCGGAAAATAAGATCTGAATATCTTCCTCATATACAGGCTCCACAGTGGTTGGATTGCATTACTTTAATATTATAGCAGGCAAAGGCGCAAAGAACAATGGAACTAAATGCGCAATAAAGTTTACGAAGTTGATTTAGGTTTTTTCACCCGCTTTGCCATACGTAATATACTTGATGTAATTTAATTAGGATTAACTAAAATGAAATACGTATTCGAAAAAATAATCGTCAAAAACGCGGAGGTGTGTTTATGAGTAAAGAAAAAATTATAACTGCTGTGAAAAAATTTGGTATTGCCGCTGCAGCCGGTGCGATAATGTTTGCTGGGGGAGCCTTTGGAACTTTCATTGCATCAGAATACACTGTTGTAAAGAATGCACGGGAACCTGATGCAAAAACTGTTGCCTCTGCGACCGTCGGAGCATACGCACAGGATATCTACAACGGCAATCCTATTGTCTCGATAGTCAAAAAAAGCTCTCCTGCTGTTGTAAATATTGACACAGAGACGATGGTCAAACAGAGGATAATGAGCAATCCATTCGGCAGGGATCCATTTTTTGAAGAATTTTTTGGAGAGGATTTCTTCGGCGGAGACGGGATGCAGGAGAGAGTGGTGCCTCAAAGAGGCAAAGGCTCCGGCTTCATCGTTACTAAGGATGGGTATATCCTGACAAACAACCATGTTGTTGAAGGCGCTGACAAGATCAAGGTCACACTTTTGGACGGCAGGTCCTTTGACGCGAAAAAAATCGGGCAGGATCCTACATTCGACCTTGCCGTAATAAAGATCAAGGCCCCTGACCTTCCCGTGCTTTTGCTCGGAGACTCTGATGCGACAGAAGTCGGTGAATGGGTCGTCGCGATAGGCAACCCACTGGGTTTTGAGAATTCTGTAACTGCGGGAGTAGTTTCAGCTAAAAACAGGACTCTACAGGCACCCGGAGTCAACTTCCAGGGTTTCATGCAGACAGACGCGGCGATCAACCCGGGAAACAGCGGAGGACCTCTTATCGACCTCAACGGAAGGGTCATTGGTATCAACACCGCTATCGTTCCTTATGCACAGGGAATAGGGTTCGCAGTTCCGATCAACATGGCCAAGCAGATCATGGACGACCTTATCCAGCATGGGGAAGTAAGGAGAGGCTGGCTTGGGGTAACAGTGCAGCCGCTGACGGCTGCGCTTGTCGACGCCTACAAGATACCTGTTAAAGAAGGATCGATCATTGCTGATGTTCAGCCCGGCTCACCTGCAGAAAAATACGGACTTCGGAGAGGCGACGTGATAGTATCAATAGCAGGCAAGGCGGTCAAAAACAGCCAGGACGTAGTCTTTTCTGTAAGGAACAAGCTAGCCGGAGACAAGGTAGAATTCGAAATATTCAGGGATGGAAAAAAGAGGACAATAGAAGTAGTGCTTGGCGAGATAGACAAAGGTGAAAATCAGAAAACAGGCAGTAAACCCACAAAGGAACCTTCGGGCACAGCAAAAATATCAAAGCAGATGGGGATCACTGCTGCAGTGATAGACAATGAAATTCAAAAGCAGTTCAAGCTTGAATCAAATGAGGGACTTATCGTGGTAAACGTTGACAGGGGGAGCCTGGGTGCCCGGCTTGGACTTCAGCCCGGTGATGTTATCCTAGAAGTCAACAGGACAAAGATGAAGACGCTGGATGACTGGAACAGGGTCATGGGGGCAAAGAACAAATCACTGGGCATACTGGTGTCCAGGGGAGGACAGACACTCTTCATTTCGGTCGAAATGTAGCTCCTCCCATGGAATAGCCGTCCTTCACTACCAGGACGTCAGTTATTCCGAAAGAGGTCAGTTTATCCGTGATAAGACTTAGATCCTTGATCAGACCGGGAATATTTTCCCGGTCTGTTTCTATTTTTGCTGTTATTCCGTCATAACGCATCCTTAGTTGAGAATCTAAGGGAAGATATTTTCTGATGATGCTCTCTCCGACATCGACCTTCAAGATCATCTCTTCACTGATCGCAGTGCCTGTAGGTATTCTTGAGGCAAGGCAGGCCGCAGAGGGTTTGTTTGCGGTGGGCAGTTCCAGGCTTGATGATATCTCCCTGATTTCCTTTTTCGAAAGGCCGCACTCAAGAAAAGGTGAAAGAACATTGAATGATTCTTTAAGGGCCTTCATTCCCGGCCGGTGGTCATTAAGGTCATCGGTATTTGAACCGTCAAGGAGCCATGGGATCTCAAGCTGTGCTGCATAAGATAACATCGCGTCAAGCCTTTTGGATTTACATACATAGCACCGCTCCGGTCCGTTTTCGCAAAAATCTCTGCTGTCAAGATCATCGTGCCCTATTTTGAAAAGCCTGATCCCGTACCTCTCAGCAAAAGCGAGGACCTCTATCTTATCTTTTGATGAGAGCAACGGTGACCAGACAGTGAAGGCAACGGCGTTGTCACCCAATGCCTCTTTGGCCGCAAAAACAAGCAAAGCACTGTCCACACCTCCTGAAAAAGCGACAGCAGCTCTTCCCAGCTTTTTTATTAATTTGACAAGCTCTTTGTACTTTTCTTCAGGATGCAAAAAATCATCCTTTTTTTCTATAACAGAAATCACAGAGGGTATCCCCGTCCATGAGAGTTTTTTCTCGCACCAGTTCCAGTTCGGGATCGAATCCCTCCAGGAATGCCGAGTCACGGTCGCATGAAATCAGAGATCCTATGTCGCCGAACCCCAGTTCTTTGTATAGGTTTGCAAATTCACATCTAGTGACATCAAAAGAAAGCACAGAGTCAAGATCTTCCTTCATCTTGACTTCCAACGCCCCCCCCTCGTTCCACTTTGAAATGCATTTTTCCTTCAGGTTTTCCAGTCCGCCTCCATTGAGTGATTTTTCCTTCCCGAGGCTTCGTGATATCTCCTGCATAGTCTTTCGTACCAGATCATACGTTTTTTCCTTGCCGAATTCCTCAGCAAACGCCCTTATTACAGGTCCAAGTACCTTTATTTCGATCTCCCTCTGCTGCAGGAGGGGTACCTCTACGTAGTTCTCTCTCATTTTCTGACCTCCGACTGTTAAATAAATTATTGCAGTAATTATGCTTATATTTTAACCTTTTATTTCCTGAAAATACTCTATCATGATAAAATAGCAAAACAGAGATCATAAGCAATACGAACTGAATCAGAAAAATCAGAAGGAGGTATTGCCATGACAGAGGTGAATAAAAGCGAAGACATCATCATGGAATTGAAGGCTGAAATCGAGGCCTTGAAATGTACGATCGCGGAACAGCAGGAAAAGGCCGAAGCCAAGCGCATCATTGATTTCAACAAGGTAAAAAACACCTTGGATGACGGAGCTAAGTCCCTCCTTGCAGCTGTAAAGCCGGTGATCGAAAAATATGAAGAGCCAGGAAGAGCAGCTGTTGCCAAAGTTGGGACAAGAGTGTCAGACAACCCATTCCTTTCTGTGGTTATAGCTTTTGGGGCCGGTATAGTAATAGGAAAACTTCTCGATTATTGTTGCTGGCGTGCCGAAGAAGAATAGTAATCAGGCCTCTTGGGCTTTGGACAGGAACGGTGATTAAAGTTGGAAACTTTCGCCAACTTGATAGTTAGTTTTTTTGATCTCGTTGAGGCCGAAGGAAGAACATTGAAAGAGAAATCTGTCCTTGTGATAGAGGGATTTCTTATTATGTTCTTTGGTGTCTCACTGGTCATTTACGGAGTTTTTGCCGTTGGAGCAGCATTGTACATTTGGCTGAGCGATCATATCGGAAAACCTATTTCTGCCCTTGCTGTTGCTGTTCTTTTTTTAGGAACCGGTATATGGCTGCTTTCTAAGGGCAGGGCGATCACTTACGGCAAAGGTGGGGCTGGTGTTGGAGCAGAACAAAAAAGAACTGACTCTTGAAGAGGCGAAGGCCAATTTTAAGGCCGCGATCATGGAGTTCGATCCTGTCCGTATAATTAAAAGAAAACCTCTGCATGTCCTCGGAGCAATGGCGTTTGCCGGTCTGATGACTGGCTTCACGGGCAAAAAGTTGTCCCGTGCTTTTTTCCCCGGACCAAGTCTGATCTCAGGAATAATAAAAAAACTGATATAGCTTTTCCCGGACAATTAATAATAATGGCAGTCCATGTCTTAACGGCAGGACTGCCATTTTTCTTGATAGACGCAATTATTTGATTATAAGGAAAAGCTCAGGGGCCCACCCTGCCGTAAAGCATTATGAATCCCCTCGGACCTCTAACTATCTTGTAGCCGACATTGCCCCTTGAAATAGCTTCCTGCTGTTTTTTTATTTCCCTTATAGGTATCCTCAGATGTCCGTGAGTCCAGAGTGGATACGCAGGATAAAATTCTTTTTTCAGAACAAAACGCAAAAAACCTCCGTAAGTCCATTCTATTGCAATAATATAGTATCCGCATGCAAGGACATTTTGCAGGCTGAAGATGTTTTTGGGAGATACAGTCGTAACTACCGAATCATATTTTTTCGAAACAATGTTCTCCGCGTAAAACTGTGAAAGAAACTGTATGTTGTTTCCCCTGAATTCCCTATCTACTACGCAAAAACCAGTTACTGCGGAATTAGCATATCTATCGGGAGCAAGATTATAATCCTTTAAGGATTCCCTGACCCATTCACGTGAAGTTTTGAGCGTCCTGAGACAGATCAGGCGGTCTTCATATCTGGCACCTACAGCAAGACCGTCTTTGCTCACAAATCTTTTCAGATCTTCTTCAGTGCTTGCGGCAAAGATCTCACGGCTGAGTCCATGCGCTACTTCGTTGTGCAGTTTCACAGAGATGTCTTGGTCTTTTCTAGAAAGTACTTCGATCGTACAGGGTACTGTCAGCGCTCTTCCATCAGACATGTGTCTTTCTACGAATAACTGCATTTTTGCGATATTTTTCAAAATTCGCGGCCTCCCTTGATAGAGGTTGCTTTTTAATATACTTAACAACATAATTCCATAACACTGAAATTTTGATTTATATTTGTCATTATTGCATGGGTATATGCACTTAAACAACGTTTTTTCTAAATATGAAAAAAAGAATTATTGAAAGATGGCTGTATAATTGCTGAACTGTCTGTTGATAATGGGCGGAATGCTGTTAACAATGAAAAGAGGTTGTTATATGTCTCCTGTCGGGATGAGCAAGCCTTCAAAAGCGGCACTTATTTTTGCTTATCTGATGATTTATATTATCTGGGGATCCACATATCTTGCCATAAGATTTTCTGTTGAGACCATTCCTCCTTTTTTTTCGGGAGGAGCAAGGTTTCTTAGTGCCGGAATCATGCTTTTTGCTGCCAGGTTTCTTCAGTCCGGTTACAGGACTACTGTGCAGGGATGGAAAAATGCCTTTATGGCATCTCTGCTCCCATTCGTAATATCATACGGACTGATAACGAGCGCTGAAACCGTAGTGCCATCTTCCATAGCGGCCCTTCTTGTGGCACTGGAGCCGCTCTGGTTCTGCGTATTAGGATGGATGTTCTTCAATGGCGAAAGACCTGCAAAGCGTCATTATGTTGGGATAATATTAGGCTTTTTGGGTATCTTTTTCCTGGTCACAGGAGATCCTAACGCGGATTTCTCATTTGAATCAAGTTATTTGATATGGGTGCTTATGCTTATTCTGAGCGGACTCACCTGGGTAACAGGCGCTTTTATCTCAAGGAATCCGAAAATTCATGAGGACTCGCTGATGTCGTCGGGAATGCAGATGATGTGCGGCGGCGCTGTAATGATGTCCATACACTTTCTGATATCGGCCTTCACGGGAAATTATCAAAGCATGGCCTCTTTTTCCGACAGATCAGTGCTTGCGCTTATTTACCTGATAATCTTCGGCTCCCTTGTCGCATACTCATCTTTTCTCTGGCTGATGAGGGTCGAACCGGCCAACAGGGTCGCTACCCATGCTTTTGTCAATCCTGTAGTGGCTGTCTTTCTAGGATGGCTTCTGGGAGGGGAACATCTGAGTATCAATATGCTTGTGGCTACGCCCCTTATAGTAGCATCCGTTATACTGATGATTTGGACTCCACGGAAAGGCTCGTGATTTATTCAGCGGCTGCGATCTTACTGAAAATCTTGCATACTTTGTAAAACATAAAAAAGATTTCAAGACTTAAGTCTTGAGATCTTTTTTATGTTTTATTAAAGAATCGTATCATTGATCAAGAAATTATGGAGGCGGCACCCGGATTCGAACCGGGGATGAAGGATTTGCAGTCCTCTGCCTTACCGCTTGGCTATGCCGCCACGAAGGAGAGTATAACAACCAGAATATTGAGTGTCAAGGCACAGAAAAGCCAGAAAATTCAGCTGAATATTGAAACCTTTTCTTAAAAATAAAAATGTATTATAATAAAGTATAGGTAAGAGTTTCTTTTTAAAAACAAACCTAAATGTGAAATATGACTCTATTTAGCAAAGGTTGCGGATAAAAATGAAGATATTTGCAATCAACCCGGGAAGCACAGGAATGAAGGCAGCTTTGTATGATGACCTGAATATGATCTGGTCAGAATCTGCGGAGTATAGCCAGGAAGATATTGACCGTTGCAAAGAGTCAGCTGAAAAGGAAGAAAACTTTCGATTTTCCAATTCAATAGAAATACTTGAAAACCATGGGAACAGGGTTTCCGAACTCTCTGCTGTTGCAGGCAGGGGTGGGTTGCTGCGTCCGATGATTGGCGGCGCTTGGATTATTAACGAAGCGATGGAAAGCGACTTGAGACTATGCCGATATGGAAGGCATGCTTCAAATTTCGGAGGACTAATTGCAAAAAGGATATCAGAGAAGGCAGGATCTATTCCTGCCTTTATCGTTGATCCTGTCTGTGTTGACGAGATGTCCCCCGTAGCACATGTCAGCGGCATCCCAGATATGCCCAAAAGATCCATATTCCATGCATTGAACCAAAAAGCTGTGGCATACAGGATAGCGAAGCAAATGGGAAAACCTATTGAGGAGTGCAGGTTCATAGTAGTGCATATGGGTGGCGGGGTTACCGTCGGAGCACACTGTGAAGGCAGGGTGATAGACGTGAACAACGGACTTGGAGGGTATGGTCCGATGTCATTGGAACGTGCCGGCACAGTACATGCAGGAGATCTAATAAAAAGATGTTTTTCAGGTAAGTATTCAGAAAAAGAAATTCAAAGAATGATTATTGGAAATGCTGGAGTTGCTGCCCACCTTGGCACGCGTGATTTCAGGAAAATAGCTGAAATGGTGCATGCGGGAGACGAGAAAGCGAAACTCATCGTAGAGGCGCTTGCCTATCAGATAGCTGCTGAAATAGGTTCAAGGGCTGTCAATCTTTATGGGAGAGTGGACGCTGTGATACTGACGGGAGGCCTTGCAAACAGTACCTATCTATGCGATCTGATCAAAGAGAGGGTGTCCTGGATATCAGAGGTCATCTTCGTGCCAGGGGAAGACGAACTGAGAGCACTTGCTGAAGGGGCCTACAAAGTGCTCACAGGGGAAGAAGAGGCTCACATCTATGAAAAAGAATAACCGCGTCCCTGAGAACAACCTGTCTTTGTTAAAAGATAAAAAATGGAATCATGTAATTGCTGTCACCGGAGCTCTTGGATCAGGCAAGACCGAACTGACAATGAGCCTTGCTTCGGCTATGGCGGACAGTGGCGTCAGCGTTATCCTGGCGGACATGGACATAATCAATCCCTATTTTTGCCTCAGGGCTCTTGCGGGCGACATAATAAAGGATAACCTTTCGGTACTGACGCCGCCCGGAGATATAAAATGGGGAGATATGAGCTACATCAATCCCCTGATCCGGACAAAGATACATGATACGTCAAACCGGCTTATTATTGATGTCGGAGGAGATTCAAAGGGAGCACTTGCGTTAAAGCAGTTTGAACCGGAAATTATTAAAGCCGGATATGACCTTATCTTTGTCATCAACCCCTACAGGACCCATACCAAAACTTTTTCAGAAATTGCCCAAATGAAAGACAAACTTGAAGCTACATGCGGACTAAAAGTCAACGCAACAGCAGCTAATCCGCACCTTATGAACACAACAAGCCCTAAAGACTGTGCAGAAGGAATAATTTTAGTGGACGAATTTTCAAAAAAGATGGATGTTCCGATGCTTTTTGGGATAGCAGAGGAATCGATTTCATCTGATGTGAGAAAGATCCTTCCGGATAATATCCCGCTGTGGATACTTCGAAGAGAGATATTACTGCCGTGGGAAAGAGGCAAAGTGCGCATTTAATACAAAAGGAGAGTGTTTCATATGCCAAAAGGGAGAGTCGAAATACTCGAGCAATACTGTAAGAGCTGTTCAATGTGCGTTGAGGCGTGTCCTAAAAATGTTCTTGAAATATCCGACAAGATCAACAAAAAGGGATATCGCCCTGTGGAAGCGGCAAGACCAGAAGACTGCATAGGATGCGGAATGTGCGCTATGCGCTGTCCTGATGCAGTTATCAAGGTCTTCCGCGAAGAATGATGTGAGAAGGGGTGATCAAAATGGGAAAAACTTTGATGAAAGGTACTGAAGCGATCGCTGAAGCTGCTGTTCAGGCGGGCTGCAAGTATTTCTATGGTTATCCGATAACTCCCCAGAACGAGATCCCGGAGTATATGTCAAAACGGCTTTTTGAGGTCGGGGGTGTATATCTCCAGGCAGAAAGCGAAGTCGCGGCATCAAATATGATTCTTGGCGGAGGCGCTACGGGAGAAAGGGTAATGACAAGTTCCTCAAGCCCGGGCATTTCCCTTATGTCGGAGACGTTGAGCTATATAGCAGGGCAGGAAGTCCCTGTCGTAGTGGTCAACGTAGTCAGGGCAGGCCCCGGATTGGGCGGGATACTGCCCTCTCAGTCAGATTATAATCAGGCGACATGCGGCATCGGCCATGGAGATTTTAATCTGATAGTCCTGGCCCCCGGTTCTCTTCAGGAAACAGTCAACATGGTGCAGAAGGCCTTTGACCTTGCACAGATATACAGGACGCCGGTAATGGTGCTTTGCGACGGAGTCATAGGCCAGATAATGGAAGCTGTAGAGATCCCGGAAGGTCACGGCAAAAACCTTTCGCATCCTGAAAAATGGGCCTGCGGGTACATGAGGGAAAGAGGCGGCAAAAGAAACATCATCAGAAGCCTCTTCCTTGATCCGGACGAACTGGAAGAACACAACAGAAAACTTGAAGCAAAGTGGCACGAAATAGAAAAGAATGAAACTTCCTGCGAAAAATATCTTACAGACGATGCGGAAGTTGTCATTTCTGCTTTCGGTACAGTGGGAAGGATAGCCAGGTCAGCGATCGACAGCCTCAGATCTGAAGGATACAAAGTCGGACTCATAAGGCCGCTTTTGGTAAGCCCGTTCCCGTATGATGATTTTGAATCTCTTGTTCCCTCCTGCAAACACATCCTCGATGTGGAAATGAACTGGGGGCAGATGTTAAAAGATGTCAACAGGGGAGTCAAATACCGCATACCTGTGAGTTTTTACGGACGTTCAGGCGGTATGTGTCCAGGGGTAGAGGAAATAGAAGAAGAGTGCCGCAAGATATTTGCGGAACTCTCCTGAAAAGGAGGGGACTAAAAGTGGCAGAAAAAATCGTTTACCAGAGACCTAAAAGCTGGATAGAGGGAGTTCATACTCATTATTGTCCAGGCTGTACTCACGGGATAATCCACAGGATGTTATGCGAGACTCTGGATGAACTCGAAATACAGGATATAACTACGGGAGTAGCTCCTGTAGGCTGTGCTGCCCTTATGTACGGGTACATAGATACAGATTTCATTGAAGCTCCCCACGGCAGGGCGCCTGCAGTTGCGACAGGGTTCAAACGTATCAGGCCGGACAGACTTATTTTTACATATCAGGGAGACGGAGATCTTGCCTCGATAGGTATGGCTGAAATAGTTCATGCTGCAAACCGGTCTGAAAACATAACCGTAATTTTTGTCAACAATGCAATATATGGCATGACAGGGGGGCAGATGGCTCCTACTACACTGATCGGACAAAAGACCACGACTACCCAGAGCGGACGTGATCCTCTCAGGGCCGGTTATCCGATCAGAATGTCAGAGATGCTCGCATCCCTTGCTTCGCCTTGTTATATAGAAAGGGTCTCTGCGGCGAAACCCGCTCATTTGAACGGTCTTAAAAAGGCGATCAAAAAAGCTTTTAAGAACCAGATGGACAATAAAGGCTTCTCTTTTGTTGAAGTCCTCTCTACATGTCCTACGAACTGGGGAATGAGGCCCACTGACGCATGCGACTGGCTTGTCGATAACATGATCCCTTATTACCCCCTAGGGGTATTCAAGGATTTTGAGTAAGGGAGGTTCTGCTAAATGTCGAATTACACACGCACGCTGTTTTGCGCAGGCTTTGGCGGTCAGGGTGTAATGGTCCTGGGACAGCTGGTTGCGTACGGTGCCATTAAAGAGGGTAAATATGTGACATGGCTTCCCTCATACGGACCGGAGATGAGAGGCGGAACTGCAAACTGCGGTGTTACTGTGAGCAACAGGGAGATAGGCTCGCCATTCGTGACAAAACCGGATGTGGTAGTTGCTCTAAACCAGCCTTCACTCGATAAATACGAAAAGTCAGTCAAGCCCGGTGGTGTCTTGATCTATAACAGTGACATGGCCAAATACACACCTACAAGAGACGACATCAAAGTTATACCGGTCGAAGCTTCGAAGATAGCAGGAAGTCTGGGGAACGAAAGGGCTGTGAACGTAGTGATCCTTGGAGTCGTCATAGCAATGTCTGATTTTATTTCTGATGATACAGCCAGGGAGATCATTAAACTGAAACTGGGTGCAAGAAAACCAGAATTTCTTGAGAGCAACATGAAGGCCTACGACCTTGGGCGAAAGATAGGACTTTCAAACTAAAATTTTTATATGCCCCATGTCCGGATATTAAAATAATCATATGACGCTTCCGCTTAAACTGAACCCCTCTTAAGCGGAAGCTTTTTTAGTGGAGAAAGGGTGCCATTCAGAGTGTCGGTCAGACTCTGGTCTTAATAAATCCCCATAAAATCCACACATTTACGTCATAAAATCTCCATATGGTATAGCTAGACTAGCATCATGGAACATCAAATGATGTTGATCATAAATTTGGAGGTTGATGTAAATGAAAAAGAAAATTTTTGCAGCAGCAATATTAGTTCTTGTCTTTGCGGGCAGCGCGATGGCTGCTCCAGGATATGGCAAAGCAGAAAAATGCGGCCCTGGCGCCGGTGCCGGGATGCCGATGGGGTACGGCCAACAGATGAGGCAGGATGCTTCACCTGAACTCAGTGCAAAGCTTGATGAAAGGGCCAAGCTCCACATTGACCTTAGATCTGAACTGCAGAAAGAGATTCCAAACAAGGCGAAGGCTCGTGAGATCCATATGCAGATCCAGACGCTTAACCGAGAGATCGAAACAGCTCAATTTGAGGCAGTGTTGAAAGACCCTTCAAAGTTCAGTCCTGCGGCGAGAGGACCCAAACATGAAATTTCTCCCGAGGGCAGAACACAGATGGAAGAGATAAGGAAGCTCCATTCCGAAATAAGGACTGAGCTTCAGAAAGAAGCACCAAACAAGACTAAGGTACGCGATCTTCACGCTAAGATCCAGAAGATCAAAAATGACCGAGATAATGCACGCCTAGAAGAGATGCTCAAAAATCCCGAAGCTTTCAAAAACAGCCGCGGCTTCGGCCAGGGATTCAAAAACAACCCTACACAACAGTAGACAATTATAATTTTACTACTGGGGCCGGCGTAGACCGATCCCAGTAGTATTGTCATTCTTTTGTTTTTTTTTTTGCTTTATACTGATTGAAACTGAAGTTGTTCTAATTTTTTATTAATATCAATTATGGACAAAGAGCGTTGATAACGGGGGTGGACGCTGTGAAGATCCTTATCGTTGAAGATGAAAAAGCCATTGCCGATGTTGAAAAGGCTTATATGCTGCGGGAAGGTTATGAAGCAGACATAGCCTCAGACGGTATTGAAGCTCTCAGAATGTTCAGTGAGGGAGCATATGACCTTGTGATCCTGGATCTGATGCTTCCCGGTATGAAAGGCGAGTTTGTATGCAGGGAGATAAGGAGTTACTCCCCGGTCCCAATAATAATGGTAACTGCCAAGAGTGGGGAAGACGATGTCATTGCAGGGCTTGATGCCGGAGCAGATGACTACATTATCAAGCCCTTCAGCCCGAGGGTGCTTATGGCCCGTATAAGGGCAAACCTCAGGGGAACGGCTGCATTTGATCAGGATAACGGAGAGACGATAACAGTAGGAGATAGTCTGATCATAGATACTTCAAACTTTACAGTTACAAAAAACGGAGAGGACATACCTCTGACTAAAAATGAATTCATGATCTTTTCAAAGATGGCATCGAGGCAGGACAAAACATGGACAAGAGACGAACTGATCACCTATGCTCTTGGTTATGAATATGATGCCTTTGAGCGCTCTATTGACAGCTACATCAAAAACATCAGAAAAAAACTTGCTGATCCGGTGCATGAAAATGGTTATATCAAAACAGTTCACGGCTTCGGATACAGGGTCTCGGAGTAGATAAATGAAACGCTCTCTCAGGACGCAGATGCTTGTTCAGTACGTGGTGATAGTTATCATCTGCATGCTCGTCATCCCAACCGGGATCTCAAAGCTTTTGGACAGGCAGTTTCGCCTTTTTTCTTCTGACAGGCTTCTGGATGACCAAAAGGAGGCTGTCCGGGTCTTAGAGGAGTTATACAGTTCAGACGGCTATTGGAACAAAGAGATCATAACGGAGCTCCGGGGCGATATTCTCAGATGGCCTATGGTCCATGCTGCGCTTTATGATACAGATGGCATCCTGATAGCTGAATTCAGTCGCTCAATGAGACACGGAGCAATGAGAGGGCCCGGTCCAAGAAGAGATAACAACGAAACCTCCGGCATTATGAGATCAATGGGGCCGGAGCTGATAATGAATGAGCTTCCTGTCTCTTCAGGAGGCAAAATAGTCGGGAAAGTCCGTTTTCTCTGCCTGCCTTTCAGGGAGAGCAGGGAGGGTCTTTTTCTTAAGAAGTTTAATTCTCACATGGTATACGCAATCGCATTTATGCTTCTTATCGCAGTGGTCATATCTTTTATAATGGCGGACCTCATAAGCAGGCCTGTCCTAAACGTATCGAAGCGAGCATCACTCATAAGCAAAGGCAAATACAGGATACAGGATGATCTCAGATCTGACATTACAGAACTGCAGATGCTGATCGACAGCATCAACAGGCTTGGGCTTGGACTTGAGGAACAGGAGGAGCTGCGTAAAAGGCTTATGAGCGATATTGCTCATGAGCTGAGGAACCCCCTAACGATAATCAAATCGCACCTTGAAGCATTTGAGGACGGGGTATGGGAACCGACAAAAGAAAGGATCCAACTTACAGTTGACGAGATAGACAGGCTATCCAGGATGATTTCTGAAATTGAAAAACTAACTTTGATAGAGAATGCCGGAAAAGGCCTTGTACTTGAATCAGTTAACCTCTCAAAAGAAATAGAAAGGGTCGCTATGACCTTTGATCCTCTTTTCAGAGCAAAGTCGGTGGAACTGAAAAGAGAAATTGAAGAGGATGTAATGCTTGCAGCAGATGGAGACAAGATAAGACAGGCGGTGGAAAACCTTCTTTCTAACGCCCTAAGGTATACAGACAGCGGAGGCAGGACCACTATTTATCTTGAAAAAGCAGGCGGGGACGTACACATCAAAGTCAGAGACACAGGCATCGGTATTTCAGACAGAGATCTGCCCTACATATTTGAACGTTTCTACAGGACAGACAAGTCACGGGCAAGGTCAAGCGGAGGACTTGGAATAGGACTGGCAATAACAAAAGCGGTAGTGGAGGCACACGGCGGCAGCGTAACTGCAGAAAGCAGGGAAGGCGAAGGTAGCATATTCATAATCAGGCTTCCATTGGCATAAAAAAGGATATCTTGATCGGAGGTGCTTGGTCTGTTGAGAAATAAAATTATTGCAGTGTTATTTTTGATCCAAATATTGTTTACAGGTGTGGCTGCAGCGGAAACGCTCACCCTTGAATCATGTGTCAGAACAGCTCTTGAAACGCACCCTGACATGGTCGCAGCGGAGAGCAAGGTTGCTTCAAAAAAAGCTGCTGTCGGTCAGAGCGCGGCAGACAGCAGGCCACAGATAAAGGGAGGCGCCTCATACACAAGAAGTGACAGCACAGATTCATCATACGATACAGGGAGGTACAACGCATCCATCTCGCTTGAACAGTCAGTTTATGACTGGGGCAAACGAGGGCTTAAGATAGAAGGGGCAAGGATCAACATGGATGCTGCAGAAGCAGAATACATAGATACCAGGGACAAAATAATTGTGGGAGTCAAGTCTGCCTACTACAACCTTAACAAGGCGATAAGGCAGCATGAAGTGGCAAAAGCCAGATTTGACAATTATCAGAAGAGGCTTTTGTGGGCAAAGTCATACTACGAGGTAGGAACAAAGCCAAAAATTGAAGTTACAAAGGCTGAGTCGGATCTTGCCAATTCAAAGCTTGCGCTCGTAAAGGCTTCGTCGGCTGCAGAACAATATAGGGCACAGCTTGCATCTTCAATGGGTATCCCCATGATGGACATAGAAAATGTTGCAGATGTATTGTCATATAAAGAATGGAGCGTTCCGATAGAGCAGGCTGTTGATAGAGCGATCTCAAACAGGCCTGACCTTGCTTCACAGCGTAAAAAAGTAGAATATGCCGAGACTCTGCTGGCATTGGAAAAAAAGGGGCTTTCTCCAGAAATAAGCGCATCTGCCGGCTACAGTGCATACGGCAGCGCCCCTTTTGATGACAATGGCTGGAATGCAAAGCTTTCACTTAACTTTCCGCTATACGACGGGGGACTTACCAGAAGCAGGGTACAGGGGGCTGAGGCAGACCTTGTTACAGCAAGGGCTCAGCTGGGCAGCGCATCCAACAATGTGATCCTGGAAGTAAGAAAGGCATGGCATGCACTTGCTGAGGCCAGGGAGGCTCTCAGCGCATCCCTCGAAGCTGAAAGACAGGCAAGGGAGACATATGAGCTCGCGGAGGGACGATATGAAGCAGGTGTAGGAAGCAGCCTTGAAATTTCGGATGCAGTAGAAAGTTATGCTTCAGCTCAGACAAACACAATACTTTCTCTATATGAATGCAAAGCAAAACGTCTTGATCTTGAAAAGGCCATGGGAGGTCTTGAAGAATGAATTTCACAGATAAAATTTCAAAAAAACTAAAAAGAAGGATCATGGCTGTCATTCTGGTTTTGATAGTGATCTCCGGCGGACTTTTCTGGTACTACAGCAAAGACGCAGATGAGATCCAGTATAAAACTGCAAAGGCAGTAAGATCCGACCTTCGTTCAGTCATACAGGCCACAGGGACCCTTGACGCAGTTGAAACAGTCGACGTGGGAACGCAGATATCCGGTACAGTAAAAGAAATATACATAGATTACAACAGTGTGGTAAAGCAGGGGCAGCTTATTGCCGAAATAGATTCAGCCACTCAGCGGACTGATGTTGCGCAGGCAGAGGCAAATTTGATGGCGGCAAGAGCAGAGTTGATGAATTCAGAGGCAGTATTGGCAAATTCGCAGAAAAGCCTCGCAAGGACGAGAAAACTCGCTGAAAAAGACCTTATTGCAAAAGCAGATGTTGATACTGACGAGAAGACCTATCTGACCTCAAAAGCCCAGGTCGCTGTGTCAAGGGCACGGATAGCTCAATACCAGGCGACGCTGAACAAAACAAAGATCAACTTGGGGTACACACAAATATATTCCCCTGTTGACGGTGTAGTCGTCGCCAAAAACGTTGAAAAAGGACAGACGGTGGCAGCCAGTTACCAGACGCCGAGCATAGCAGAAATAGCAAAGGACCTAGGCCAGATGCAGGTGGAAGTGAACGTCGACGAGGCAGATATCGGTGGTGTCAAAGAGGGGCAGAAAGCGACCTTTACCGTAGATGCTCATCCAAACGATCCCTTTGATGGTGTTGTTACTCAGGTCAGGCTGTCTCCCAAAACAACAGACAATGTTGTGACCTATGTAGTGATAGTAAAAGTATCTAATAATAAGGGGCTTCTGATGCCAGGGATGACTGCCAACGTCTCTTTGATAGTTGAAGAGCGCAAGGATGTAGTGGTAGTTCCTAACAGCGCTTTCAGGTTCAAACCTGCCGATCCTTCCGCGGCTTCCGGTCAGCCAGGGGCAGGCATGATGGGGAAACAGACCATAGCAGAAGTAAAAACTCCTGCAGTCTATGTGCCTGCTAAAAAGGCACCTGTAAGGGTAGAGGTCAAAAGGGGCATCTCGGACGGTCAGAACACAGAGATAATATCAGGGCTCAGTGAAGGCGATGAGGTAATTACAGGTATCATTGTTCCGAACGGAGCGAAATAAATGGCCCTGGTAGAACTAAAGGATATCCATAAAAGCTTCAGTATGGGAAAAGAGGAAGTAGAGATACTTCACGGCATCAGCCTTTCTCTGGAAAAGGGAGAGTTTGTAGCCATGATGGGGCCTTCCGGTTCAGGAAAATCTACAACGATGAACATCCTGGGATGTCTTGACAAGCCAACATCAGGAACATATTTCCTCAACGGACAAAGCATCAACGACCTTGAAGGCGACGACCTTGCAGTTATAAGAAACAGCACGATAGGTTTCGTTTTTCAGGGGTTCAATCTGCTGCAAAAAACAAGCGCCATAGAAAATGTTGAGCTGCCGCTGCTCTATGCGGGGATGGCAAAAAAAGAACGCAGGGAGAGGGCAAAAGAGGCCTTGATCCAGATGGGACTTGAGGACAGGCTCTACCATGAGCCCACTCAACTCTCGGGCGGCCAGCAGCAGAGGGTCGCAATAGCAAGAGGGATCGTCAACAGGGCTCCAATAATCATGGCAGACGAGCCCACAGGAAACCTTGATTCAAAGACAAGCGACGAGATAATGAAACTTTTTAAAAAAATCAACGAAGAAGATGGAATAACGATACTCCTTGTTACGCATGAACCTGAAGTCGCAGCTTATGCGAAAAGGATAGTCCATTTCAAGGACGGTATGATAACAAGCGACGAATTGAACCGGACGGTGGAAAAATCATGATATCAATGACGGAAATTTCCCTTACCGCAGTGAGGGCGCTGCGCAGGAACAAGACAAGGTCAATGCTGACAGCGCTCGGTATCATAATAGGTGTAGCGGCTGTCATATCTGCCTTTGCAGTCGGGCAGGGAGCCAACAAGAGCATTGATGAACAGATAGCATCGTTCGGAAGCAATTTCATAATGGTCTTCCCTGACAGGTCGGCCTCTTCCGCAGCGGCTGTCGCCAAGTACCTGACATACGATGATGCAATTGCCATAGAGCGCGAAGTATCAGGCATAGAAGCAGTGGCACCGATGATAGGTACTTCAGCCCAGCTTGTTTACGGCAACACGAACTGGAACACAAGCGTAACCGGAAGCACTCCCTCATATTCACTTGTCCAGGATCGTGAAGTTGAGTCCGGCAGAAACTTAAATGACAGTGATGTGAGGCAAGGCGCAAAGATAGCAGTCATAGGAAAAACAATAGCAGACAAAATGTTCTTTGGGGAAGATCCGGTGGGCAAGTCGATCAGGATCAAGAAGATCCCCTTCACTATTATCGGGGTATTAAGAGCCAAAGGCCAAAGTACGATGGGCCAGGATCAGGACGACCTGGTCCTTGTTCCTCTGACTGCGGCACAAAGAAGGCTGGTAAGATGGAACACCCCCGGAAGGATCAGCACCATTTACATTAAAGGCGTCTCCATGAACTCACTTCAGTACATACAGAACGAGACAGAGGCGCTTCTGAGGGAAAGACACAAGATCAGGCCCGGCGAACCGGACGACTTCTCCGTAAGGAATATATCTCAGATGCTTGAGGCCCGTCGGAAGACCACAGCGATAATGTCCATGCTCCTTGGGTCTATAGCAGTAATATCGCTTGTTGTCGGGGGCATTGGAATAATGAACATAATGCTTGTCTCTGTAACGGAGCGTACCAGGGAAATAGGAATAAGGATGGCGGTCGGCGCAAAGTCCCGTGACATCCGCTTCCAGTTTCTCATAGAGGCGGTAGTGCTTTCGATGGTAGGAGGCACACTAGGCATAATCCTGGGGATCTTTGCCGGCTATGCCCTCGCCTCATTAACAGCTGCCCCTCCGATATTCTCTCCCGGATCAATAATTCTTGCCTTTGTTTTTTCGGCTCTTGTAGGTGTGGGTTTCGGATATTATCCGGCATGGAAGGCCTCTCTCCTCAATCCGATCGATGCACTGAAATACGAATAATATCTATCCAAATGATCTCTTTTCAGAGGGCGCTGTGAAGATTTTTAATGTCTTCCTCCAATGCGCCCTTTACGGCCCTCTCCCACATATCAAACTTTTCCGCGTCTCTCCCTGCGCATGCGGGGCTTGTTGAGAGCAGTACTTCAAACGGTGGCTGCGGCTTGCCAAAAAAATTCCTATAGCTTTTGAATGCGAACTGGCCGTTGAAAATTATGAAAGATATCCCCGGGTGATCTTGCAGGAGTTTAGGAATGTCATTTGCAATGGCCGCTTTTATATTACTGTCGCTGCTTCCGATGCGATCCGCGCTTTTGATAACATCCCAGAGAGCAATATTATGATCATGTAAAAGCAGGACCTTTGAAATGTAGTCTGTGCAGAAGGGCCTGGCAAAAACAGAAAAAATTATTTTCCAAAATTTATTCTGCCTGTTCGCGTAATATTCATTTTCCATCAAAGACCTGACTCCGGGCAGAGAGCCCAGAATAAGCAGCCTGGATCTGTCGTCGATAATCGGCTCAAAACTATGCTCCATGTTTTTCTCCCACCTCCGTTAAATTATAATCCGTAATGTAATATTCGAAAATTGTGCAACCGATTGAACTTTTGCTGCAACTTGATTTGTAATCAAAATAATACTCTTGACGAATCACGATACAACGTTATAATACTCAAGAACTTTGAACCGCAGGTAAAAATACATAATAAACAAAACTAAATTTTAGGTTTAGTAAACTATCCTGTCGGGATAAAAGTGAAACTAATTTCCCATTTTATATGGAGACAAAGGGGATACCAAACATGAAAAGCAACCTGTTCCTTACCCTTGCTGACGGAACTGTCTGGAGCGGAAAAGGTGAAATCACAGCCCCGGTCGAGGGCGAAGTCGTATTCACTACTGCAGGATGCGGCTATCCTCAGACCCTTTCCGACCCTTCTTACTGCGGACAGATCGTGGTCTTCGCATTCCCTCCTGTAGGGATATACGGAGTTGACACAGAGAGGCTTGAGGGACGACGAGTTTGGCTTTCTGCTGCATTGGTATCCAGCCTTGATGAAACAGAAAATGGACGGTTTGGTTCTCTCAGTTCATGGATGGCTGAAAATGGTAGGCCCCTGGTAGATGGCGCAGATACAAGACAGCTTATATTAAAGATCCGTGAACTTGGCTCGATAATGGGCAGGCTCGATCACAAACCCGCTCTTCCACAGATAAAAGAACTTCCTCATGACATGGTGAGTAAAGTTTCCTGCAAAGAGGTCGAAGTTATTGGAGAAGGTGCTCTTTCGATCGGTGTGTTAGATTACGGGGCAAAGGAAAATATATTAAGGAGCATCGCAGGAAGAGGATTCAGGGTGGTCAGGTTTCCGAACACCACGAAAGCAGAGGATATTCTTTCCAGCGGAGTAAGCGGGATCATACTGAGCAACGGCCCGGGAGATCCATCGGTGCTTGGGTTTGAGGCAGGAGAGATAAGAAAGATCCTTGGAAAAAAACCTGTGCTTGGGATATGTCTTGGACATCAGCTCCTGGCAAGAGCCTGCGGGGCAATGACACATAAGCTCAGGTACGGGCACAGGGGTGCGAATCAGGCGGTGATCGACACCGCCACCGGCAGAGGAATACTGACAAGCCAGAACCACCAGTATGTTGTTACAGAAGAAAGCCTTAAAGGGACCGGGCTTGAGGTATCATTCAGGCACCTTGGGGACGGAACTGTCGAAGGCCTGCTCCATAAGGATCTTGACGCGTCCAGCGTTCAGTTCCATCCGGAAGCGTCACCGGGACCGGAAGACGCAGGATACATATTTGATAATTTTGTCTCACACGTTCGCGAGTCAGGGGAGAGATAACGATGAAGGATAACAGCATAAAAAGAGTACTTGTCCTTGGCTCGGGACCGATACGCATAGGACAGGCCGCCGAGTTTGATTACGCCGGAAGTCAGGCCTGCCGTGCCCTCAAAGAGGAAGGCTGCGAAGTGCTTCTTCTTAACAGCAACCCTGCCACTATCCAGACGGACCTCACCGTTGCTGATATTGTCTGCATAAAGCCTCTGCTGCCCGAAGTAGTAGAGGAGATCCTGTCTGAATACAGGCCGGATGGTGTAGTTGCGACATTGGGTGGACAGACGGGGCTTAACCTCTGTATGGAATGCAATAAGAGAGGAATGTGGGATAAATACGAATGCAGGGTCCTGGGCACACAGCCTGAAGCGATAGAACGTGCAGAGGGCAGGGAACCTTTCAGGAAGGCAATGATAGATGCCGGTCAGCCGATAATCGCAAGCAGGGGTATATCTTCTGTCGCAGGCGCTCAGGAATTTGCGATGCATTCGCCGCTTCCGCTTATACTTCGCCCGGACTTCACGCTTGGAGGATCGGGCAACTCGGTCGTCAGGAATATAGAAGACTTTGTAGTCCAGGTGGAAGATGCCCTTACAGCATCTCCCGTCGGAAGGGCTTTGATCGAGCGTTATCTTGAAGGCTGGCATGAGATAGAAGTAGAAGTGGTCAGGGACAACATTGGAAACGCCCTGGCAGTATGCAGCATGGAGAACATAGACCCCATGGGTGTACACACGGGAGATTCGATAGTGGTTTCCCCTGCCCTTACCCTGACAGACAGGGAATGGCAGATGCTCCGGACCGCGGCTTTAAAAATAGTGGATGTTCTTGAGATCCGCGGCGCGTGCAACGTTCAGTTTGCACTCTCACCTGACGGCAATGAATATTACGTTATAGAAGTAAATCCGAGGGCAAGCAGGTCAAGCGCCCTTGCAAGCAAGGCAACAGGATATCCTATAGCGAGGATGGCCGCAAAAATTGCAATAGGCATGGACCTCACTGAGATGGCAAATCCCGTTACCGGAGCTGGCAGCGCATTGTCTGAACCGGCACTTGATTACGTCGCGGTGAAAGTCCCCTCATGGCCCTTCGACACTTTTCCGCAGGCTGATTCCTCTCTCGGACCGAGAATGAAAGCCACAGGAGAAGTCCTTGCTCTTGGCGCCACATTTGCTCAGGCCCTCGTAAAGGCCTGCCGTTCCCTTGAAAGGGGAAGGTACCTTCCAGACAGGAGGATGCGTTCGTGGGAGACGAGGAAACTATGGGAACAGATAACAGCCCCAACCTATCTGAGGCTGGAAGCGATCACAGAACTTCTCAGAAGGAGTTCCGTAACTGTTGATGAAATGTCTAAAAGGACCCACATTAGAAAATATTTTATCGAACAGCTCAATAAGATCCAGCTGGCGGAAAAATATCTGGAAGAAGACGGGCCTGTAAACGGAAATGTCGTCTCTGCAAGGATGCATGGAATGTCAATAAGCCGCATATCAGCATCTGCCGTGATATCAAAAGAAGAGACATTGAAGATACTTGAGTCAGAAAACTGCCATACAGGCTACCGTGAAGTAGACGGGTGCGCCGGAGAGTTTCCTTCCGGTTCAGGCTACTACTATGCGGCCTATGGAGTAAAGAGTGATCCCTGGGAAGAGAGCGAGGGAGGCATAGCAGTCCTCGGTTCAGGCGCGATAAGGATCGCCCAGGGGGTAGAGTTCGATTATTGCTGTGTAAAAGCTGTCGAAGCACTGCGCAGAAGAGGGATAAGGGCAATAATGATGAATGTCAATCCTGAAACAGTTAGCACAGACCATGATATCTCCGATGCACTCTATCTGGAGCCTCTCTACATCGATGATGCAATGGCTGTACTTGAGCGTGAAAGAGCCAAGGGAGTATTCGCCTGTTTCGGGGGACAGACCTCGCTCAGACTTGGCCTTGACCTGGCCGCAGAGGGGATCAGGCTTCTCGGCCCCGATCAGAATGTTATTGACGCTGCAGAAGACAGAGGCAAATTCTCAAGACTTCTCACCAAACTGAATATTTCCCAGCCTGAAGGCGTCGATGTGGCTTCCGTGGATGAAGCCTGCAAAGTCGCCCAGGATCTGGGATACCCTCTTATGATAAGGCCCAGCTTCGTAATAGGGGGGGTCGCGATGAAAACAGTCTACAGCGAAAAGGAAATGATAGAAGTCCTCTCAGAGGCCTTTGAGGCTGTTCAGGGACAAAAGGTGATGATCGACCGTTTCCTTCAGGGTAAGGAATTCGAATGCGACGCTGTCTGTGACGGCGAAGATGTTCTGATCCCGGGTATATTTGAACATATTGACCCTTCCGGCATTCATTCGGGTGATTCGATAGCAGTTTTTCCAAGCTTCTCTCTTACTGATGAGCAGCAGAAACAGATCCTTGAAACTGTAAAAATGATATCAAAAGAGCTTGACATCCATGGCCTACTCAACATACAGTTCGTCCTCAAGGACGGTCTCTTCTGGATAATCGAGGCGAACCCGCGGGCAAGCCGTACTGTCCCGATATGCAGCAAAATATCAAAAATACCAATGGTCGATCTGGCTGTAGGTGTAGCCCTCGGAGAAAAACTGACGGATATGGGATATGGACTTGGCATTTTGCCAAAAAGCGGTCAGTGGGGGGTAAAGGTCCCGGTTTTCTCTAATGACAAACTTCCCGGGATCGATCCAAAACTTGGACCGAAGATGATGTCTACGGGAGAAAGTCTTGGACTGGGGGATAACCTTGCTGACGCGATGATGGACGGATTGAGGGGAGCGGGATGGATGCCACCTGAAAAAGGAAGGATACTGATGAGCATAGCGGATTCACAGAAGGCAGAATCAATGTCAACAGCGGCCCAGTTCACTTCTCTCGGATGGAAAGTCGATGCCACATCAGGCACATCCGAATATCTCTCAAAATGGGGCATCGAAGTCAACACTGTCCCGCAGGAAGAACTCGTTGAAAGGCTCAGGAAGGGAGACTGGGACCTGGTGCTGAATATCCCGGGAGGAAATGAACGCCATATAATGCACGGAGCTGAACTCAGAAGAAGCGCTTCAGCTGCTGGTGTACCGTGTCTTCACTCAATGGCTGCTGCTTGGGCTGTTGCCAATAGCCTTTCGAAAAGACAGAGAGTGTAGGGAGATTCAGAAAGCTCATCTGAAACGATAAAAAACAGAACTTACTGTGACCGTCAGAGTGCACAATTTTGCTGTATAACTTTCTAGATAAATTATTATTTTTGATGATAACAAAAAAAATTATGGCTGCTCTTCCATTTTTTTAAATAATGCCTTAATATATAGGCGTGCAATATTGAAAATAGTTTCATTTAATAAGGAAGCGGAGGTGTATCCATGTTAACCGGCAAATTGCTTGATGACATCGGAATACAGATACTGAAAATACTTCAGGAAGATGGAAGAATATCATTCAACGAACTTGGAAGACGAGTCGGTCTTTCTTCTCCGGCAGTTGCGGAGAGGGTCCGCCGTATGGAAGACGCGGGAATAATCATGGGTTACAAGGCAGTAGTCGATCAGTCCAAGGTGGGCTATCCGATAATGGCGTATATCCGTCTTGCGATCCCAGTAGCGCTTCTTGCCCAGTCCGATGAACTGGCCAGGGCAATACCGGAAGTCCTTGAATGCCACCATCTTACTGGTAGCGACGGAGTTATCCTTAAAGTAGTAGTATCTTCAGTAGGGCACCTTGAAGATGTAATAAGCCAGATGGGCAGCTGCGGCATGACTACTACCGCAATAGTACTATCTTCACCAGTTCTCGGAAGGTCGATAGATCCTGTAAAACCGACAAACAGCAACGGTAATTGATCGGAGCAGGAGTCTTAATGACTCAGATAAACCAGGAAGCTATCGACAATATTCTGACCAGAAGAAGCATCCGCAGGTTCGATCCGTCAAAGCATGTCGATGATGTTTATGTGAAGGTCATCTTGGAGTGTGCATGCGCGGCGCCAAGCGCAAACAACTACCATCCATGGCATTTTGTGGTCATAGATAAAAGAGAGATACTTGACAGGATGGCTGAGCTGCACCCATACGGAAAGATGCTTAAAACAGCTGTTCTTGCTATTGTTGTTTGCGCTGAGACGGAACGTGAAGGCAAGGTCATAAGGTACTGGGAAGAAGATTGCTCTGCAGCAATGCAGAACGTCCTTCTTTCAGCCAATGCGCTTGGACTCGGGTCAGTGTGGCTTGGGGCCAAACGGGGGGACAACGACCTTGAAGGAAGACTCAAATCGCTTCTCAATGTGCCGGCCGATATTGCGCTTATGAGCATTGCTGCCATAGGCTGGCCTCTTGAAACAAAGGATCCCCACAAAGGGATAGACCCACACTCACTGCACCGTAATAAGTGGTGAAAGTGGAACCCTCTGGTGGTAAAATAGACAAGTCTTGCAGATAAAGCGGCGGAAGCACCGCCGTTTGTCATATGGTAAAGCAGTTCGGGGGCGTAAAAGTGGATCATAAAAATAAACAGGCAAGTATATTCGAAGTCAATAAAGTAATTACTCTTCCGCTGGAAGAGGAAATAAAGCAGAGTTATCTCAATTATGCTATGAGCGTCATTGTCGGCAGGGCACTGCCGGATGCAAAGGATGGCCTGAAACCGGTCCAGAGAAGAGTTCTCTTTGCTATGCTTGAGCTTGGCCTCAGACATAACCAGGCTTTCAAAAAATCAGCCCGTATCGTCGGTGAGACGATGGGTAAATTCCACCCGCACGGCGACTCGGCAATTTACGACACAATGGCGAGGCTCTCACAGGACTTCAGTCTGAGATATCCCCTGGTCGATGGGCAGGGAAACTTTGGTTCGATCGACGGAGATCCGCCGGCAGCAATGCGTTACACAGAAGCCAGGCTCCACTCTCTCGGAGAAGAGATGCTTGCTGATATCAACGAAGAAACGGTTGAATGGGGCCCAAATTTTGACGAATCCCTGGTTGAGCCTCTTGTACTTCCCTCCAGGATCCCAAACCTCCTTGTAAACGGAAGCACAGGTATAGCTGTAGGCATGGCGACCAACATGCCTCCCCATAACCTGGGCGAAGCTATTGATGTCTGCTGTGCACTGCTGGAAAATCCCGATGCAGAGCTTGGCGAACTGATGACCCTTATGCCCGGGCCTGATTTCCCTACCGGAGGAATAATAGTTGGCCGCGAAGGGATAATAGATTCATACCGCACAGGAAGAGGCAAGCTTACAGTAAGAGGGCGGGTCGATTTTGAAGACAGCCGTAAGGGCAAACAGAGCATAATAATCTCTGAGATACCTTACATGGTAAATAAAACCAACTTTATAGAAACGATAGCTAAGTGTGTACAAAATGGAATGATAGACGGTATTTCCGACCTCAGGGACGAGTCTGACAGAGATGGAATGAGGATAGTCATAGAGCTTCAGCGTGATGCGGACCCTAATCTGGTCCTGCGTCAGCTCTACATAAGGACACAGCTCCAGAGTACGTTTGGGGTGATCAACCTCGCGATCGTTGACGGAGAGACTCGAGAACTGCCGCTCAAAGAGATGGTCTGGGTGTTTCTTGACCACCGCAGAACGGTTGTCCGAAGAAGGACAGAATACAGGCTTCGGAAGGCCGAAGACCGAGCTCACATAATTGAGGGCCTGCTCAGGGCTCTGGATGCAATTGATGAAGTCATAAGGATTATAAGGGGATCAGACAACGCAGCTACTGCCAGAAACAGCCTCATTGAAGCACTTGATTTCACTGAGATCCAGGCTCAGGCAATACTCGATATGCGTCTGCAGAGACTTACAGGCCTTGAGAGAGAAAAGCTTGACAGTGAGATGACCCAGCTTATCATGGATATCGAGCGTTACAAAAGCATCCTTGGAAGCCAGGTGATCCTTGATTCAGTAGTAAAAGATGAACTGATGGAGATCCGCAGGCAGTATTCCGATAAGAGGCGAACAGATATAGAAAACTCCGTTGAAGAGGTATCCGATGAAGATCTGATACCCGAAGAGGAGATCGTCGTTGCGCTAAGCAGGGATGGTTATATCAGACGCATGCCGCTGCAGGATTACAGGGTACAGTCAAGAGGTGGCAAAGGGGTCAAGGGCGTTACTACAAAGGCCGAAGATGAAATAGCACTTCTTACCATCACAAATACCCACAGGACGCTATATCTTTTCACAAGTTTGGGAAGAGTATTCGGGGTAAGGGGCTTTTCTCTGCCGGAACCCAAAACAGGCAAAGGCAAGCTTGTAGGGACAATAGTGACACTGGAAAAGGAAGAACGTGTGGTAGCGATAAAAGACAGCAGCCTTGACGGGGCAAAGTATGTCTTCTTTGTCACTTGCAAAGGAACTGCAAAGCGCCTGCCTGTTGAAGAGCTTGAAGGTCTCACGAGAGCCGGCCGCAGGGTTCTGACTCTCGTTCCGGATGACAATATAGCAAGGGTACGTGTAACCAGCGGAAAAGATGAACTGCTTCTTACAACATCGATGGGACAGACTCTGAGAGTCCTGGAAGAGGAGTTCCGTCCGCTTGGGAGACAGGCACAGGGCGTTCGCGGAATTAGGCTCGATGACGGAGACTCTGTAGTTGGCTGCGATGTCGTCACAGAAGGCAGTCAGGTATTTTTCATAAGCGAGCAGGGAATAGGCAAGAGGACAAAATACTCAGAGTTTACCCAGCACCATCGTGCCGGTTACGGAGTAAGGGCGATGAAGCTCTCAAATAAAACAGGAAAACTTGTCGGAGCATGGGGCGTCGCTGATGATCAGGAAATAGTTGTTATAAGCAGTAAGGGCAGGATGGTCCGCATAAACACCAACGAAGTATCAAGCCTGAGCCGTACCGCAACAGGATACAAAGTGGTAAGGCTGGATGACGGAGATTTTGTGGCAGACGTAAGCATTGTAAGGACCGAGGGCGAAGGAGAACTTGATTGAAGCTCGCGCGTGACGGACTGCCTACGATAGGCGGACTGGCATTCATGGTTATAGGGGGAGGATTTGTCTCTCCCTGGATATCCGTGATACTTGCATTTCCCATGATGCTGGCGATTTGGTTTTACCGTGATCCTGAGAGAGTCCCGGATGCGCCTGCAGGATGGGTCAGTCCGGCTGACGGCAAGGTGGTCGAAATAGAGGAAGTTGACCACGAATATACCGGCAGGGCAACAAAAATAGGCATATTCATGAATGGGTTTGATGTTCATGTGAACCGTTTCCCGACATCAGGAAGGGTCGAATATGTCAAATATGTCCCCGGCAAGAAATGGTTCGCGATAGCACCTAAGGCCTCCGAGATAAACGAGCGTTTCTACGTAGGGGCCAAGTCAGAAAACGGCCGTTTCCTTCTTGTGCAGATCGCTGGTATACTTGCAAGGAGGATAGTCTGCAGGGTCAGCAAAGGTGACACTCTGGACAGAGGCCAGCGTTATGGTATGATAAAGCTTGGTTCAAAGGTCGATGTCTATCTGCCTCCATCTGTCGTACCGGCTGTAAATATCGGCAACAGGGTGGTTGCGGGGGAAACTGTGATCGGAGTGGTAAAAAAATGAGAAAACGTGACAGAAGGATCAGAAACATACCAATAAGTAAAATAATACCCAACATGATAACCAGCGGAAGCGTATTCTGCGGAGTAGCTTCACTGATAATGACATATCACCAGCACTTTGTGCCGGCTGCTGTGCTTATATGCTTTGCTGTATTTTTCGACGTAATGGATGGAAGGGTAGCCAGAAGCCTCGGAGGAAGCAGTGTTTTCGGGGAAGAGCTGGACAGTCTCGCTGACGCTATTAGCTTCGGCGTCGCTCCTGCATTTCTGATCTATGCCGCTTATATAGGAATGGAAGGCGGAGTATGGGGTGCTGTGGCATCTTCATTCTTTGCCCTCTGCGGAGTCCTCAGGCTTGCCCGTTTCAATGTCACGCACGTTCCTGCAGGACCCTTCCAGGGTCTGCCGATCCCTGCCGGAGGACTGACTCTCGCAGCTTTTGTGATAGCCAAAGTACCGCTTACACCTCTTGCAGCGATAGTGATGATGTTCTTTATAGGCGGCCTGATGGTAAGCTCTGTGCCTTACTGCAACGCGAAAAAGATGAAAAAGGACAATGTAAACAGAGTCAAGCTCTACGGGGTTATCGGATTTCTCCTCCTCTCTTTTGCGGTTCTGAGGGAAAAGGCATTCCTGGCCATCTCGCTTATGTATATTTTTACAGGACTTGCAAAGGTAAATGTGGCTGAGTGGATGCTCGAGGAAAGATCTGCGGAAAAGGGAGAATAAACTGACCTGGTTATTTCAGTTTTTTATAAGTGTTTATGATCCCGACTTCGGCTAAAGTGAGCCGGGGCCGGGATTTTTTAAAAAGGGGGCAAACTGATGAAGAAAATAATGACAGGCAACGAAGCAATAGCCCAGGGTGCCTGGGAAGCAGGACTGCACGTAGCAGCTGCATATCCGGGAACACCTTCCACAGAGATCCTCGAGAACTTGTCAACTTACAAAGATGTATATTCAGAATGGTCAACAAATGAAAAAGTCGCGCTTGAGGTCGCTGCTGGAGCTTCCATGGCCGGCGGAAGAGCTCTCGCTGCAATGAAGCATGTCGGGCTCAACGTTGCGGCTGATCCTCTCTTTACTCTTGCCTACACAGGAGTCAACGGGGGTCTTGTAGTTGTGACGGCTGACGACCCCGGACTGTTCAGCTCACAGAACGAACAGGACAACAGATACTACGCCTCACATGCCAAACTCGCAATGCTTGAACCATCTGACAGTCAGGAGTGCCTTGACTTTGTCAAAGAGGCCTTCGATATTTCGGAAAAATTCGATACCCCTGTTCTTTTCAGGGTCACGACAAGGATCTGCCACAGCAAAACACTCGTCGAAACATCATCCAGAAAAGAAGTCCCTGTCAGGCCATACGCAAAGAATATCTCCAAATATGTAATGGCTCCCGCATCCGCCAAGAAACGCAAATATATAATGGAAGACAGGATCGCTGCAATGAAGGAATTCAGCGAGAATACCTCCCTGAACCGCATTGAGGATGGCCCAAAGAAAATCGGCATAATAACAAGCGGAATATCATACAACCATGCAAAGGAAGTCTTCGGGGATGAAGTATCTTATCTTAAACTGGGCTTCACGTGGCCACTCCCGGAAAGGCTGATAAGAAAATTTGCCGGGATGGTCGAGACACTTTATGTAATAGAGGAAAACGAGCCATACATTGAAGACTTCGTTAAGATCATGGGAATACAGTGCACCGGCAGAGAAAAACTCCCCTGGGTGGACGAACTGACTCCGGAAATAATAAGAAGAGCTTTCTTCCCTGAGAACGAAGAGCAGCGAGGATATGCCATTGACGCAGAAGTTCCCCCACGTCCTCCGGTACTTTGCGCAGGATGTACACACAGAGGATTTTTCTATGAAGTTGGAAAATATAAAGATATCGTCGTAACTGGTGATATAGGCTGCTACACGCTTGGCATAGTGCCCCCCCTGAGCGTAACTGACTCTGTAATTTGCATGGGAGCCAGTGTTTCCGGCGGGGTAGGGTTCAGCAAGGCGGTGGAAAAAGCCGGCAGAAAAGAAAAGGTCTTTGCAGTCATTGGAGACTCAACTTTCTTCCATTCGGGCATAACAGGCCTGATCGATGCTGTAGTCAACAAAGCCCCTATAGTCATAAACATACTTGACAACAGGATAACGGCAATGACAGGACATCAGGAGAACCCCGGAACGGGACGTACATTGATGGGCGAGCCGACTCACCAGGTCGACCTGAAGGCAGTATGCGTGGCATGCGGCGTGAAGCAAGAAAACGTACGCCTTATTGACCCCTATGACCTTACGGCCACCAGAGACGCGATCAGGTCAGGCTACGAGTCGCGTGAACCTTTTGTGATAATAACTACATCCCCCTGCGCTCTGATCAAGGACGTCATCAAAGCGAGGGCGAACATGAAGTGCGTGATAGACCAGGATAAGTGCATAAAGTGCAAAATGTGCATGAAGGCCGGATGCCCTGCGCTCAACTTCAGGGACGGCGTTGTTTTCATTGATCGAGCATCATGCAACGGCTGCGGTATATGCCTGCAGATATGCCCTAAGAATGCCATATCGAGGGAGGTATAGGACCATGAAGAAAAACGATACCAAAAGCATCCTTCTTGTTGGAGTAGGCGGACAGGGGACCATACTTGCCTCGAAAATACTTTCAGAGGGGCTTGTCCGCAAAGGCTACGATGTAAAGATGTCTGAGATCCACGGAATGTCTCAGCGAGGGGGAAGCGTTACCACACACGTCAGGTTTGGCACAAAAGTGGCATCTCCCGTCGTTCCTGAAGGAGAGGCTGACGTACTGGTGGCATTTGAAAAAGTCGAAGCTGTACGCTGGCTTAAGTACCTCAAAAAGGGAGGGAGACTCGTCGTCAATAATTTCGAGATATACTCCCTGCCTGTCCTTACAGGTGCAGCGAAATACCCCGATGAAGTAGTTGAAAAGCTTGAGAAAGAAGTTCCTGACCTTAAGATATTCAACGCCGGCGAAATTGCAGAAGGTCTCGGAAACATCAAGGCACAGAACGTAGTCCTTCTGGGAGCACTAGTAAAAGCAATGGGATTAGAGGACATAGATTGGGAATCAGTCTTAAATGAACTTGTACCAGCGAAACTTCTGGATCTCAACATAAAAGCTTTCAAGGCAGGTCTTGAACAGTAGCTCAAAGAAAATAATAAAAGTACTGCAATAAGCTGAGCAGAAACAACAGATAAAAAAATGGCCGGTCTTCAGAGTATGAAATCTCCATAAGACCGGCCATTTCTTTATTTAGATTATTTAACTCCGGATAGTTACCATTTCAAATATGATTCTGTGACCTGTCCGTCAGCCCACGTAACAGAAAGCTTCAGATGCCCGCGGTTCTTTCGAAGGTCACCATTGTCCTGCATCAGCAGCTGGTATGTCTTTGTACCGTTTACAGGGATGCGCACGGCTCCGTTATTATGGTTAAGAATCCTGTTGCCTTCCCTTACACCGAGAAGCCATCTGCCATTATTTTCAGGAAGCGTATCCCAGCCCTTTCCGTCCCAGCTCTTTCCTGAATTATCCCTTGAAAGGATCAGCGATTTGATATTACCCTTCCCTGTTATCTTTATGTTAAGGGCCGTATCCTTGTAGCCGTTTGCAGCTCTCTTTTTATTCTTGCCGACATGGTCGATATTGACCAATACAGGCCTGGCAGAAGTGAAAACTGCAGAGCGGTCCGCCTTTGTCACTGTCGCAGCGGGGGCCGCAGGTGTGTTTCCTGTAGATGCCTCAAGCACCTGACCGTTGGACATTACAAATGTGACCTGATAGGGTCCGACATTCCTGCTGTCTTCCTCGTCAAACCACAGATTCAATGCTTTTTCCCCGTTTACTGGAATGGAGATCGTCCCGTCAGAATGGTTCAGCTTGGGACCGGACACCAATACGACTAATGGGTTGCTGTTGCCTGCGATAGTATCCCAGACCTTTCCGCTAGTTGCGGATCTGACCCTGACTCCTGTAATGGTGCCTGATGCGTTTATTACAGCGCGGATCAATCTGTCAGGGTTGAGATTGGACTCCATTTTTTCATTCTGTCCGGTGAAGTCATAATTTTCGCTGCCCTTGTACTCAACGGATAGCGTCTCTTTGAACGCTGTTGTATTGCTGCCCATTACGGCATCTCTTTCGAATATGCGTCCGTCAGCGAGGCTGATAGTTATTCTTGCTTTAACTGACTGGTCACCCATTATTCCGTCTTTGTCCTGAGTAAGGAGAGTATATTTTTGTGCGCCCCTCACAGCAAAGGCGACGGTACCGTCTGTCCTGTTCATTATGTTGTTACCGCTGTCGATAACTGTTACTATCGGGATGTTGTTTCCAGCTACCGTATCCCACTGAGCATTTTGGGAGTAGGTCCGGGCTGATATTTTTACTGCCCTGACTGCTCCGTCTCTGAAATTAAGGGCAAGGGTAAACTGCTGATCGTTTCTGCCGTCAGCTCCGACTTTTTCATTTGTTCCGGCGTAGTCGTGTTGGCTGATCCCATTTATCTCAAATGCGTATATACCCTCCGATGAATTTCCAACAGTAGCCGCCGGAGTGACTTTGCTCAACCCTTTGACGCTTGTCTTGCCGGTGACCTCCTGGTTGTCGATAAGCCTGACGATCACTGTGAAATCTGAATCATTAGGTATTGAACCCTCAGCATCGTTAATGTAGAGCTTAAAGTCAGCCCCCATAAGTACGGGCGTCACCGGAAGCCTGCCTGAAGTGTTCAGGATATTGCCTCCGCTGTTTTTTACAGTAAGAAGCCCTACAGAGTTTGACGGAGATGTGCTCCACATCTTGCCTGTAGTATCATTTCTAAGCGAGATCTCTGTTATAGCTTGGGCTCCGCTTACCGCAAGGGTGAAAGAAGCATCGATCTTGCCGTCAGCGACCCTTGAAGTGCCGGCGCCGACGATGTCTACCTTTTCATCAGCATTGAAGTATATTGAATCTACGTCAAGCCCAAATGATGCAGCGAAAGCTGCCCCTGAAAAAACAATTAAAAAAAGTGCGGCCATGAACGTTTTTAATAATCTCTGCATTTTTAAAATGCCTCCTTAAATTGTTAAATTTATCTATGATAATTTTACCTCTGTTCATTTATTAATTAAGGTATTATTACCTAAAATAATATAAAATAGGCATAAACAGCAGTTTTCAAAGGGGAGTGTAAATTGGGCAACTTAGCCGAAGGATCAAAAATATTATATGTCGACTGTTCTGCGGGGATAGCGGGAGATATGTTTTTAGCCGCACTTTTTGACATGACCGACAGTTTCGAACATCTAAAAAAAGAACTTAATAAAATGCCGCTTTCAGGATACAGCCTGGATCTCTTTAAAGATAAAAGAGGAGGCATTTCCGGTCTGCGTTTCGATGTTGATTCAAAAGAAGGACATGTACACAGGCATCTCTCATATATAGAAGAAATGATACAAGGAAGCACTCTTTCAGATGAAGTCAAAAAGATGACCGTCAGGGCATTCACTCTTCTGGCCGAAGCGGAGGGTAAGGTGCACGGCGAACCGGCCGACCATGTCCATTTTCACGAGGTTGGGGCGGTCGACTCCATCATCGACATAACCGGTGCGATGATCATGCTTGAATATCTTGGATGGCCCGAAGTTGTTTTTTCACCGCTCAACGTGGGTTCAGGAACAGTCAGTTGTGCCCACGGGGTACTGCCTGTCCCTGCGCCTGCAACTGTGGAACTGCTCAAGGGTATATCAGTATATTCAGAGGGAGATCCGATGGAGAGGGTAACCCCTACAGGAGCTGTCCTGGTCAAGTCTCTTGGGGGCAGAATATCTGCCGGAATGCCACACGGAAAAATAGCGGATACAGGGATCGGCCTGGGCAGCAGAGACGGAATTCTTCCAAATATCCTGAGAGCAACTATGCTTGAAAAGAACGATGCGTTACTATTTGACAGGGGCGTTGAACTGTCTGCAAACATAGATGACATGCTTCCACAGGACCTTGCATTTTTGATGGAAAAACTTTTTGATGCAGGGGCACTTGATGTTTGGTTCGAGAATATTCAGATGAAGAAGAACAGACCGGCGGTAAAGGTCTGCGTGCTGTGCCATGAAAGCTATTCAGAACTGCTGCAGGAGACCCTTCTCAGAGAGAGCTCTTCACTTGGAGTCAGAAAGATATATGTTGAGAGATCTATGCTTGAAAGAAGCACTGAAATACTGGAAACATCCCTTGGTCCGGTCAGGATAAAAATGGCGGTCATGGGAGGCAAAATTATAAAGGAAATGCCCGAATTTGAGGACATTAAAAAAATAGCTTCAGAACGGTCCATACCATTATCAGAGGTCCGTTCTCTGATCGCGCGTGAAAGGGAAACGGCTGTAAAATCCTCGAAACTTATACAGGGAGACTTTGAGACAAAACTGAATATGACCAAAGAAGACTTGAAGGATCCGCATGCAAAGGAGACGGATGGTCATTATCACGGGCTTCACCATTCCCATAGCCATTCGCATGACCATTCTGAAATCGGGGAAGAAGGAAAATGACACTGATACTTGATGGCAGGATCACTTCGAAAAAAATTAAGGACTGGGTAGCGGCTTCGGTCGATGCCATCAGAGTAAGAGACGGTTGGGTGCCTCAAATGGTGACAGTCCAGGTGGGTGATAACCCTGCTGCTGAAAGGTACATCAGAAACCAGCTGAAAGCCTCTAATGAGGCAGGCATATCAGCCAGACTGGAAAAATTTGACTGTGATATTCCAAAAGAAGATTTTTTGAAAAAACTGGCGGCGATAGGCAGAAATCAGGAAGTTGACGGAATAATACTGCAGACCCCATTTCCGAAGGGTTGGCCTGTTGACGAGATACTGAACGGCCTTCCATCAGGAAAGGATGTTGAAGGCGTCCATCCGGAAAACCTTGGCAGATTGTATCTTGGCGAAACAGCCATTCCTCTTCCATGTACAGCATGGGCGGCGATCTCGCTGCTTGAATGGTATGGCAGGAGCTCTTTTGAGCAAAGCAGGTGCGCTGTTATTGGCAGGAGCCCAAACGTTGGCAAGGCTGTCGCGCTGATGCTCATGCACAGGCATGCTACGGTGACTGTATGCCACACAAGGACTTCCTCTGAGCAGCTCAAAGACGTGCTTGCCGGTTCGGATCTGGTTATTGCTGCCGCAGGAGTAGCAGGCATGGTAGACCCGGAGATACTGCCATCCCATGCTTGGGTGGTCGATGTCGGAACTAATGTCACAGAAGAGGGAAAACTGGTAGGGGATGTGGCAAAAGGTGCAGAGGGGCGTGTCGAGGCGCTGAGTCCGGTTCCGGGAGGTGTGGGACCCATAACGGTCTCCCTGCTGCTGGCGAATCTCCTTCTCTGTGCCACGAGGCGCAGACTGGGGAAGAGCCTGTTGCTTCCTGACCTGAAAAAATTAAGGGAGGAGTGATCTCATGGATATGGATATCGAGAGCGGAGCCAAATGGTTTGCGGAACAGATAAAAAAAAGCAGAGTCGTCGTCTTTAGCGGTGCAGGACTCAGTACAGAATCGGGGCTTGCCGACTTCAGGTCGAAAGAGGGCTTGTGGGCTCATGTCGACCCCATGCAGTACGCCTCAGTAAACACGCTCGAACATGATTATGAATCATTCCTGGAGTTCTATAGATCCAGGCTTTATGTACCCGAGAGCGTACAGCCTAACAAAGGGCACAAATACATTGCGGAATGGGAGGCTGAAGGCTACGTGACTGGGATAATCACCCAGAACGTCGACAGGCTTCACCAGAAGGCAGGTTCGGTCAAAATCGCAGAGCTTCACGGAAGCCTTGAGCCAGTCAGGTGCCATTCCTGCGGAAAGACATGGGAGAAAGAATTTTTCCTCGAGGGTAAAAAATGTGACTGTGGAGGTTTGCTGCGCCCGGGTGTTGTCCTCTTCGGGGAGATGCTTCCGGACGGACCGCTGAGGCTTGCCGACGAGTGGAGCTCCGACTGCGAAACATTTGTAGTCCTTGGTTCATCACTGGTCGTCTCTCCAGCCAATTACTTTCCGCGTCAGGCGAAAAACAGCGGAGCTAAGCTGATAATAATCAACAGGGAATCAACTCCGCTTGATAAAATAGCAGATCTGGTCGTGCACGAAGGGATAGGGAACTATCTCGAAAAAGTCGCAGGTTATATGAAATAGACCAAAATAAGAGAGGGCCTTTTTGGAATGCTCCTCTCCCTTTGAATAGTGACTTGCTTGCTACTAAATGATTTTTTCGATCTTTACAAAAGTGTCCGCATAGGGGGCTCCGCAGCCGGGAGCTTCCTGTGCTTCTGTTAGAAAGTTTATGCCGGGCACGCCCTGCTTTGCTGAAGCGAGGCCTTTTCTGAGTGAAGCATCTCTCTTTGTGCGCATTACGATGTGTTCTCCTGTCCTTGAATAGACTGTTACCATATCGCCCTCTTCCAGACTGATCTTTTCCATATCATCAGGTGACAAATATATATCAGGGATATCCGGTATGCTTGGGGCATCGCAGCTGTGTCCGTTGATATAATCTTTCACGTGGAAGGTGACAAGCCTCAGTTCTTCCTTTTCACTAACACGCAGTGCAGGAATATTGGCAGGCAGTTTCGCCATAGTTCCGCGGTCGGTCCAGTATATGGGCTCCTGCCATTCATAAAGTCCTTCTGACACCTTTTCCAGTCTCTTTCCACTAAGCATCAGCCTGTCCATTTCTTCATATAATTCTATCAGGTTGGTCTTCAGTCCAAGGGTCTTTGCCAGTCCGTCATAGATCTCTATGTCAGACTTTACCATTCCCTGAGGCTCGACGATCTTCTCGCTCCTGACGAGGAAGCTGTGCCAGTATGAACCGAGCCAGTCATGCCCCTCTTCCAGATATGTCGCTGCAGGCAGGACAAGGTCGCACTCCTTCGCGGTCTCGGTCATGAATATTTCTGTGCATACCTTGAACGGGACCGATCTCATGGCCCTGACTATGCCGGAACTGCCGGGGTTCTGCATAACAGGGTCTGCATTTGTTATGTGAAGCACATTTATCTTTGGTGAGGCATCAAGGATTTCTTTTCCCATCGTGCCTGTTCCGAATTTACGTACATCGTCAGAACGGGGGATAAGTTCTTTTGGAAAGAGCGCATGCTCGTATTTTCCGAAACTGAGGCCTGAACGCGGATCTTCGAAGCCGCCTGAGATCACAGATAAGGCAAACATCCACTTAAACTGCATGTCTCCGTGGAGATATCTTTGGGACCCGTAAGATGGCATATGTGTCACAGGCCGGAACTTCATCAGCCAGGATAATATTTCTTTTGCAGTTTTTTCATCTATTCCGGCAGTTTCAAGAAGTTTTTTTTCGTCAAGACTTATGAGGTGAGCAAGGAATTCCTCGTAATTTATGACCCTGCTCTCCCATACGTGAGAAGATGCACCCAAACTGATCATTTTTTTGCACAGCCATGCAGCCAGGGCAAAATCTCCTCCGGGAGCAATGTACCATGACCTGTCTGAGTTTTCCATAGTCTCAGTCTTTCTTACCTCAAGGGATGCTATTTCGCCGCCATTTTCTCGTACTTTGCGGAAGACCTGCCTTATCTGTGGTTGCGTTACAAGGGAATTTCTTCCCCAAAGCATTATGCCCTTTGCCTCAGACTGAAGTTCAGGAGTCAGGAACGGAACACCCCATCCCAGAGTGGCGTCCTTAAGTCCCGATGATCCGATGCTTGAACAGAGCGATCCCCTTGTTCCTGTGTATCCTCCCAGTTCATTGAAAATATGCGGGATAAGTCCCTTTGAAAAGTACATGGATCCGGCGCTTGAGTAATACATCAAAGATAGGGGACCTGACTCAGATATCCCCGAAGAAACCTTGTCTGCCCAGATGGACCATGCTTTTTCCCAAGTGACCTCTTCCCAGCCGCTGCCTGATCTAAGCAGAGGAGTCTTTAGCCTTCTGGGGTCAAAAACCCGTTCAGCATAACGGAGCCCCTTTGGGCATATGAACTCCGTCCATTTATTATTATCATGGGGTTTCATTTCGACCTTACTGTCACGATATCTGGCCCAGATAGTACAGGCACAGGGGCAGTCGTGCGGGCAGGCGGTTATTTTCCATTCCGATCGCATATCAGTACCTCCGGATAAGATGATCAATAATTATAGAGGCAAATCAGTTTGCTGCAGATAAAATGAAACCCAGAAAGCAATTGATTTGTTATGACAGATGTCCTATCTGCTATAATTTGAAAATCATCAGGCTGAAGGCAGTTTTTGCAGGGATATGTTCCTTAAACCCTGTCAGCGAGAGGCTTATATGGAAAAATGAGCCTACAGACCTATATGACACAGTAGAAATACTTGTATAATCTTACAGAGCGGGATATTCCCGCATAAATCCGAATCTTGACAATTTGGACCCCAAATAGCTTGGACTTCTGCAAAGACCCTTGACGGCACGAAAGGTGGTGGAACACAACCCCCGCCAATAAAGGAGAGCAGAATGATAAGGCAGATGCGAAACATGGGAGAGAGCCGCGAAACAGGAAAGAGGAAACCTTGGAGACTTGTTTCTGTTTAGAGGCGACCCCCCCGCGCAGATCGTCTGCGATATAAAAAAATTCAAAAAAACAACCAAGGGGGTTGTACATTATTATGAAGAAATTTTTGGCAGTATTTGCAGTAATCGCGCTGGTAGCATTCGCAGCACCGGCATTCGCAGCAAACCCGTTCATGGATGTACCCGCAGGCCACTGGGCATATGATGCAGTAGCACAGCTCGCAGCACGCGGCGTAGTATCCGGTTATCCCGACGGCGCATTCAAAGGCGCCCAGCCCGCAACACGTTACGAAGTTGCATCAGTTGTAGCCCGCGCACTCGCGAAGGTAGACGCTGAAAAGGCAAGCAAGCAGGATCTCGAAATGCTGAAGAAGCTCGTCATGGAATTCAAAGACGAACTCGACGCACTCGGCGTGAAAGTTGACAAACTTGACAAACGTGTAGCAGTCCTCGAAGACGGCATCGGCGGATGGAAGATCCGCGGACAGTTCCGTTTCGACGCTAAGTTTGCAAGCAGCGACAGCGGCGCATATCTCTACACAAACGGCGGCAAAAACGAGTTCAACAAAGAGCGTTTCCGTCTGTTCCTCACGAAACAGATCGACGAAAACACCAGCTTCTATGCTCAGATGCGTGTAGGCGGCGATTCTGCAGGTGATTATAATGCAGCAGCAAATAATTTCGAAGGTCTTGGAGATGAAGGCGGACTTCGCTGGTCGCACATTTATGTAGACACGAAGCTTCCCTATGACATCGCATTCCGCGTTGGACGTTTTGCAGTCGACTTTGAAGGCGATTACGGTCTCTACGCTGACAACGACGCAATCTTCGGAGACTTCCGCACAGACGGTTTCCGCTTCAAGAAGAGCTGGGGCATGATGGATTCCACACTCATCGTTGGCCGTAACGACGCTTCTGACAGCCTTGACCCCATGATTGGTTTTGAAGGCGAAGCAATGACATACGCTCTTGACCTCCACTTCCAGCCCAACGAGAAGTTCTTCGGCGGACTCACAGGTTACTGGATGACAGTAGACCATGATCAGTCTGTCGGTGACTGGGATGCGAAGACTTACACAGCCTACGCAGGCTTCAGTTTCACCCCGAACATCGCGTTGAAAGGTCAGTACTACTGGCAGAACCTCGGCACAGACCTCGCCGGCGGATTTGACAGCAGCCCGAACGCATGGAAGGCTATTCTCGAAGTCAAACAGGATGCCCTTAAGTTCACCTCTCTCTGGATCGAATACAGCCAGCAGCACAACAATTTCTGGAATGCACTCAACGACCGTTATGCTATCGGCGGAAGCAACTATGACTATGTTGGACGTAACCTTCTTACCGATAACGGAACCAGCAAGTTCCTCTTTGTTAAGGCTGACCAGAAGTGGAACGACAAGTGGAGCTCATACCTCCGTTATGCAAACTTCAAGGCTGACACAGTTGGTGTAGATGATGCGACAGAATGGGGTCTTGGTATTGGTTACCAGTACTCACCGGCAATCTACTTCGAACTTGGTTACGATCAGGTTGACCACGGAACAGGTCTTCTCAACGTTGTCGATGGTAAGGAAAGCGTAGTTCGTTTCCGTACCAACGTAAGCTTCTAGTTTTAACTTGCTTTAAAAAGGAGCCCGAAAGGGCTCCTTTTTTAGTGGCAATTATCCATGTTTCATAAATTCTGCTCTTTACATGATGCTCCATTTGATCTATAAAACTATAGTCATAACTGATATATTTAGATATACTTGTGGCATGCTTATTGCCCAAACGGAGAGGAGCAGTTTTATTGAAAAAGATAGTCTGTTTTGTGTTGTTTATGTTTTTTTGTTCTTTGATGCCAGCAGCGGCTGCTGATGCTGCCGCATATGATCAGGTCCTTCAGCGCTGGACAAAGAATCGTAAAATAGTTGACGAGGATGGAGCAAATCTTGAGATCAAAGCCACTTATTATTCTGCGGAGTACATTGAGGCACTCATGCAGAAAGAAGCGCAGGCAAATCTCTGGACAGATAGTGAGGCTGAAAATTACAAATACAACTTTTTGGGAGCACTTAAGCTTGATGAAATGATACCTATAGAGATAGAGTTTATAAACAATGCTCCAACTATGTTCCTCGGCCCATTTGACATCATGGTGAAGCTCAGGATAGGGAATAAGCTGTATAAGCCTGTTGATTACGATAAGCGCTTCAATTTTAAATTTCAGGGCAAAAAGAACGGCCTTGTATATTTCCCCCGTTATGATGAGAAGACAGGCAAAGATCTTCTTGCCGGAGTAAAGAGCGTAAGACTTGAATTGAGTCCGAGTATAAGTCCGCTTACAAACGGATCTGATACGCAATTCGTCTGGGATGTTGGCAACGATGACCCATCCAAGCTCTATCAGGGCAAGACTGCGGCGCGCTTTGAAACGGACCGCCTCCTGAAGCGCCTTGAAAAGCTCCGCAAGGACAAGGCGGAGCATGAAAAACAGCTTCAGGGGATAAACGACGAGATAACAACGGTTCAGACGCGACTGGACGAACTGGCAAAACAGCAATAACACAAACATTGAGATCAAAAGGGCAGAAGCTTCGGCTTTCTGCCTTTTTTTTAACTTATGCATTTGCCGGAGCCTTTACATTTCTGTTACACAGATTAAATACTGCGTTAACTTTCTCACTCTATACTTCATATATTACAGATCACAGGAGGAGAAGAATAATGAGAAAAATAATTTTTGCAGCAGTAATGATCGCAGTAATGTCTCTATCAGCAGCCGCATTTGCAGGTCAGATAGTTATGGACGGATCGACGACGGTACTTCCCTTTGGACAGGCTGCGGCAGAGCAGTTTTCAAAGCAGAATCCAAATGTAAAATTCTCAGTCTCAGGTACCGGTACAGGCAACGGATTCAAGTCCCTTGCCGACGGCAGCGCCCAGATCGCGAACGCCTCCAGGTTCATAAAGGATTCGGAAATCAAATCATGCATGGATAAAAAAGTCTATCCGGTGCCCTTTGCAGTCGCTCTTGACTGTCTTGTTCCGGTAGTGCACCCCTCAAATCCGGTCAAGTCACTCACAAAGGCTCAGCTTAAGGATATCTATTCCGGCAAGGTCACGAACTGGAAGCAGGTTGGCGGAAGCGACAGCCCCATAGTGGTTATCGGACGTGATACCAGTTCAGGTACCTACGGCACATGGCAGGAAATGATAATGGATAAGGGCGAAAAGACAAGAGTCACCCCCAAAGCACAGGTAACTGCCTCCAGCGGAGCCATGATGACAGCAGTTTCGCAGAATAAGAACGCTATCGGCTACGAGGGTATGGGATATGTAAGCAAGTCAGTGAAAGCCCTGGCAGTTGACGGAGTAGCAGGTACAGCGGCAGGCGCACGCAGCGGCAAGTATCCCCTCTCACGCTACCTCTACATGTTCACCAACGGATGGCCTGAGGGCGATGTGCTGGATTTCATCAGCTACATGCAGAGCCCGGCGGGACAGAAGATAGTAAACAGCACAGGATTTGTCTCCCTTCAGGAAATGAAATAGATAGAAAGACCGGCGGTAAGTTCGTCCGGCATTACGCCAGACGAACTTACCGCCGTGAGTCGATTGGGAATCAATTGGAAATCGATTGGGAATCAATTGTCAGGACCAGACCCCGGCTCACGGCCAGAGAGCCAACGAGTTACGAGTTGCGCGAATCGGCTGGTAGTTACACCAAGTGCATACCGGGGAGACAAGTAGGGGCTTGGTGTTTAGTTTATGACAATTGATTCGCAATAGATTTGCAACCGATTACCAATTGACTACCGGTGGATAAAGTCTTCCGCTTACTTTTAAGCAACCAACACAAAATAAACGCAATTGCAGCTTAAGAATGAACAATCAGAGAGGAAAAAAAACATGAAAGAACGGCAGAAAAAAATTGTCAGCGGTTTTGGAGGCAGGGGGGACAGGATCATTTCAAATCTTGTCCGCTCTGTTTCCATGATCGGCATTCTGATCATGCTCTTTATCCTGGGATTTCTTATAACAAACGGGATGCCTGTACTGAGGGAATCAACCCTTTCAGAGATATTCCTGAGCAGGGACTGGTATCCGGTCGAAGAACCGCCCGCACTTGGGATGCTTCCCCTTATAGCCGGGACTTTGTCTGCGACGCTCTTGTCAAGCGTGATTGCGCTTCCGATAGCTGTGGCCCTTGCCATATTTACGGCAGAGATAGCACCGAGAAGGCTCAGGAGCTTTTTTAAGGTCATGATGGAACTGATGGGATTTTTGCCCTCCATAGTCCTGGGCTTCATTGGAATGATGGTCCTCGCGCCCTGGCTGCAGCATAGCCTCAACATAGCTACAGGGCTAAATCTGCTAAATGCCTCGATCCTTCTGGGTTTTCTGGTCATACCGGTCGTAGCTTCACTTTCAGAAGAAGCTCTGTCTGCCGTTCCGCAGGAACTTCGTGATGCTTCCTATGCTTTGGGGGCAACACGCTGGGAGACGACCCGAAGGGTCGTTGTGCCATATGCCCTCTCCGGTATCACAGCAGCGGCCCTGCTTGGGGTAATGAGAGCCCTTGGTGAGACTATGGTCGTCCTGATGGCGGCGGGAGGGGCAGCGATCATTCCGACCATGCTCACTGATCCTGTGCGGCCCCTAACTGCAACAATAGCGGCCGAAATGGGAGAGACCCCGGTAGGGAGCACACATTACCATGCTCTCTTTTTTGCGGGACTTATACTCCTTGCAGTAACGCTCGCAATAAATCTGGCCTCTTTTTATGTAGAGAGGAGGAAGAGATAGGGGATGAACAGAAACCGATCGCGCAAGATCAAAGACCTCGCGATGACTTCTCTTTTCTGTCTGGCGGCCTTTATGCTTGTCGCTGTCCTTGCAGGTGTAGCGGTCTTTCTATTCAAAGAGGGCTGGCAGACGCTCTCATTAGATTTTTTGATAGAAGCGCCGCGGGACGGCATGACCGCAGGCGGCATAATGACTCCTTTAGTAGGAACGATACAACTGGTATTTGTTTCAATGGCAGCCGCACTGCCGATAGGTATAATGACAGGTCTGTATTTTGCGGAATATTCCAAGGATGATTGGCTTACGAGGGTGCTCAGAGTATCGATAAGATGCCTTGCAGGGGTTCCTTCTGTTATTTACGGTCTTTTCGGTCTCTCGCTCTTTGTTATATTTTTAAATTTTGGATCAAGTCTGCTTTCAGCGGGACTGACTCTTGGATGTCTTTCCCTGCCTCTCATTGTTACAGTATCCGAACAGGCGTTCCTAGCTGTTCCTCAGGACTACAGGGACGCGTCATACGCACTAGGTGCGACCAAATGCCAGACGATACTGAAAGTGGTCCTGCCGTCAGCTGCCTCTACTATAATTACAGGAACGATACTCTCAATAGGACGGGTAGCTGGGGAAACAGCCCCTATCATGTTCACGGGAGCAGCCTTTTTCGCTCCGGAAGTGGCAAAGAGCGTCTTTGACCAGGTAATGGCCCTTCCTTATCACATATATGTCCTGGCTACGGCATCTACTGACCTTGAGGCTACAAGGCCGATACAGTACGGAGCAATACTTGTGCTTATAGGTCTCGTACTCGGAACGAGCGCAATTGGAGTCGTTGCAAGATCAAGACTTGCGGCGAGAAGCGGGAGGCAATAATATGAGCAGTGATCTTTTCGATGTGCAGATAAAGACGGTTGCTCTGGATCTCTTTTACGGAGACAACCAGGTGCTGAAAAACATCACATTTGATATCGGACGCAAAAAGGTAACAGCCTTCATAGGTCCCTCAGGCTGCGGAAAGAGCAGTTACCTCAGATGCCTGAACAGGATGAATGATTTCATCCCGTCAGCCAGGATCACGGGTACGATAGAAATGGAAGGGGAGAACATACTCTCTCCTGAGACTGATGTCATAGCACTTAGGCGTCGGGTAGGAATGGTCTTCCAAAAGCCCAACCCTTTCCCGATGTCGATATATGAAAATGTGGCGTATGGTCCGAGACTGAACGGCTTAAAAGATAAAAGCGCACTTGACGAAACGGTTGAAAAAAGTCTTCGGGGGGCTGCACTCTGGGATGAGGTAAAAGATAAACTTTCATCACCGGGCACCGGGCTTTCGGGAGGACAGCAACAGAGGCTCTGCATAGCAAGGGCCATAGCTACCCAGCCGGAAGTGCTCCTCATGGATGAACCTACGAGTGCACTTGACCCTATGTCCACAGCCAGGGTGGAGGAGCTAATCAGGGAACTCAAAGGCGATTACACAGTTGCCATAGTAACTCACAACATGCAGCAGGCAGCCCGTGTATCAGACTTTACAGCCTTTTTCCTGCTCGGCGACCTAATCGAGTATGACCGGACACCGAAGATATTTACTTCACCGTCCGATAAAAAGACCGAAGATTACATCTCAGGCAGGTTCGGATAAGAGAAACTGCGGCAAAAACATACCGCGGGAGCCGGTTGGGAATCAATTGCAAATCGATGGCAAATCAGTTGTAGGGGCTGGCAAGCGATAGACAAGCAGTTGCGAAAACCTTAATACTATAAACTAAGAATTCAAAGGACCGTCATTCCCGTATGCCTTCGAGCGGGAATCCAGGCCCCGACTCACGGTCAGAAAGCCAACGAGTTACGATTTGCGCGAATCGGCTGGTAATTACACCAGAGGCATCCTGGGGCGACTATAAGGGACTTGGTGCTTAGGTTGTGACAATTGATTCGCAACCGATTCCCAATTGACTCCCGGCGGATGCAGTCTCCGCCTGATCTTACGATCGCTCAGCGACTGCTCAGCCACCGCTCAGCAATTGCTCAGCCGCATTTAATAGTTCGCAGCTTCACAATTAAAGGGGGTATCATGATGGACGTAATAAATACGAGAAAAAGACTTGATGAAGATCTTTCCGAGCTGAAAAGAATGGTCTTCAGGATGGCGAGGATGTCCGGCGAAGCCCTTGAAAACGCAGTCTGGGCACTGAAAAACAGAGACGAGGCTGCGGCGCGCGAAGTCCTTGAAAAGGATGATATGATAGATGATCTTGAAGATAAAATAGACGAGGCATGCATGGAATTCGCAGCCCGTTACCAGCCTCTTGCAGAAGACTTAAGGACTGTGACCTCTATAATGCATATAGCCGTAGACCTTGAGAGGATAGGCGATTATGGAGGAAACATAGCTAAGACAGCGATAGAACTGGTTTCAAAAACACCAATAAAACCCCTTATTGACATTCCGCGCATGGTTGAATGCATAAAGAGGATGCTCGATATGGCAATGACGGCAATGGATACGAGATCTCCGGAAAAAGCAATGGAAGTTTTTCCTATGGATGATCAGGTTGACGATCTTGAAAAACAGATAATGAGGGAGCTTTTTCTCATGGTGATGGAAAAGCCCGAGAGAATAGAGCAGTCACTGCAGCTGATGAATGTATCCCGCACACTTGAAAGGGCGGGAGATCACGTGACAAACGTGGCGGAGAGGATAGCCTATATGTACACAGGCAAGACGGTAAAGGCGTCCCAGTATAGGAGAAAAAAGGACTCATAGGAGGAAGCCTCATGGCTGAAAAAATTCTCATTGCGGACGACGAAGAGAGTCTTGTTGAATTCATCGGCAGGGCGCTGAAAAAGCATGGCTACAGGGTGATAACAGCCCACGACGGTGACAACGCGCTCTTTCTTGTCGGAGAAGAGCTTCCAGATCTCGTTATACTTGATCTCATGATGCCGCTTATGGACGGATGGGAGGTCTGCAGAAGGGCAAAATCCGATCCTGCAACTAAAGACATTCCGATCATCATGCTGACAGCAAGAAGTTCAGCTGAAGACGCTGTGCAGGGACTTGACCTTGGCGCTGACGACTACATGAGAAAACCTTTTAGCCTTGACGAACTTCTTGCACGTGTCAGAGCACTTCTTAGAAGAAAAAAAGGCGAAGAAACCGGAAGGACGATAGAGGACGGAGACCTGAAGATAGACAGGGAAGAAAGAGAGGCATTTCTTCGCGGCGTGCCCATTGACATCAGCCCAATGGAATTTGAGATACTTGAGCTCATGGCCGGAAGGATCGGACGGACTCTTTCCAGAGAGGAAATATTAAAGAAGATCTGGGGGATCAGCGGCGAGGATACAAGGACGATCGATGTCCATATCTCGAGACTCAGAAAAAAACTAGATGACGGCAAAAGCCCCCACCTTCTGATCCAGACATCCAGGGGACGTGGATACAGGCTTTCCTGGGAGGAGGAACAGTTTGATGTTTAAAAAAATGACTCTCAGAAAAAAAACAGCTCTGCTGCTTACCTTGTGTGTCGTGCTTATCGGCATCGGTGTCTGGGCATTTATTTACAAAAACGAGCGCAGAGAAGTTGTAGAAGAAAACAGGGAGACCCTTTCCCGATATCTTGACGCTTTTGCTGCGGCAGGAGAGCAGGACGGCTTGAAGGGGATCAGAGATATCCAGTCTCTCTGGGAAAAAATATACCCCAGGGGCAGGCTTACCGTAATAAATACCATGGGTGAGGTAGTCATCGACAGCAAAAGCGATCCGAATGAAATGGACAACCATTACAAGAGGCCTGAGATCATAAAAGCTTTCGAGGATGGGAGCGGGTCAGAACTAAGATACAGTAAGACACAATCTGAGTGGCAGAATTACATGGCTAAAAGGGTGATCATCCCCGGGATTCCGGGGCAGGGAATGGTCATAAGGCTGTCCTACCCGCTTGAAGAGCTGAACAGCCTTGCTCTATCCATGGCAAAACCATTCCTCTATTCACTGGAGATCATGCTTTTCTTCGTATTGTTAGGTTCATATCTGATGCTCCATTTCGTAACAAAGCCGCTTGATCTGCTGAGCGAATCTGCACAGACGATAGCGGCCGGAGGAACAGCAAGGTTCCCTATAACAAACGATCCTCAGATACAAAACCTCTCGAACGCGTTGAATTCGATGTCAGACTCCCTTAAGCTCAGCGTCAGGGAGGCGCAGGAAAGAAAAGAGGAACTCTCTCTGCTCGTTGGTGCGCTCCCTGTCGGCGTGATACTCATCGATGAGGCTAGAAAAATCCGTTACATGAACAGTGCTGCTTCAAAGATATGCGGAAGGGCTGGCAACGAGCCTGCGAGAGGTCTCTCCATAGAAGTGATCCTTCCTTCCGATGAGATGTGCAGCATGCTTGATGAAGGAGACGGAAGAAGGATGATAAGCCTATCCCGCAGCGGAGGCTCAAAGATCGAAATGTCGACGCTTACACTTACACGCGGCAGGATGATCGTTCTTGAGGATCTGACGGATAAGATCAAGCTGGATGAGGCCAGGCGGGAATTCTTTATAGATGCGGGTCATGAGTTCCAGACTCCGTTGACAGTAATTAGAACGGGGCTTGAACTTCTGAAATCAGGCGACTCTCTGACAGATATTGAGGATATTAAGGCCGTTGACAGTATGATACGCCAACAGGAACGGATAAGCGGCCTTGTTGAGGATCTTCTCCTGTTGGTGAAGCTTGACGTTGATCCTCAGGGGAACAGAAGAGAAGAAGTAGATCTCAAAGAGATAGTCCGCGACATAATATCTGACGTAAAAGAGCTTCCCGCAAGCAGGAAGATAGAGATAAAGGCCATCCTGCCGGAGGAAGACATTACGGTCAGAACAGTATACGGAGACCTTCGAAGGGCTCTTTTCAATCTGGTCGAAAACGGTGTAAAGTATGTCTCATCTTCCCGGGAGACGGAGGGAAGAATAGAAGTTACAGTTCAAGAAGATGATCATAACATTCATATATATGTGGATGACAACGGCCCGGGAGTAACTGAAGAAGATCGGGATATAATCTTTGAAAAATTCAGAAGGGGAGACTCACACCGTGCCAGAAGCCGAAGCTCTGCAGGAGGATACGGTCTTGGGCTCTCTATCTCCAGAAAGATCTCGGAACGCGAGGGAGGCTCACTTGAGTTGGGCAGATCCTCTCTTGGAGGGGCATCTTTCATAATGACACTGCCAAAGGCAGAACCAATAAGCAACGAAGAAATATAACAAACGAAGAGAGGGCCGATCATGCCCTCTCTTCGTTTTTACCCTTTACTTTGTATAAACAGGAAGCCTAAAGGTCAAAAATTTCAAGGACTTCTGGCTTTTCCTCTTTTCCAAGAAAACTCCCTGCGATAAATACTATTACAGAAATCAGCAGTGTCGGGACTATGGCCGTTGTTCCCGCTATGCTTGTCTTAGTTATATTGAACCAGAAAAAGGCTGCGCAGCCTGTGATCATTGAGAGTGTTGCACCGGTAGAGTTTGCTCTCTTCCAGTAGAGGCCGAAGATCGTAGGGCAGAAGAATACTGCCTCCAGACCGCCGAAAGCGAATAGGTTTATCCATACAAGCAGGGAGGGAGGCTTCATCGCTGCGAAGAAGACTATGACACCTACCACACAGGTAACTGTGAAGCTCATGGACCGTACCTTAGACGGGGGCAGAAGTTCAGGGTCATTATGCGCGATATAGTGGAAGTACAGATCTTTTACTATCGCTGCAGAGCACATGATAAGCATTGAGTCGACAGTGGACATTATCGCAGCAAGCGGTCCTGCAATGAATATTCCCGCCCAGAATGGTGACATCAGCTTAACGGTGAGTGTCGGAACAGCCAGATCACCGATTTCTATCCCTGGAATGACAGCCCTTCCCATGGCACCGATGAGATGCATAGCGAGCATGACGAAACCGACAACGAAGGTGCCTATCACCATGGCGTTGTGCAGCGACTTTGAATCTTTGAACCCCAGGCATTTCTGTGTTGTCTGAGGCAGGCCGAGTATCCCGAATCCAACCAGTACCCAGAATGAAAGGATAAAGGGTTTTGGGATGGAATTTCCGGCTCCTCCCGGTGTAAGAAGGTCCGGATCGATAGATCTCAGCGTGTCCATTATATTGGCCACTCCTCCTCCTGCTGAGGTCACAGCGAAGAGCAGGGCTACCGATGCAAAGAGCATCATAATGCCCTGGATCATATCAGTCAGGACGACAGCCCTGAAGCCTCCGACAGTGGTATAGATTATGACGGTTATCCCAAATATGATAAGGCCTGTCCGGTAGGAGTATCCTGTTATCGACTCAAAGAGCCTTGCACCACCTATGAACTGTGCGAGCATGGACGCCATAAAGAAGACAAGCAGTGCGACAGATGCCGCGATCACAACATAATCACTGTTGTATCGAGCCCTGAGAAAGTCGGTTATAGTTACAGCTTTTGTCCTTCTGGCGATCAGAGCGAACCTTTTGCCCAGTACTCCCAGAGTAAGAAAAGCTGTTGGCACCTGTATCATTGAAAGGAGTATCCATCCGAGTCCCACTTTGTATGCGACCCCGGGTCCTCCTACAAAACTGCTTGCGCTGATGTAAGTCGTTATCACAGCCATTGCCAGGACAAATCCCCCCATTGAACGGCTGCCTATAAAATATTCCTCCATAAATCCTGCGGTATCGGATTTTTTTCTTGAGAAAGTATTCCCCCATAATGCGATGCCCATTATCAATGCCAGATAAAGGACTAGGGGCAGTATCATGCCGGTACGTTCAATCATTTTCTCTGCCCTCTTTCTTTTCTTCAAGATCTATGTCAGCGAAAAAGAACCTGACACATATCCACAGGAGGACAGAAATGCCGACGTAGCCAACTATGCAGCTGTAAAAGAACCATTCCGGGAAGCCAAATATGTAGCTGTACTCGGAAGGATCGTCCCCGAAACCGTATGCTGTAACATACCACCATGCAAAAAAGAGAATATAAAGGCCAATGATTATAAATGTTTCTTTTTTTGCTGTTCTCATGATCGTTGAGTTTTTCAAGATCAGTCCTCCCCTGCCAGTGATCGCTAGGATAAGTATAGACCGTTAAAAGCAAAAACTGTATGATTGTAGCATATTAATTTGTATAACGATGTCATGAAGGAGTGAAAGCTATGGATATGAACGAAGCTAAAATCAACGGATATGAAAAACTGGGAGAAACTGTCTGCAAAAAACTGAACAGTCTGGGGTACTCCGCCTGGTTTGTGAAAAATAAAGAAGCAGCACTTAAGGCAGCGCTTGAACTTATACCTGACGGAGCTTCCGTTGGAGTCCCTGGTACAGTTACTGTCAGGCAGATAGGTCTGATCGACGAGCTTAAAAAAAGAGGCTCGAAGGTCTCTGTCCACTGGGATCCGGAACTGAAAGCAGAGGACAGAAAGACAAGGCTGCTGGAAGAAATGACCTCAGAATGGCTGGTGACCAGCACCAACGCGCTTACAGCCGATGAGGGGGTTTTTGTAAATATTGACGGCACAGGGAACAGGGTGGGCGCAATGGCCTGGGCACCCGGCAAGCTGCTCTACATCGTAGGCATCAACAAAATAACGCCCGATCTTGAAACGGCGCTTAAACGGGCCCGTAATACAGCTACTCCCCCTAATGTTATACGTCTTAACTACAAGGTACCATGTGCTGCTGTAGGCCATTGCGTAAACTGCAACAGCCATGAGAGGGTTTGCAGGATAGTGACCATGATGGAGCGCCCCCCATTTGGGCGTGAATGCCATGTCATAATAGTCGGCGAAGAACTTGGGTACTAGCATGAAAGGATATTGGGGCAGGATCCTTTCCATCGACCTGTCCGCCAGCACCATAACTACAATAACTCCTGACGAAAGACTGTACAGGGATTACATTGGCGGAAGCGGGATAGGTGCCAGGCTGTTGTTCGACATGACAGGACCTGAGACAGACCCTCTCGGTCCTGATAACCCGATAATATGGATGACTGGACCCTTTACAGGAACTAAGGTACCGACCTCCGGGCGTCACGAGATAACCTCCAGATCACCACTTACGGGGATATTCGGCGAGAGCGACGCGGGCGGCAGGTTTGGAACAGCGCTCAAGCGTTCCGGCTGGGACGGGCTCATCGTCAAAGGAATATCTGATAAGCCGGCAATCATTGTTATAAAGGACGAGAACGTGACCATAGAGCCTGCAGGCGACCTATGGGGCAAGGATACCTTTTATACGGACGAACACCTGAAGGAATGGTTCGGACCTTCCTGTGAGACGTCCTGCATTGGTATCGCCGGTGAAAAAATGGTACCAATATCCTGTATAGGCCATGACGGTGAAAACGCTAGGATGAGCGGAAGATGCGGATTCGGAGCAGTTATGGGATCCAAGAGGCTCAAAGCCGTTGCAGCTATCGGAAGCAGAGATACAGAGATTGCTGACCCTGCAAGATTGACGGTCCAGCAAAAGAAGATGGTTCCTCTTCTAGTAGAAAAGATGAAAGGTATGAAGCTGCTTGGTACAGCCGGAGGAACGGCTGCAGCAGAAAAGATGGGCGATCTTCCTGTGCAGAACTGGCGAAGGGGAAACTGGCCCGATGCGGAAAAAATTACCGGACAGGTTATGGCAGACACCATACTGAAGAAAAATTATTACTGTGCTTCATGTCCGATCGGATGCGGGCGCGATGTGGAGATAAAGAGCGGAAGATGGGCGGGAGTCAAAGGCGCCGGCCCGGAATATGAGACGCTTGGGCTTATGGGCGGTTCCTGCCTGGTGAACGACCTTGAGGCAATAACCTACGCAGCGGACCTCTGCAACAGGCATGGTGTGGACACCATTGAGGCTGGAAGCGCAGTAGCTATGGCGATGGAATGTTTTGAGAAGAGATTCCTTTCCCTGGACGAACTTGACGGTATCAGTGCGGAATGGGGGAGCGCAGAAGCGCTTGTCGCACTGACGGAAAAGATATGCAGGGCTGAAGGCGTCGGAAAACTTCTTGGCCTCGGAGTAGCCGGAATGGCCGCAAAGATGCCAGGGACAGAGGGTTTTGCTGTCCATGTCAAAGGACTGACCCTTCCCGCTCATGACCCCCGCTGTTTCAATACGATGGCTGTGGGATATGCCACAAGCAACAGGGGAGCCTGCCATCTCACAAGTTCTGCATATTTCTTCGAAAAGACTGCCGTCATGCCGGAGTTCGGATATGAAAAACCGCGTGCCAGATACACTGAAGGCGGAGAAGGACTTCTGAACTTCCATGCCCAGAATCTCATGGGGCTGATGGACTCCCTCAAAATGTGCAAGTTTACGATTTACGGCGGTGTCAACGTGACTGAGATCTGCGAATGGTATGAAGCAGTGACAGGCATTAAGACGTCTGTCAAAGAGATGGCAGAGACAGGTGAGAGGATCTTTAATCTTAAACGGCTGTACAACATCAGGCTTGGTCTGCGCAGGAAAGATGACAGACTGCCTGAGCGCATCCTTTCTACACCGCGAAGGGATGAGGGGACCGGTGATTACACTCCCGACCTTGAACCTATGCTTGATGAATATTACTGGGTGCGCGGATGGGACGATGACGGGGTCCCAAAACCGGAGACGATAGAGAGGCTTGGACTAAGCTGACAAGGAGTGCTTTTATTGATCAGACTGAAAATCAGACCCGAGTATGCAGATCTTTACGGTGTAGATGAGAGTTCCGTACTTATGCCGTCAGCAGGTGAGACTATAAGGGATTATGTTGTAAGATCCGGGATCGGAAAAGAAGAGAACATCCTTCCTGTAGTCAACAACAGGACAAAGCCCTGGAACTACAGTTTTTCTGAAGGTGATGTCCTGGAGATATACCCTATGGCGGCAAGCGGCTGAAGAGGATCAGGATTTATTCTGTTGGCAGGATATCCTGACTGATTTTTAGAGGATCTTTTAAAACCAGAAATTCATTCCCTTCAGGATCTGTAAATAGGAACTCCTCAGCATCTATCAAAACAGGCACTTTTTTCTGTTCGTCGGGGAATCTGAAATTGTGTATCTTGCCAAGAGTCTTAAGCCTGTCGATTTTGATCCTGTCGGCGGATGTCGAAGCAGTATCTCCGTCTTCAAATTCCATGCTGCCGTCATTAAATATTTTTGCTCTGATTTCTGCGGATTGAGGGCTTCTTGAGTTCCACCCGGAGCTTACAGATGACAGAACATCGATATGGCTTCCTTTATTTATGAAATTTACTTTGACGACCCAGTTTCCCATTATTCTCATGTGATCGATCATCAGTTCAGTTTCGTTGCTTTCAAATTTTGCCCAAATGCCGGGGTATTTGGATGTCTTCTCTGAAAAGAGGGATACGGCGGAAATCGCAAGCAGCCTCGCCTGTTCTTTCTCGTGCACCTCATATGCAGGTTTGGAATATATCCTGTAGCCAATGAAAATTATTGAGGCTATGAATACAAGCGCAAAAAAGCAGGCTATTATTTTCTGGAGTGTGGGCAATTTGCTCTCTTTCATAATGTGAAGATTATACTCTAAATATGCTTTTGGATTATCTCTGGTATTATTTTATTGATCCCTGGAGAGCTGCGATAAAGTGGTAGAATTAACGGCGGTGATGAAAATGGACACAAAAATGGTCAGGGATGAACTCTGGCTCCTAAGTTCTCTTTTAAAGTGGTCTTTCTTTTCGATCATGGCAGGTGTGATCGTCGGGGCAGTGACTGCAGGCTTTCTTATTTCGCTTGACTGGGCTATCGAATACGTTTCTTCCTTCAGCAGCTGGAGATACTTACTTATTTTCCCCGCGCTCCTCTTCAGCCTCTATTTTGTTCGAATACTTGCGCCTGAAGCGGCAGGTCACGGAACAGAGAAAGTTATCGACGCTGTTCATCGCAGGGCAGGAATTATCGATATCAAGGTCGTACCGGTAAAACTGATCGCGACAATAGTAACCATAGCTGCGGGAGGTTCGGCAGGAAAAGAGGGTCCTTGTGCGCAGATAGGCGCAGGGCTGATGTACGGTCTTTCCAAGATATTCAGGCTTGATGAATCTGACAGGAAAAAACTTGTAATATGCGGTATTTCCGCAGGTTTTTCCGCAGTTTTCGGGACTCCCATAACAGGAGCAGTTTTCGGAGTGGAGGTCCTCTTCGTCGGACAGATGTTCTACGATGTTCTCCTTCCATCCTTCATAAGCGGGATCGTATCATGCTTTACAGCGGCATATTTGGGTGCGGGGCATCTTCCTGAATTTACCGTCAACGTTCCTCTTCTTGCTCCCGGTCTGATTGGCTGGTCGTTGTTTGCCGGTGTCTTTTTCGGCACTGTTTCAGTATTCCACATAGAGTGTCTGCACGCGGTGGATAAAAAATTTAAATCTTTGAAGATACCTGACTGGCAGAAACCGCTTCTTGGCGGGACCATACTTCTTGCAATTAGCGCCGTGTTTGGCAGCAGATACCTTGGACTTGGAATGGCAACAGTAGATGAAGCGATAAGGGGAGGCAACGTCCCGATAGCGGCATTTGCCCTTAAGTCGTTTGCCATGGCAGTCACATTATCATGTGGAGGAAGCGGAGGAGTACTTACACCTACGCTCTTTGTCGGTGCCGCTGCCGGTTCGCTTTTTGGGAATATATTCGGTCTTGATCCCTCTGTCAGCAGTGCGCTGGGCCTGGCAGGAGTGCTTGCAGGATCTACGAATACACCGATCGCATCAACTATTCTGGCTATGGAGCTTTTTGGAGCTCCGATAGCTCCTTTTGCCGGTCTGGTATGCGCGGTCTCTTATGTAGTCGCGGGTCACAGGAGCCTATATCCAAGCCAGGTGATGCTCAGGCCAAAAGCAAGGACATTTGTGAGACGGAGCGTAGATGGAAAGACAAGAATAACGGGCCGTTTCGAAGGGTTCTCATACGGCAGAGTAATACGCTTCCACCTGGAAAAGATATTGAACAGGATAATTAAAAGAAAATAACAAGTAATGTTAAAGGCGGTGTAAATATGGACTTTGATAAGATCCCGAAAAAAACGATCAACAACATCCTGACGGCAGTGGCAGTTGTGTTTTTGATGTTCTGGGCCTGGAAATGGTTTGGTCCTGGGTCTGCCGAAGTCAGGCAGAGCGGTCAGCTGGAGCTTAAAAGGACAGGTTTGAGTTTTACGGATCTGATTTGGATCAGTGTTGCGGTGACATCAGGAGGTTATCTGCTTTGGAGGGGACTTACAGCACTTTTCTGGCATAAGTATTTCAAAGACGGCACTCCCCCGGATGAACCTGAGGAGTAGCTCTTAAAGTCTGTGGTAATCAGAGACCTCTATGGCTTTTTCTGCGGCTATGGATCTTATCTTCTCTTCATCTTCGCAGGGATAACTGCAGGCAAGGCCGCAGCTTGAAGATATCTCTCGGGGAACCGGAACGATCTTTACTTTCAAGCCAATGCTCCTGCAGGATTTCTCAAAGAACAAAGCCATGTGAGTCGTGTCAAAAGTTGCTATGCAATCCATATGGGTCCGCCGCCCTTCGAAGCTGATATTTCTTTATTCCGCAATTATACGTGGACTTTGAATATATTGACAGGTAGAATTCACTAGTTGACTTATTATGTTCTATTTTTATTGAACCAACTAAGAGGGGGTAAAGGTATTATGTTTCCAGCAAGAAAAATAGCAGTAAGTATTTTGTCCGTGCTTTTCCTTTCTTTGTATATCGCAGGTGCGGCATATGCTCAGGATGTAATGGGCTGCGTTGATCCACAGAGGATCATGTTCCAGCATCCGAAATTTGAACAGATCCAGAAACAGGTTCGCGATGTGACAAACAAAAAACAGGAAGAGGCTAAGGTGGCCATCGATAAAGAGACGGACGACAAAAAGAAGGCCCAGATCTTCCAGAACAAACGAACAGAGGCTGCAAACGAAGAGAGAAAGCTTATGGAACCGCTCTTCAAGGATATTAACCTGGCGATACGAACAGTTGCAAATGCCAAGAAGATAACAGTGGTAGTTGACAAGGGAGCGGTCTTTTTCGGCGGGACGGATATTACCGACGATGTTATCGCTGACTTGAAAAAGAAAAAATAATCTCAAAAATATCACAATAAATATTAATACCCCGGCGTGTTATTGCGTACGGGGTTTTTTCATGCTTCGATAAAACGTTAATCCATAAGGATAATACAGGTCAAAAGATATAGGTTTTGATATACTTGTAAATATCAAGAGCTGAGGAGGTAAGATATCATGTCATGTAATATCAGTATCGATATACAGCAGGTGACAATACCGGAGGAATGCAACATCATAATAGGGCAAAGCCATTTCATCAAAACAGTCGAGGATATTTTTGAGGCTCTGGTGACATCTTCGCCCTCTATCGAATTCGGAATTGCTTTCTGTGAGGCTTCCGGTGACTGCCTGGTCAGGCATGACGGAAACAAAAAAGATCTTGAAGATGCAGCAATTGAAAACGCAAAGGCGATCAATGCGGGTCACGTATTCGTTGTCATTTTAAGAAACTCATTTCCGATCAACGTTCTAGACAGGATCAAAAATGTACAGGAAGTATGCCGTGTCTTTGCGGCAACTGCTAACCCCATGCAGGTGCTTGTTGCTGAAACAGAGCAGGGCAGGGGCGTCATAGGAGTAATAGATGGATCAAAAACAGCAGGTGTTGAAGATGAAAATGGCCAGAATTGGAGAAAAGGCTTGCTTCGCAACATAATAGGATACAAGAGATAATATTATTGTCTCTGAATTAAGAAAGCCGGTTCTCCTTATCATAGAAGGAGGTCCGGCTTGTTTTTATATATACTGTTTTTTTGATTTGAAGCCTATAAGGACGCAGGCTGCCGAAACAGCAAGTCCGGCGAAGAGAGGGTCACCCGGCAAAGAAGATAGACCCCAAAGGATCGTTCCTGAGAGCCCTGCTGCCGAAGATGCAAGCGCCCATTTGGGTGATAAGGAATCAGGGCGTATGACAGCTGCTGCGAAAGGCAGGAAGGTACCGGCTCCCCTGAGTCCCATACTCAGGTAACTCCATTCCAGTATCATAGAGCCGGCTCCGGTTATCCCCGCTAAGGCTGATGCTGCTACGATAGCGCCTATCAGCATACGGTGGATCATAATTTCACTATCACTGTGTTTTTGTATGAATTTTTCTGGAATAAGGTTCTTGACAATATTTGTCGATATTCCAAGAATCAGCCCTGATGCACATCCTATAACCGTGATCAGTATTCCTCCCCATATGATTCCTCCTAAGAATGGAGGAAAAGAGTCCATTATGAACCAGGAAAGGACTTCATCAGGTCTCATTTCTATACCCCTGGCCTTTACGGAGAGCCCTACCCAGGCTCCAAGAAATCCCATAGGAGGCATAAGAAGTGCTGATGCGAAAGCCCCTTTTTTTGCTGTCTGGGCGTCTTTTGCTGCAGCTAAGGACTGTATGTAGATTTGGGTTGTGAAAACTCCAACTATCATGGAGGCTAAATACCCGATCTCAGGTACGAAACCCCTTCCAAACGGGTTGAACCAAAGATCAGCGTCTAATTGTGATGCGACGAAGCTAAAAGTACCTCCGTTTACTATTGCCATAACGAAGCAGGAGAGAAGGACAAAATAGAGCAGAATGATCTTTGCTCCGCCCAAAGTACTGAAGCTCTTCAAACCTCCCGCAGCAATAAAGCCGATTATTGAAAAACCGGCCAGCAGGGATGCTGTGGACGAAGAGATGGGGAAAAGTCCTTTCAGCAGGGCTATGCATGACAGAAACTGGGCGGATATCGATATGAAGGTGCCAAGAGTCGATGAGATCGTCGCAGTTAATGATATCGATCTTCCGCAGATGCTCTCTTTTCCTCCATAGCTTTTGGCAAGGTAATCAGCGACTGTAGTGATATTAGAATTTCTCAGCGGGACGGCGAATCTTAGTCCCAGCAGCAGGCAGCCTATCCCGCCTCCAAGCGTGAACCATACAGCAGTCATCCCGTGGCTGTAGGCCATCTGTACGGTGCCGACAGTGGATGCCCCGCCTACCAGGGCTCCGAGAAGAATGCCGGTGACTCCCGCAGCGGAAGACTTTCTCCCACCAAGAGAATAATCTCTGGGATCGGATGTCTTTGCGCCTATGAGGGTTCCTGCCGCTACAAATATCGCAAGGGTCGATATGGCTGCCAGGTAAAAATAAAACAAAGTGCCACCCCATCTCATATTACGGTGATATATTACCTCTTTTGAGGTTTGCGCGCTATTATATCACTTGTAGTTGCTTCAGTGCTCTGATATTCTGTATGCGGAGGATTCAAACATGGCAAAAAAAGATATGAACAGATATAAGTGCAGCGAGTGCGGATATGTAAGCCTTACCATGGTTGGCAAATGTCCTAAGTGCGGCGTTTGGGGAAGCATGGAAGAGGAAGAGCCCATCCTCATGACTAAGGATGGAAGGCCTGCAGCCGCAAAGGCAGCATCGCCGCTTCGAGGACTTGATGTTGAGGAGCAGGAAAGAGTCCCGTCAGGGATCGGAGAACTTGACAGGGTTCTTGGAGGCGGATGGGTGCCGGGCGGAGTTGTCTTGCTTGGGGGAGAACCCGGAGTCGGCAAATCGACCCTTCTGCTTCAGGTATGCGCAAAAATGGCACGAAACGGCAAAAAAGTTTTATATATCTCGGGAGAAGAATCTTCCGGACAGCTTGCTCTCAGGGGAAGAAGGCTGGGTCTCATGTCTGAAGGCCTTTATCTTCTCTGTGAGGATGATCTCGCATCATGTCTGAAAGCTGCGGAGGAATATAATTTTGTGGTCGTTGACAGCGTACAGGCCTTCAGGGCAGATGCGGAAAACGGCTGGGCGGGATCTCCCAATCAGGTCAGAGGAGTAGCTTCCATGGCTGTAGAGATGGCTAAGAACTTTCAGATACCAACTGTGATCGTAGGGCATATCACAAAGCAGGGGCAGATCGCGGGACCAAAACTCCTTGAACACATGGTCGACGTGGTTCTTCTTTTCTCCGGAGAACAAAACTCTCCGAACAGACTGCTCAGAGCCGAGAAGAACCGCTTCGGAAGTACTGACGAACTGGGAATATTTGAGATGTCAGATAAGGGACTATCACCTGTACTCGATCCGAGCAGGCTTTATTGGGACGGAAGCGACCTCGGCAGCTCCGGGGTGGCGATTTCCATGGTACTTGAAGGATCACGGTCGCTGGCGGCGGAAATACAGTCGCTTGCCTGCAGTTCTCCTTTCCCTTATCCAAAGCGTACTTCAAGGGGACTTGAGGCCAACAGACTCCAACTCCTGCTTGCAGTCCTGGAAAAAAGGTGCAGTGTATATTCAAGGACCAGTGACGTTTATCTAAATATCACCGGTGGCCTGACGCTTAGGGATCCCGCAGCAGATCTTGCCGTGTGTGTTTCACTTGCTTCGACTTTAAAAGATATTCCACTTCCCTCAGATGTCTGTTTCATTGGAGAGGTGGGGCTCGCCGGTGAGGTGAGACCTGCTGGAAGAACCATGATGAGACTGAAAGAGGCTTCAAGGCTCGGTTTCAAAAAAGCTGTGATAAGCAGAAGGAGTCCGAAAGACGAATACCCGATGGAGACCGTCAGGGTCTCGTCGCTGAACGAGGTGCTGGGGTTCTTTCTTAAGGGATGAACACGATTGTGAAACTGTGACAGAATCAGTCGCGTGAAGCCATGGTGAAGCTGTAGTGTAGCAATTGTTTCAAAACATGGTCACAAACTTTCAGAGGTTCGGAGTATGTTGTTGCGATACGAGTCTGTTTATATTTTACAGAGGCTGGTGTTTCTTAGCCCGTGTATCAGCCTCAATATAAACTTCATTGTCAGCCCTTGCACCGACAATTATTACTAACATTGTCTCCTTGGTTCTAACTAACTTGTAAATGATCCGCAGTCCGGATTTCTTTAATTTAATTTTAAACAGATCTGCCAGCCTTGCTGTATTTCTGTTTCCTAAGGGGGTACCGTAACCTCCTTCAGATTTCGATTTTGGATTTAATGATACTTTAGTGATTGCTTTGAGTACCAAAAGCCTTTGTGAATTATCCAGCCTTTCTAAGTCTTTATCGGCTTCGGGAAGATAGCTTACCTTCCAGCTCATTCAAATTCAATCTCATCAACATCGGCGATATCCGGATCGTTATAACCATATTTCTTATTTATTTCTTCTGAGGATAATAATCTTTCGGAATCATAATTTTTCATTCGCTCGTGAGACAACGCGATAAGCTGTAGATCCTCTAGCTCATCAAGCATATTCTTATATTGTTCCGGTGAAATCAAAATGCATTCAGGAACATTATTTTTAAAGACTATCTTGGGACGACCGGATTTGACGCTTTCAAAAATTTTTCCCGCCCGTCCTTTGTTGAATTCTGTGATCGATATTATGTCATCAAAAATTGACGGACTCATAGTTTTATTCATGTTCCCACCTCCTTGAGCTGTGATTTACATAGTAAGATATATAGATAAATTTGTCAATCTATATATTGATGTGAATATTTAGGGACCTCTTTAGTTCAAAAACTTAACCTGCAAAATATTGTTCCGATCCTGGACACCAACTGCAGAACGGTATAAATATATCAACATGCTACTACTTCAATAATAATGCCCAGCTACTCTTTATCAGCAGCTGAGCATTACAGGTCCCTATATAAATTTTCTAAGCCACTGCGTTGTCAGTAAGGTTTTAAAACGATCAGAAGAGCTGTTCGGCTTTAAGCGGACGCGAGAAAAGTTCCCTCATGATCAATTCGGGTGATTCTCCGCAGTAAAGGATACGGTAGACGCCTTCAGCAAGAGGCATTTCAACATCGAACTTCTTGCTGTTTTCAATGACCGCTCTAACTGTGTAAGCTCCCTCTGCTACCTGTCCCAGTTCTTTTGCCGCTGCATCGAATGTCTTGCCGCTTCCAACTGCCAGACCAAGCCTGAAGTTCCTTGAATGCATGCTGTAGCAGGTGACCATTAGGTCGCCTACACCAGCAAGGCCGGAAAGGGTCATCGGTTTTGCTCCGAGTTTCTTGCCGAACCTCATGATCTCAGCCAGTCCTCTGCATGCGATCGCAGCCAGCGCGTTGTCTCCCAGCTTCATAGCTTTTGAGATCCCTGCTGCGACAGCATATATATTTTTTGTTGCCCCGCCTACTTCAAGGCCTATAACATCATCAGAAGTGTAAACGCGGAAATTATTCCCTGTAAGTATCTTCTGCCAGCTTTCTGCCTCTCCTTCGTGAAATGAGGCAAGCGCAACGGCAGTGGGGCACCCTATCAATACCTCTTCAGCGTGGCTTGGACCGGAGAGTGCCGAATAGATATTTTCAGGAGATTCTTCTTCGTGTACTTTATGGAGTAGATATCCTGTGCTGATCTCAATGCCTTTAGCCAGGTTCAACATGTGAAGATTCTTTTTGCAGGTGGCAGCAACCTTTTGACATACCTCACGTTCAAACTGGGTAGGTATCGCCATGATCACACGGTCTGAGAAGTTCAGAGCTTCATCCATGTCCATCGTGCATTTGATCGTACGCGGCAGGATTGTGTCCTGGAAGCAAAAAGTGTTCCTGCCTGACTTGTTGATCGACTCTGACTGTTCTTTATCTATCGTCCACATTAGAATATTATGTCCCAGATCGGCAAGGTGTTTTGACATCCCTGTCCCAAAACTTCCTGCCCCCAGCATTGTAATGTTCATTAGTGAGTACCTCCGTCAGGATATATTTGATGCTTTTGTTTGTGGTCATTATAGCCTTAAGAGGGTTATAATACCAACATTCTTTGTCTGTCAGGAGTTTTTTGTAATGATAAGAAGTATTGCTGTATCCGGAATGATCGCTGCTTTGTATACTGCACTCACCGTGGCGCTTTCTCCGCTTTCATTCGGCCCCGTCCAGTTCAGGGTCGCTGAGGCGCTGACGCTGCTTCCTTTTTTTATGCCAGAAGCGATCCCTGGGCTTTTTATCGGCTGTTTTCTTTCAAACATTGCAGGAGGGTTCGGCCTGATAGATATAGTTATAGGAAGTGCGGCGACTCTTGCTGCCGCATGGCTGACATATAAAATGCCCGGGATATGGCTTGCTGCCGTTCCTCCGGTGGTTATAAATGCACTGGCTGTAGGTACATATCTTGGAGTTATTACAGATACTCCTGTGCTCTATTCGATAATATACATTGGCATAAGCCAGGCGGTTATTTGTTTCGGAATTGGAATACCGCTTTGCATGCTTCTTGCATCACGCACAGAAATATTTGATAAAGAGATCCTCGAAAAAAAGAATTTGAAGAAGTGGATAACAGTAAATAAGAAGACTAATTCCTGACAGCAGTTCTTACCCCGATAAAAATCAGCACCAGACCGACAAGAATATTTAGTATAAGGGTGACAGATGACGGCAGGAAACTTCCTGTAAGTGTCCCAGCTATTGCGGTCATCGACATGAATACGAGGGTTGAAAGTATCGCTCCGAAACCGAAATAGGATACTTCTCTGCCGCTCATTTCTCCGCTTGCCGCTTTTGCAGAGAATACTCCCGCCCAGAAAATGATCGTAAGGGGGCTTGAAAGGGTAAGGAGGAGTGCTTTGATAAAGGCACTCTCCGAGTTTGTCCTGGTTAACGTTCCGAAGCCCGGTATTATGTGTATTTCAAAAGACCCGAGAATGGAAGATATCCCAAAGAGTATTATCACCGCTGCCCCGAGATATTTGAAAATATACCTGGCAGACGAACTCCTTTCTATCAATGCTCCGATTCCAAGTATTGCTGCTGTGACGTAAAAAAGATCGGCCAGCGTTACAGCCAGAACAGCTGCCTCAGCGGCCCAAAACCCTGACGAAGCTGCTGTCTGGAATATAAAAAGACAGACAGGTCCAACTGCAACCTGCAAAAGCGTCCCGAACCTGAAACCCTTCCAAAGTAGCTGATACATTTTGTGCACATCCTTTAAATAAATGTTATTAATTATATGACTACAAAGACAATGTCTCAAATAAAAATGAGAGACCGATAATTCCGTCTCTCATTTTTATTTTGAGCAATTGTATGCGGTGTAGTTAACCTCCGCTGATGTTGTGTATTACCTGTACGTTTGCTCCGTCGGGGATCAGATGTGTGGGAAAATCTTTTTTTTCGACCGGTCGGTCGTTGATCCACACAGACAGCATCCTGAAAGTATAATTCTCTCTCGCCAGGAGTTGCTTAACTGTGAGGCCTTCTTCCCATTCTGACTGGTTCCCGTTTACCGTTATCATTTATATTGCTGTCCTTATGCTTCCTCGAATTCATCTTCCGGCTTGAGGTGTTTCTCAAGTAGAGCAACAACTTCCGGATAATCGATGCCAAGGCGTTTCACCGTCTTGAGTGTCGGTATGCCGTTCTTGTTCCATCCGCGGCGTTTGTAGACAGCAGCCTTGAGTTGTTCCCACTGTGCGCGGCGGTGCTTCTGGAGAAGGGTGATTTTTTCTTTGACTGATTTGCCTTCTATCTCCTCACCGAACTCCTTAAGCTTGGCGTCAAAATAGTCGGGCCTTGCCATCCATTCGTCTTCCCAGACAGGGCCGAGTCCGCGGTCAGGAGCTTCATGGAACTTAGAAGTACCCTTGCCCATGCGGAGGTTGAATATCCGTTCAAAGTTGTAAACCTTTTCAGACTGAAGGATCATTCCGTCCCTGTCGAGCGGCTTGCCAGTAATGGCTGTGTATATGTTGAGGTAGTTGTTAAGGTGCTCAGGTACCCTTGCAGCCTCAATGCCCTTATATTTGATGCTGTTGTCGACAGGTTCGATGTCGTTCCATGGCAGCTTGCAGAGACCGTGGAGAGAGAACCACAGACGGAAGCAGGGGAAGAAGTAAAGGGCCTCGGCCTTGTCCTCGTATGTCGGCAGCTGTTTGTTGACCATGTCCATGAAGATGAGCCATGCTTCGTCATGCTGAGGGCCTTTAAGCGTGAGGAAGTATCCTCCCCACTGAGCCATTGACTCCTGGCATCTGTACTCGGAAGCTTCCAGTCCCTGGCATACCATTCCGATCTTTTTCATTACTTCAAGATCTGCGCCGTAGTTCTTTGAGTAGTACTCACGTGCAGCTTCGATACCCCAGCCGGTCGCAACCGCAAAATCATCAGCTGCGTTGGCTATACGGTGTATCAGCTCCATCAGATCTTTCTTGTTGCCGAAAGTCATCTCAAGGCCATGTGTATTTTCTTTGTTAATGAGCCCGAGTTCATAGCATTCACATACCCATGCCATTGTTGTTCCGAGGGAGATCGTATCAAGTCCATAATGGTCGGCATAGAAATTGGCTTCTATTGTCCAGTGAGGATCGAAAATGCCTACGTTCGACCCCAGGCCTGCAGCTGTCTCATATTCGGGTCCGTCTACAACTACTTCTTTGCCCTTCCATGGTCCGGTCTGAAGGGGGAAGTGGTCTACAGCCTTAGCGCATGCCAGTGAGCATCCGTACCAGCAGCCGTCTGCAGTTCCCTGGCTGAAGAGCTTGATGTATTCGTGTGAGCTGATGTTGCCTATGTCTTTATGGCTTCCGTACTTGTAATTGTGGACAGGAAGGAGTTCGTAGTCGTCCATGATTTCAGTAAGGTGGGCTGTACCGGCAGCGCGCATCTGACACTGCTCGTTGTCATGGTCATGGATGCGCTTGTGCAGGCTGGCTCCAGCTTTCATTATTGTTTCGACGTCGACTGGGTCATTTTCAATTCCTGTGAACTTCGTGCGTTTAACGACTATTGCTGCAATGTTTTTATCGCAGAGAACGGTTCCGCCGCCGCCGCGTCCGGCCTGCTTAAGTCTTACGGCCTTTCTGCGGACGTCATAGAAGCTGAAATTAAGACCTACTATATAGCTGGTCTTTGCTGCCATACCTGTTGAGATAACGGATATGGTGCGTTTGTCCTGTTCGTCTTTTGCAAAATAGTCGTGCAGTTCTTCAGAGATATAGTATGCGTTGTTGTCTTCAAGGGTAGATTCAAAGATCTGTACTTTGAAATTATCTCCGTCGATAAAGACTACAACCGGTCTGTCTGCTTTTCCCTGGACTTCAAGGGCGTCAAACCCCGAGAATTTAAGGAAAGGACCAAAGTATCCTCCGGCATTGCTGTTGTACGTCTGTTTTGTCGCAGGTGAAAGGAATACAGTGTATGACTTTCCTGTGCCGGGATACTGTGTGATCCCGCAGAAGGGACCGCCGGCAATGACAAGTTCGTTTTCGGGATCATCCCACTTTGTGCCTTCTTTTACTGCGTCCCAAAGCAGTTTAAGACCGAAGCCGCGTCCGCCGGTAAAATTCTCTTTCATGTCCTCGGATACAGGCCGTTTTTCAAACTTGTAGTTTCCGTCTTTATTTCCAAGTCCTACGTAAAGAGTCTCTCCTGCGTAACCTCTGTGGATCTTCGCAGGTTCGTATGACCATTCCGATAAAAGTTTCATCTCTTTCATTTCCATTTTTGTCACTCCTTCTTACTTTGATTCCGGTGTGGTAAGGAGCTCAAGTGCTCCTGTGGGGCATGCCTTGGCACAGATGCCGCAGGAAATGCACTTGAAAGGCTCGGTCTGCTTCGCAGCATTGAAGAACATGCTTGCAGAGGGACAGAAACCCACACACATAAGACAGGATGTGCACTTGTCTTTACGTACCTGTACGATGCCGTTTGCGTCACGCTCAAGCGCCTTCGTCGGGCAGATTTCTATGCATGCGCCACACTGATTGCACACATTGATATTAGGATAAGTGGCTTTGTTTTCGATTTTGATCCTGGACAGTGCTGGATTGTCTTCTTTAAACCACGCTTTGGAACATGCGGACATGCATTCTCCGCACTGTACGCATTTTTCCGTTCTTAACTGAAGTACTTTCACACAAAATCCCTCCTGATATTATTATTACGATCTCTAAGGCCAACGATCCAATAAACAGAATGCTGACCTTCCCCAATATCAAAATTTTAACATATATTCCATAATGTTGTGCAAGATTTCACTATTTTTATCCCATAATTATGGTTTTGCTCACTTTTGTTCACAAAAAAACAGAGGATAATAAGGCGGCGGGTCATCGGAACATCGTTGCCAGATCTAGATGCCCGTCGTTTTGACAGAATTAAAGTATATTAGATGTAAGACGAAGTAATATTTTTAGATTTCTGACTCACTTGCGACCATTAGTTCAGAAAAAAGAAAAACATCCTGCTGACCTTACAGGGCAGATAGCATTTGAACAAACAAAAAAGACAATTTGTCCTTAAGTTAAAAACCATTTGGAAATAATATTCCCCCGTTCCCTCGCCGATCAGTTTAAATGAAATATCATAAATGAAATATCTTCTTGCCAAAGATCGAACTTGCTGATAAAATCCACTTCGTTGCAAGCTTGATTCAATCAATATCAATATTCAGATGTCGGGGTGGCGGAACTGGTAGACGCGCTGGATTCAGGATCCAGTGGGCTAGCGCCCATAGGGGTTCAATTCCCCTCCTCGACACCAATCAAATCAAAAACAGGCGACACCTGTCTATTGACAGTTGTCGCTTTTTTGCTATAATACCCATTTGTACGATTGTACATTCTTACCAAATATTCCAATCAGGGAGGTTGCTCCCATGCAGGCTAAGACTCCATCAGGCAAGGCTTTTGAGCAGCGCAAGGTTTTTGGAAAGGAAAAAAATCTAATCGCTCTACCGGATCTTGTTGAAGTCCAGCGCAATTCATATCAGTGGTTTTTCCAGTCTGATACTGATCCTGACGTTAGGAATTCACAAGGTCTGCAGGAACTTTTCGATGAGGTTTTTCCTATCGAAAGTTATGACGGTTCATTCGCCCTTGAATTCGTAAGATACTATGTTGATCCGGTGGTTATGAGTCTGGATGAGGCGCGTAGCAGGGACCTTACATGGTCGAGACCTCTGCGTGCGACGATTCGGCTGGCCAACAGGAAGACACGCGAGATCAAGGAAGAGGAAATCTACCTCGGTGATTTCCCTGCAATGACAGAAAGAGGAACTTTTATAATCAACGGCACTGAGCGTGTCGTTGTTAATCAACTTGCAAGATCGGCAGGCGTTTATTTAAGCGCTGAATTAGGCATCCCCGGACAGGAATCATTTTTGGCAAAACTGATACCGGATCGCGGAGCATGGATAGAATTTGATCTTGCACCCGGTGAAGTGCTCTCAGTTAAGATCGACAACAGGAAAAAAATACCTGTCACTTTGATGCTGAGAGCTTTTGGCATTCAGACCACGGATGAGCTTCTGTCACTTTTCGGAGCCAAGGAAGTAGAAAGAGACCTCGTTGAAGATGAAGTAAAAGGAATGCTCCTTGCAGAAGCTATAGTATCAGGCGAGGGTGACGGGGCTGTTGCTATCCCGAAGAACAAAAGGCTTACTAAAGAGGATCTTGAGGCACTTTGGGAAAGCGGCCGGACAAAAATCTGGGTATGGGATGTAGATCCAGCCATATCTGCCACTATCGAACGAGACAACACAACCACCCCGGATGCGGCAATGCTTGAACTTTTCCGTAAACTAAGGCCAAATGAACCGGCCCGTATGGAAAATGCCAGAGAATATATCAACAGTATTTTCTTTGATCCCCGCAGATATAATCTCGGGAGGGTCGGAAGGTACAAGATCAACAGAAGGCTGAACCTTGATACTCCAAGTACAGAACGCCTTCTTTCAGTTGAAGATATAGTCGCGATAATAAAAGGTTTGATCAGGCTCCGCGAAGGAAACGAACATATGGATGACATCGATCATCTTGGGAACAGAAGGGTCCGGGCCGTTGGAGAGCTTCTCCAGAATCAGGTAAGGATCGGTCTTCTTAGGATGGAAAGGATAGCAAGGGAACGTATGACAACGACTCCTGATCTTGCTACCGCGATGGCCAAGGACCTTATCAATGTTAGGCCCATATCTGCTGCACTGAGGGAATTTTTTGGTTCAGGACAGCTTTCTCAGTTTATGGATCAGACCAACCCTCTTGCCGAGCTTACGCACCGTCGCCGTCTCTCCGCTCTCGGCCCCGGTGGCCTGAGCAGAGAAAGAGCAGGATTTGAAGCTCGTGACGTCCATCATACCCACTATGGAAGGGTCTGTCCTATAGAAACGCCTGAAGGGCCTAATATAGGACTGGTAACTTCCCTTGCGACTTTTGCAAGGATCAACGAGTACGGCTTTCTTGTTTGTCCCAGGAGAAAAGTGGTAAACGGGATGCTGACCGATGAGATAGTTTACCTTTCTGCGGACGACGAAGATGAGTACTATGTCGGACGTGCTGATACGCCAATTTCTGACGAAGGACACGTGTTGCCTACAGACGGCGGTACAGGAATATATGTCAGACATCATGACAACACTATAGAGATACTGCCGGAACAGCTGCAGTATATGGACATATCACCAAAGCAGATAGTTTCGATATCAACTGCTTTGATCCCATTCCTTGAACATGACGACGCGAACAGGGCATTGATGGGATCCAACATGCAGAGACAGGCTGTGCCTCTTGTTTTCCCCGATTCACCTATAGTGGGTACAGGGATAGAACATCGCATTGCGAAGGACTCAGGGTCATGTTCTGTTTCAAGAAGGGCAGGCACGGTCACATATGTAGATTCCGACCGTATTGAGATTACGACGGAAGACAATGACAAAGATATCTATACAATGCCCAAATTCAGACGCTCCAATCAGGGTACCATTATCCACCAGAAGCCTATAGTTGCAAATGGTCAGCGCATAGAGGCCGATGAGGTTATTGCTGACGGTCAGGCATGCTACGGGGGAGAACTTGCTCTGGGAAGAAATGTTGTGGTTGCTTTCGTATGTTGGGAGGGCTACAACTTTGAAGACGCCATACTTCTCAGTCAAAAACTGGTCAAAGAAGATTTTTACACTTCTATACATATCGAAGAATATGAAGTCGAGTCACGTGATACTAAACTCGGTCCTGAAGAGATTTCAAGAGATATACCGAACGTTGGAGAGGATGCTCTTAAAAATCTTGACGAAGATGGGATTGTCAGAATAGGTGCGGAAGTCAAGGCCGGAGACATCCTTGTAGGCAAAGTAACGCCTAAGGGAGAGTCAGACCAGTCTCCTGAAGAAAAACTTTTAAGAGCAATATTCGGAGAAAAGGCCCGCGAAGTTCGTGACACCTGTTTGAGAGTTCCCCATGGTGAGGGCGGAAAAGTAGTAGAGATCAAAAGGCTTTCGAGGGATAAGAACAGCGAAGACATGAGTCCCGGAGTAAACGAAGTTGTAAAGGTCTATGTTGCTCAGTTCCGCAAGATCACAGAGGGTGACAAGATGGCTGGACGTCACGGAAACAAGGGTGTTGTTTCAAGAATCATGGCAGAAGAAGACATGCCATATCTTTCAGATGGTACGCCTGTTGACGTTGTCCTTAACCCTCTTGGAGTTCCGAGCCGAATGAATCTTGGTCAGGTTCTCGAGACTGTAATGGGTTTTGTCGCTATGCAGAATGGCTGGAAGGTTGTGACCCCTGTATTTGAGTCTGCGACAGCAGAAGACCTGATGCCTTATGTTAAAAAAATACAGGAAACTAAATATCCCGAGATGAGAGACGACTGCAAGATAACTCTTTACGATGGCAGAACAGGGGAACCAATGGCAAACAAGGTAGCGGTCGGAGTAATGTACATGCTCAAACTGATACACCTTGTCGACGACAAGATCCATGCACGTTCGATAGGGCCTTACAGCCTGATTACGCAGCAGCCTCTGGGAGGTAAGACCCAGTTCGGAGGCCAGAGGTTCGGTGAAATGGAAGTCTGGGCTCTTGAAGGATATGGAGCCGCACACATGCTCCAGGAAATGCTTACTGTCAAATCCGATGACATCAGAGGAAGGCTTAAGACTTACGAACGAATAGTTAAGGGTGAAAATCTTGCCAAGCCCGGTGTCCCTGAAAGTTTCAGGGTGCTTATCAAAGAGCTTCAAGGACTTGGTCTGGATGTTGAGATTAAATACTCAGACGGGTCATTTGGAGAGCTTGTGCTTTCAGAAGAAGACGATGACAGCGGCAGGGAATCAAGGCGTCATGTGTCATTCAAGCCTGATTCTACAGTGGACAGCCTTGAGGAAGATTTTGGTTTGAGCCGCCCATCAAAAGTAACAATAGACAACGATCTCTTCCATGAACATGCGGCAGAATACAGTCCGTTAGAGCTGCACGAGACAGATGCAGATAAAGAAGCTGAAGTGCTCAGGGATGGGGATACGGATCTCTTTAGTGATGTTGCTCCTAAAAAGGTCGACCAGGGGGATGATATCTAATGGCTAACGTAAATCGCGAAATCGCCGGAGTAAGGACAAAACTATCCTCTCCCGGAAGGATCAGGGAGCTTTCGAGCGGTGAAGTGAAAAAGCCTGAAACTATCAATTACAGGACGCTCCGGCCGGAAAAAGACGGACTTTTCTGTGAACGAATATTTGGTCCTACCCGCAGTTATGAATGCGCCTGTGGAAAATACAAAAGAAGTGGCCCCAAGTTCAGGGGAGTTGTCTGTGACCGCTGCGGAGTAGAGGTCACAGATAACCGCGTTCGCAGAGAGAGAATGGGACACATTGAACTTGCAGCTCCGGTGGTACATATTTGGTATCTCAGAGGTATCCCTAGCAGGCTTAGCCTGTTGCTGGGAGCTTCTACAAAAGAGCTCGAAAAGGTGGTCTATTTTGCTCCCACACGCCGGAGGGAGAAGGTCTATAAGGTGGTAAGCGAAGGCCGCAGAATAGATCTTGCCCGCAGGGGCAAGCTCATATCGGCTTCTGAAGAGCGTATCCACCGTTTTTACGATCCCAAGTTCAAAGCAGAAGAGGCCTTCCGGATCACAAAGGTTGAAGAGATAAACGTTGACGAGGGTGATGTAATAACTGCGTCCCAAGTCAACCGTATCCTCAGTGAGTACGGTGACGAACTCTTCAAGACAGAGCCTGCGTACCGTATGTTCAAAGAAGGTGACGAGCAGGTATCCAATGCCATCATCGCTGAATCAAAGATCAAGGCGATGAAAGAGGCAGACAGTGAGCTTAAATTTGAAAGGGCGGTCCTGAACAATCAGGATGCCTTCATAGTGACTTCTGTCGTCCATCTGCCTTTTGTAAAGAATGATGTTATTTCCGAAAGTGAATACAGACTTTACAACCAAAAGTACCCAAAACGCTTCCAGACGGTAGAAGAGACAGAGACCCTGGAAGACCCGTGCTATATCGTTATCAATGGTGGAGAGTCCCCTTTCGACAGAGCCGACATAATCCTTGAGAGGGAAGAGACTATTTGTGCGGCCTACGACAAAACCTTCGGAGCAGGGATCGGAGCGGAAGGTGTATATACACTTCTGGAACAGATGGATATCGATTTACTTGTCTCCTCACTTAGGGAAGATATTGCGGAGTGCTCAGGCCAAAAGAAGCGGAAACTGGTCAAGAGACTCCAGGTCGCTGAAGATTTCAGAAAGAGCGACAGCAAACCTGGATGGATGGTTCTTTCTGTTCTGCCGGTAATTCCCCCGGATCTTCGCCCGATGGTTCAGCTGGACGGAGGACGTTTTGCAACTTCCGATCTGAATGACCTTTATCGAAGGGTCATCAACAGGAACAACCGTCTTCGCAAGCTTCAGGAGCTAAAAGCGCCTGAGATCATAGTGCGCAATGAGAAGAGGATGCTGCAGGAATCTGTTGACGCGCTAATAGACAACGGACGCAGGGGCAAGGCAGTGCTTGGAGCAGGCAATAGGCCGCTAAAAAGTCTGACAGACCTGCTCAGAGGTAAAAAAGGACGTTTCCGCCAGAACCTGCTTGGCAAAAGGGTGGACTATTCAGGACGCTCTGTCATAGTAATAGGGCCAAGTCTGAAATTATACCAGTGTGGCCTTCCTAAACAGATGGCGCTTGAGCTTTTCAAGCCTTTTGTGATGCATAAGCTTGTAGAAAGCGGTCTTACTCCAAATGTCAAGAGTGCAAGAAGGTTTATAGAACGAGGCAGAGACGAAGTTTGGGGAATACTGGAAGGGATAATCAAAGACCATCCTGTTATGCTCAACCGTGCGCCTACCCTTCACAGGCTTGGAATACAGGCATTTGAGCCTGTCCTCATCGAAGGAAAGGCAATAAGGCTGCACCCTCTGGTTTGTACTGCTTTCAACGCAGACTTTGACGGAGACCAGATGGCCGTTCACGTGCCGCTTTCGCTGGAGGCTCAGACTGAGGCCAGAGTGCTTATGCTTTCCTCAAACAACCTCCTCTCTCCTGCCAGCGGGAAACCTGTAGTCATACCGACACAGGACATAATCCTTGGTGTTTTCTTCCTGACCAGCATGAGAAACGGACTTAAGGGAGAGGGACTCCACTTCTCTGATGTTGAGGATGTTATGTCATCTCTTGATCATTCAATTGTCAACGTTAACTCGAAGATCAGACTGAAAGCTGACCCTGAATGGAAATGTGAAACAGTTGACGGAAAGTGGATAGAAACATCACCGGGCCGTGTGCTCTTTAATTCTGCACTTCATCCGGATCTGAGATACATCAACAAAACCATAAATAAAAAAGAGATGGGCTCACTTTTGGATACGGCATACGACAAGGTAGGACAGACCGCTATGGTCGAGATGCTTGACGAGATAAAGACGCTCGGGTATCGCTGGTCGACATACAGCGGCATAAGCCTTGGAGTCGGGGATGTAATAGTGCCTCCCGAAAAGAAAGAGATACTGGATGTGACGCTTGTACAGGAAGAGGATCTTACTTCACAGTTCGAAATGGGAATACTTACCGAAGACGAGTACATGAGACAGAAGGATATCCTCTGGTCTGACGCTGGACGTCGCATTGCTGATAAGATCATGGACAGCATGAAGGACACCAACCCTTTGAAGATAATGGTAGATTCAGGAGCTCGAGGTTCACGCGGGCAGGTGGCCCAGATGGCCGGAATCCGCGGCCTTATGGCAGACCCTTCCGGAAGGATCATTCGTTATCCTATAGTAGCAAACTTCAAAGAGGGTCTCAATACGCTCGAATACTTCATTTCCACGCACGGAGCAAGGAAAGGGCTTGCCGACACAGCTCTCCGTACAGCAAAATCTGGCTATCTTACCAGACGCCTTGTTGATGTAGCCCAGGACCTGATAATAATGGAAGAAGACTGCGGTACTGAGTTTGGCGTTGAAATACGCCCTCTCCTCCAACAGGATGGTAAGGCTACTATTTCCATGTCTGAGCGACTCACGGGAAGGACCAGCCTCCGGGATATTCCACATCCGGTTACAGGTGAACCTTTGCTTGTTAGGGATGAAGAGATATCAGCTGAAAAAGCAGAGTACATTGAATCTATTGGCATAACTTCAGTCTGGGTACGCAGCCCTCTTACATGCGGTTTGAGGCATGGTATATGCAGAGCCTGTTATGGCAGGGATCTTGGAACGAGGAAAAGGGTAGCGATAGGAGAATCTGTCGGAGTCGTTGCAGCTCAGTCTATCGGTGAACCTGGAACACAGCTCACAATGAGGACCTTCCATACAGGAGGAGTTCGTCAGTTTACAGGAGAAGACATTACTCAGGGTCTTCCAAGGATAGAACAGCTTTTCGAAGTCCGCAGACCCAAAAAGGTTGCCATTCTTGCTGAAGTTGGAGGGACCCTCCTTGAGATCAGGGAGATGGATGGCAAGAAAAAACTGATCATTGGTGTAGTCAAAGAAGACGGATCTGAGGAAAGGATCTCCTATAATATCCCGGCATCCCAGAACCTGCTCTCAGGAATAGAAGAGGGATGTACTATATCAAAGGGAATGTTATTGACGGAGGGATACATTGATCCTCAGCAGCTCTTGGAAGTAGAGGGTCTTGAGGCGGTACAGCATTATCTGCTTGACGGTATCCAGGAAGTTTACCGGTCACAGGGTGTCTCGATTAATGATAAACACATTGAGACTATACTGCGCAAAGTTGCGCCGGTGAACCGTGTTCGGGTATTGGAAGAAGGAGACAGTTCTTTTGTTTCTGGTGAGCTGGTATGGAAAGAAGACCTTGAGGATAGCGTCAGGGTGATCTCGGATCAAAATCAGGCTTCTCTGGATGAATCATACAATTTCCTCAGGGACTGTAAAATAGTTGATGCGCCGGGAGATATTATCAAAAAAGAAAGTGATGCCCCGGATCAGATAACAAAGGCGGCGCTCGGAGAGATGCTAAAGCCGGGTGGAGCAGCAGGGGAACTTTTGGTCCAGGATAAGGACGGCGAACTGCGCGTAGTATTGGGAGACGCAAGCTTCCGAAGGGCTACGGAAGGGCTTGAGCTTATTAAGGAATTAACGTATGAAGGACATGACGAAGTTATTATCAAAGCCGGGACCAGACTCTCAGCAACAGACCTTGCAAAGATCGTTGCTATGCCTCCGCGGCCGATGCTGGTAAGGGATACTAATGTCCTTGACGAGAGCGAAGACGCGGCATGGTTTGCTGCCGATGTTGAGAAGGACGGCAAAGTGATCATTCCTATGGATGCGCTGGTCGACTCCCTTGCAATAAAGACATTGAGTGCAAACAACATTAACGAAATAAAACTTTGGAAATCACCTGAGCATATCAACCTGACCGATTCGATGCATCATGTTCTGATCGAGCATTACTTTGGCAAACCGCTTACACAGGCTATTAACTCTGATGGGGAGGTAATCGAAAATATCATCCACAGCATTGATGGTTCAATTGTCAGGGGAATAGTCGAAGGGTCTATATCGGGAATCGAAAGCGAAGGAAATATAATCACAAGGGAAAAGGTCATCAGACAGGTATTGACTGAGAGAGCGCTTGGTAAAGTTCTTCTCGAAAATGTAAAGGACGAAAAAGGAAACATTGTCGCAGAAGCAGGTCAGGAAATTACCAGTAAAGTCCTAGACAACATCGCTTCATCAGGGGCAAATGACATAACAGTTCGTCCGAAACAGGCACCTTCGGATTTCAAACAACTTATACAGAGGATATCCTTTGTAAGGCGCCTTAGAGAAGAGCCACAGTGGCGACCGGTTGTGCACGGCGTTACCAAGGCGGCACTTGCCACCGACAGTTTCCTCTCTGCAGCGTCGTTCCAGCAGACGGCCCAGGTACTTGCAGCTTCGGCTGTAAGAGGGGATGTCGATAACCTGGTAGGACTTAAGGAGAACGTAATAATAGGACTTCTGATACCGGCAGGAACGGGCATTGAGAGGTACAGGAAAGTTGAGATCACCGAAAATGCAGAACCAACGGTTTCAGTACATGCTGAAACGTTAGCATTAGCTGACAAATAACTGTTCCTAGGGTAAGTAGTTTTGCCTAAAAAATAACAATCAAATAAAATTTTCAGCGGAAGCAAAGGTGTTTATTGACACCGGAGGCTTCCGCTGTTAATATACTCTGGTGCGCCTTTGCACAGGAGGTGTTCGTGTGCCTTTAAACGAACTCGCTTCATCCAGAAGGATAGCTGGGGTAAACTCAGTTCTGAGGAAGCTTAAGGCCGATGGAGTAAGCAAGATTTTTATTTCTAAAGAAGCGGATATTCCCCTGAAAGCAGAAATATTGACAGAGGCCGCAAAACGAGGAGTGCCCGTAGAATGGGCAGAAACATCATTGCAATTGGGAAGAGCTTGCGCCGTGACAAGAAAGACTGCGGCGGCGGCACTTCTTAAAAAGTAGAAAGATATATTAATAGGGAAGGAGGGAGCTATTTGCCAACAATAAGCCAGCTTATACGTAACGGCAGAGAGGACAAGAGGCGTCGCATGAGCGCCCCTGCACTTCAGGAGAACCCACAGCGCCGCGGAGTTTGTACGCGTGTTTATACAGTTACACCGAAGAAGCCTAACTCTGCTCTCCGTAAAGTCGCACGTGTGCGTCTTACTAACGGAATAGAAGTCACTGCTTATATACCGGGTGTAGGACATAATTTACAGGAACACTCTGTAGTCCTGGTCCGTGGTGGACGTGTAAAGGACTTACCTGGTGTTCGTTATCACATAATCAGGGGAACTCTTGACTGCGGCGGCGTTGAAAACCGTCGTCAGAGCCGTTCGCTCTACGGCGCTCGCAGACCGAAGTAATTTGTATTATTAAAGGGAGGTAGGTCCTAAATGCCACGCAAAGGACATGTAAAAAAACGTATAACGCCGCCCGATTCAGTTTATGCGAACCCGGCAATTTCAAAATTCATCAACTGCCTAATGCTCGGCGGAAAAAAGAGCACGGCTGAGAGAATTTTTTATGGAGCACTGGATCTGGCTGGAAGCAGGCTTACTATCGAACCTGCAGAAGTATTTGAAAAAGCGATGACTAACGTTCGTCCGCTCGTCGAAGTACGTCCAAGGAGAGTTGGCGGAGCAACATATCAGGTTCCTGTAGAGGTTAAACCTGAAAGAGCGCAGGCTCTTGCGATTCGTTGGATCATCAATTTCTCTCGTTCACGCAAGGGCATACCAATGGTAGAACGTCTTGCCCGCGAGCTCACAGATGCCTGTAAAGGCGAAGGCGGCTCTGTAAAGAAGAGAGAAGATACGCATCGCATGGCTGAAGCAAACCGTGCGTTTGCACACTATCGCTGGTAGTAAAAAGAATAAAAATTTCAAAATAGTTTTAGTTTGGTGGTGTTGACGATGCAGGGCATCGACTTGAGTAAAGTGCGCAATATTGGAATAGCTGCGCATATAGATGCGGGTAAAACTACGACGACAGAGCGAATTCTGTTCTATACAGGCCGTAAGCACAAACTGGGTGAGACTCATGAAGGTGCTGCAACAATGGACTGGATGGACCAGGAACGTGAGCGTGGTATCACGATCACATCTGCCGCGACTACCTGTTTCTGGGGCGATTGCCTTATCAATATAATTGATACACCCGGGCACGTGGACTTTACTGTTGAAGTTGAGCGCTCTATGAGAGTACTTGACGGGGCAGTATCCGTTTTTTGTGCAGTTGGCGGAGTTGAACCCCAGTCAGAAACAGTATGGCGTCAGGCTGACAAATACCATGTTCCCAGGATCGCTTTCGTCAACAAAATGGACAGGGTAGGGGCGGACTTTTTCTCCGTTGTAGACCAGATGCGCAAGCGTCTTGGTGCGAGAGCTGTTCCTATTCAGATACCAATTGGTGTGGAAGACGGTTTTGCCGGAATGGTGGACCTCGTAGCCAGAAAAGCGATAATCTATGATGACATGCTTGGAACAGAATTTCATCTTGCAGAAGTACCTCCTCAGCTTGAAGAAGAGGTAGAGATTGCCAGGTCTGAAATGATAGAGAACCTTTCTGATTATGATGATGAAATGATGCGCCTCTATCTTGAAGGCCAGGAAGTCCCCGAAGACATGATCAGAAGGACCATCAGAAAAGCAGCGATAGGTCTCAACATAGTACCGGTCATGTGCGGTTCGGCATTTAAAAACAAAGGTGTGCAGCCTCTTCTTGACGCAGTCGTCGCATATCTTCCAAGCCCGTTGGACATGCCTCCGCTCATAGCTCACGATCCTGACGACTTAGAAAAAGAGATATTGATCCATCCTTCCGCAGATGCGCCTTTTTCTGCTCTTGCGTTCAAGATCATGGTCGATCCTTTTGTCGGAAGGCTTGCTTTCTGCAGGATATATTCAGGTTCTATTGAGAACGGAATGTCTATCTACAACACAAACACAAGACGCCGTGAAAGAGTAGGCAGGATACTCAGGATGCACGCAAACAAACGTGAAGAACTGGAGAACGCACAGGCAGGGCTTATAGTTGCAATACCGGGACTCAAACAGGTACGTACGGGGGATACGCTTTGCGATGAAAAAGACCCCGTACTTCTTGAGAACCTTATATTCCCTGAGCCCGTTATCTCGCTTTCCGTTGAGCCAATGAGCAAGGCAGACCAGATCAAACTTGCAAAAGGACTTGACGCTCTTTCTGAGGAAGATCCGACTTTCCATGTTGCAGTAAATGAGGAAACGGGCCAGACGCTGATAAGCGGAATGGGCGAACTGCACCTTGAGATTATTGTTGACAGGCTCCGCAGGGAGTTCAATGTAGAGGTAAAGGTAGGACGCCCGCAGGTCGCTTACAGAGAAGCTATAAAGAAACCCGCAAGGGCCCAGGGCAAGTTTGTTCGCCAGTCCGGAGGTAAGGGACAGTACGGGGACGTAGTCCTCGAAGTTGAACCTCTTGCCGGAGGAAGGGGCTTTGAATGGGAAGACCGTATAATTGGCGGTTCTGTACCGAAAGAGTATATTCCGGCAGCCCAAAAAGGTGTTGAGGAAGCTCTTAATAACGGAATTCTTGGCGGCTACCCGGTAATAGGGATTAAGGTCGCGATAGTCGATGGAAGCTACCATGAGGTCGACAGTTCCGAAATGGCTTTCAGAATTGCCGGATCCATGGCGATCAAAGAAGCTATTAAAAAGGCTGACCCGGTTCTTATGGAGCCAATAATGGATGTTGAAGTGGTAGTGCCTGAAGAATACATGGGTGATGTCATGGGAAACATCTCGTCAAGAAGAGGTAAAATTTCTGAAATGGGTTCAAGAGCCAATGCCAGGATAGTCAAAGCTTTTGTTCCTCTTGCAGAAATGTTCGGTTACGCAACGGACCTCAGGAGCAAGACGTCAGGAAGAGCTTCGTATACGATGACATTTGATCATTATGACGAAGTACCGAAAAGCGTAGCGGAAGAACTTCTGAAAATATAGCAAACGATCTAACAAACAGGAAATATCTAAAGGAGGCAAGACAGAAATGGCAAAGGAGAAATTTGTAAGAAACAAGCCGCATCTAAACATAGGAACGATAGGCCATATTGACCATGGTAAGACGACTCTTACAGCGGCGATCACGAAGACGCTTGCGAGACATGGCGGAGCGGACTTTACGCCGTTCGACATGATCGACAAGGCTCCGGAAGAG